>NZ_AFWY03000009.1:0-203379 GCF_000231075.2 Amycolatopsis sp. ATCC 39116 | reverse complement strand
GGCAACCCCCACTGCCCAGGCCGCAGCCCCCACGCTGCCGCCCTCCCCGGAACGGCAGCCCCACCACCCAGCCGCAGACCGCCACGCAGCCGCCACTCCCCCGAACGGCAGCCCCACCACCCAGCCGCAGGCCCCCGCGCAGCCACAAACCCCCCATACAGCCGCCCCTCCCCCAAGCACAGCCCCATACAGCCGCCCCTCCCCCAAGCAGCAACCCCACCACCCAGGCCGCCCGAGCCACCTAGCGCGGCGTCTCCGAGCGGAAGCTGTGCCCCAGCTCCGGCCCGAGGCCGAAGTAGTGCCGGAAGTTGTAGATCAGCGGGCTCCACGCGCCGGGGTCCACGTGCTGCGTCCCCGGCACCACCAGCCGCGGATCGCAGTGCACGCGCAGCACCTCCGCCTGCACCACGACGAACCCGCCGCCCCAGCCCTCCCCCACCTCGGCCACCCGCGCCTCCAGCGCGATCGGGCAGTCCGCCACCCGCGGCGGCCGGACCAGGTCCGAGTCCACGGGCCGCAGCCTGGCCGCCGCGAACTTGTCCGGCTCGTGCCGGAACGCGCCGCGTTTGTGCGCGGGCACCGGGTCCGCGCCGGTGAGCGGGGCCAGCCGCTCCACCGCCCGCCACTGCTCCGGACCGGGCAGGTTGACCACCACGTCCCGGCGCGCGCGGAGGTTGGCCGCCGTGTGCGAGGCGGCGGACAGCCCCAGCACGACCACGTGGCCCAGCGCCCACGCCGAGGACATCGGCGCGAGGTTGGCGCTGCCGTCGGCGTTCTCGGTCGACAGCAGCACCACGGGCGTGCCGAAGTACAGGATCTTCGGGTTGATCACGACGTGCTCGTCCGTTGCGGTGTTCACGCCGCCACGCTAGGAACCGGTCGTGTCGGTCCCGGCCGAACTCAGCGGTGCCTGCCCCGCCGCACCTGCTCCACCAGCGCGATCAGCACTTCCTTGGCCGACTCCCGGTTCCGCGCGTCGCACAGCACCACCGGGATGCCGGGGTCGAGGTCGAGCGCCGCCGCGACCTGGTTCGCGCGGTACTGGCGGGATCCGGCGAAGCAGTTCACCGCCACCACGAACGGCGTCTCCCGCCGCTCGAAGTAGTCGACCGCCGGGAAGCAGTCTTCGAGGCGGCGCGTGTCGGCGATGACGACCGCGCCGAGCGCGCCCTGCGCGATGTCGTCCCAGAAGAACCAGAACCGGTCCTGCCCCGGCGTGCCGAACAGGTACAGCGCGAGGTGCTCGTCGAACGTGATCCGGCCGAAGTCGATGGCGACCGTGGTGGTCGTCTTCTGCTCCACGCCCTCGGCGTCGTCGATCCCGGCGCCGGCCTCGGTCAGGTACTCCTCCGTGCGCAACGGCTGGATCTCGCTGACGGCCCCGACCATCGTGGTCTTGCCCGCGCCGAAACCACCCGCGATGAGGATCTTCAACGCGGTGAAGGGTTTCGCAGGCGCGGGCAGTGGTTCAGAGCGCACGGAGTCCATTCAGCACTTCCCTCAGGATGCGATCGGTCGGCCCGGTGGCGGCCGGCGCCGGGCGGGTCACCTCGATGTGCCCGCCGTTCAGCAGGTCCGCCAGCAGCACCCGCGTGACGTTGAGCGGCAGGTTCGCGCGGGCCGCGATCTCCGCGACCGACAGCGTGTGCGCCTGGCACAGCTGGAGGATCACCGCCTGCTCGGGGCTCAGGGTGAGGTCGTGCTCGGGCCGCGTGCGGGCGGAGACGAGCGCGATGATGTCCAGGAAGTCGGCGGACGGCCGCGCCCGGCCCCTGGTCAGCGCGTACAGGCGGACCATGGGGCCGGACTCGTCGCCGTACCAGTCGCTCACGTGCCTGTCCGGTCCAGCCGCGGTGCGGTGTACATGTGCTCACCCACCTGCGAAACGAGCCGCGCCATCTCGTAGGCGACCAGTCCGATGTCCGTGCCTGCCTCGGCGAACACCGACAGGCAGGTCCCGCCGCCCGCCGCGATGACGAACAGGAACCCGCCGTCGAGCTCGACCATCGTCTGCCGGACCGCACCGGCGTCGAACTGCCTGCCCGCGCCCTTCGCGAGGCTGTTCAGGGCCGACGACACCGCGGCGAGGTGCTCGCTCTCCTCGCGGGTCATCCCCGTCGAAGTGGCCATCGCCAGGCCGTCGTTGGACAGCAGCAGCGCGTTCCGGACCCGTGGCGCGTTGCCCACCAGCTCGTCCAGCAGCCAGGCGAGCTCCCTGCTGTTATCGGTGGCGTCCACCGCTACCCCTCTCGTCGTCATCCGTTGCGTCCGCGGGTGAATCCCTGCTGCAGGGCGGACATGGTGGCGCGGGCCTCGTCGGGCGACGTCCGCGGCGCCGCGGCCTCGTCCTGCGCGGATTCACGCAACCCGGGAGCGAGGTGCGCCTGTCGTTTGCGGCGCGGCAGACCGCCGGTTTCGTCGTCCTCGGCGACCACCGGTTCCGGCCGCGGCGGAGCCGGCGGGCGCGGCGGCGGACGGTGCCGTCCGTTGTCCCGTTCCCGGGCCGGCTCGGGGCGCCGCGCCGGGCGTGACCGGGCCGTGGGGACCTCGGCGTCAGCGGGCGTGGCCTCGGCGCGGGTGAGCAGCGCGGTCGGCAGCAGCACGACCGCGGTCGTGCCGCCGTAGGCCGAGCGCCGCAGCGTCACGGTGATGCCCTGGCGCCGGGCCAGGCGGCTGATCACGTAGAACCCGAGCTGCTCACCGTCGAACAGGTCGAGCTGGTGCGCCTCGGCGATCCGCCGGTTGGCCTCGGCCAGTCGCTCCGGGCCCATGCCGAGGCCGCGGTCCTCGATCTCCACGACGAACCCGGCGCCGACGGCCTCGCCGTGCACCAGGACCGTCGTGTTCGGCGGGGAGAACGAGGTGGCGTTCTCGACCAGCTCGGCGATCATGTGTGTGAGGTCGGCGACGGCGGCGCCTTGGACGCCGACGTCGGCCATCCGGTGCACCTCGACACGCTGGAACTCCTCGACCTCGGCGACGGCCGCGCGGACGACGGTCATCAGCGGCACGGGTTTGCTCCACACGCGGCCGGGGGCGGCGCCGGACATGATGATGAGCCCTTCGGCGTGGCGGCGCATGCGCGCGGCGAGGTGGTCGAGGCGGAAGAGGTCCTCCAGCTCGGCGGGTTCCTCGGTGCGTCGTTCCATCGTGTCGAGCAGGCTGAGCTGGCGGTGCACGAGCGACTGGCTGCGCCGGGCGAGCGTGACGAAGACACCGGACACGCCGGTGAGCAGCTCCGCGCGTTCCGCGGCGGCGGTCAGGGCGGCGCGCTGCACGGCGTTGAGCGCGGCGCCGACCTGGCCGATCTCGCCGTCACTCGGCGGCACCACCGGCACGTCGGCGTCCGGGTCGATCTTCTCGCCGGCCCGCAGCCTGCGCATCGCGCGCGGGAGCCGCCGGTTGGCCAGTTCGAGGGCCGAGTCGCGCAGGCCGACCAGCTCGATCACCAGGCCGCGCCCGATCCGCACGGAGATCAGCAGGGCGAGCAGCACGGCGGTGAGTCCCAGCAGGACGGTCACCGCGCTTTCGGTGAGGGCCGAGCTGCCCGCGTCGTCCGCTTCGGCTGCGGCCTCGGTGGCGGCCTCCGAGCGGACGGCGGCGAGGTCGCGCGTGACCGCGTCGAGCGAGGAGGCCCACTGGCCGGAGGTGACGGTCGCGGCGAGGGCGCGGCCCGCGGTGTCGGCCTGCACGGTGTTCTGCACGTCGGTGAGGGCGCGGTAGGAGTCGCTGGACGTGATGTCGCGGAGGGCTTCCCGCTGGGCGTCCGGCAGGTCGGACAGCAGACCGGCGGTGAGGACGCGTTGCCCGCCGAGCGCGTCGACGAAGGCGCGGTAGGTCTCGGCGTTCGCGCGCCCGGCGGCCGCGGCGCGGGCCGCGGCGTCCTGCCGGGCGAGCATCTCCCCGACGCGGCCGAGGGCGGGCACGGCCAGGGCGACCGGGATGTCGTGGACGTCGGCGAGGGCGGCCTCGACCGCGAAGGCCGTGTCGATGGCGTCGGAGTAGGCGTCGAAGGTGGCGCGCCAGTCGGCCTGGCGGGCGGTCACCGCGCCCTGGGCGCTGCCCAGCCTGGTCACGTCGGCGACGAGGTCGCCGAGGCGGCGGTCCAGGTCGGGCGCGAGGCCGGCGAGGTCGGCGGCGACCAGGGTCACGCCGTCGCGCAGCCTCGTGAGCGCGGCCCGGGTCTGGGCGTACCGCTGCTCCAGCGCGGGCAGGTCACCGGAGCCGGCGAGGTGGGCGGCGACGACCGCGCGTTCGGCCTGCAGGCCGGTGACCAGGTCGGCGACCGGGGCGGTCAGGTGGGTGTCGAACTCCTCGACCTGGCGCTGGTTCCAGGCGGTCTGCACGGCCGAGACCGTGGCGAGGCCCCACAGGACCATCAGCGAGACCACCGGCACCATCAGCAGCGCGACGATCTTCGCGCGGACGGACCGCGGCGTCAGGCGGTCTACGAGCCGGGGGGCCGGCGAAATGCGGGCATGCTTTTCTCGGCGCACGGCCATGGTTCTCCCATTGCGGAATTCGTTCGCGGTTCGCTCAGGTCGTCAGTTCTTTTTGCGGACCCGGGGAAAGCGCGACGAACGCGGAGGTCAGAAAGAGGTAGGAACCCAGCACGACGGTGAGCGGGAACACGAACTGCATGGGGGTGGCGCCACTGGTCACGGAATGCCCGGCGTGCACTTCGACGCTGACCGCCGCCATTCCGGTGTAGTGCATGGCGCTGACGGCGACGCCCATCACGAGTGACGCCCCCACCGCGGCGGCCTTGCCGTGGATGTTGAGGGTGGCCCAGAGCGCGGCGGTCGCGGCGGCGACCGCGATCGCGACGGACAGCGTGACGACGCCGGGGTCGTAGGAGACGTTGCCGGACAGCCGCATGGCGGCCATGCCGATGTAGTGCATCGCGGCGACGCCCAGGCCGGCGACGGCGCCGCCGACGAGCACGGCGAGGGTCTTGGAAGCGAGGTAGCCCACGGCGAACACGCCGATGCCGACGACCGCGATGGCGACCAGGAGGCTGAGCACCGTGAGCGGGACGTCGTACCGGATCTCGCTGCCCGTGACGCCGAACCCCATCATCGCGATGAAGTGCATGGTCCAGATCCCGGTGCCGATGGCCATGGCGCCGTTGACGAGCCAGTGGCGGCGGGAACGGCCGGTCGCGGAAAGCGCTCGCACCATGCAGCGGAGGCCGAGTGCGCTTCCCACGCACGCCATGACGTACGACAGAACGGGCGTGATCCAGCCGAACGTCAATTCCGTCATCGAGCCCATTCTGTCCTTCGTTCACCGTTGGAAAAAAGCACCACCCCCAGGTCTGCTGGAGGACAGTAAGTGAAGGAGGAGGAAATCTCAACGGTACTGCGAAGTAGGTAACCGAGGTAAACACTTGACGCGGCGCACTGAGGTTCTGTTCATGCCTCACGAAATCGTGTTGAACACAATTAAGGATGGCGGTGACGAAAAATAAGCGCCTGCCGGACGCGGTGCCGGCCGCCGGACACGACTCCGGCCGGCCGCCACACGGGCGACCGGCCGGTCGATGGTGGTCGGGATGACAGGATTTGAACCTGCGACCCTCCGCTCCCAAAGCGGATGCGCTACCAAGCTGCGCCACATCCCGGTTCGCCCCAGGGCCGGGGCGGTGCGATCACTCTAGCGTGAGCCGCTAGACTCGCAGACGCGCCCGTACGATGCGGGTGCATGCGGGCGTAGCTCAATGGTAGAGCCCCAGTCTTCCAAACTGGTGGTGCGGGTTCGATTCCCGTCGCCCGCTCTCACTGTCTTCGCAGGTCAAAGCATGCAACGAGCGGTGGTCCCCGAGCCTGAGGGCCGCCGCTCGCTGCTGTCGTGCCATTACCGTGCCACTAGCTCTCGCACTGCCGGTAGCGCTCGACCCGGGCGTTCAGCTCGTCGGCGATCTGCCGGTCACGGGCGCTCGTCGCGTGCTGGTAGATCAAAGCCGCCCGCGCCGTGCTCTGCCCCATCCGCTGCATCAGCTCCCGCGTGGTCGCGCCGGCCTCCGCCGCCATCTGGTTGCCGGTGTGGCGGAGATCATGGAAGTGGAAGCCGTCCGGCAACCCGGCCTTGGCCAGAAGCTTCTTCCAGTCCACCTCGCGACGGAAGTTCCCGCGGCGCAGGACCCCTCCCCGCTTGCCGACGAACAGCAGTCCGTCCGGACCCGGTTCGGCGAACTCGGCCAGGTGTTCCGCCAGCTCATCGGCGAGGAAACGGGGAAGGGCCACCGTGCGCACCCCGGCCGCGGACTTGGTCGGCCCCACGTCGAGCCGCCCGTTCCGCAGCTCAGCCGTCCGGCGGGCCACCCGCGCCACCATGTTCACCCGGTCCAGGTCCCGCACCCGCAGTGCGATCAGCTCGCCCCACCGCAGCCCGGAGAACGCCGCCAGCAGGATCAGGAACCGGTGCCGCCGGGGCATCAGGTCCGCCAGCCGGTACACCTCCTCAATCGACGCGTGTGGCCGCTCAGGTGTGCGGTGCTGGTCCGCGCCCTTGATCCGGCACGGGTTCCGCTTGATCCGCCCGTCGTCGACCGCTGTCGTGAACATCGACCGCACCAGCCGGTACGCCTTCGCCGTCCGGTCCTCCGAGCGCCCGTTGTCGAGCAGATCGGACCGCCACCGCCGGATCACCTCGGTGCTGATCTGGTTCACCTGGTAGCGGCCGAGGAACGGCTCGACGTGGTTGCGCCAGATGCTGTCGTGCTCGTCGCGGGTCCGCTGCGACACCTTCCGTTCCTTGATCCACGCCCGCCCGTAGTCGGCGAAGCTGATCCGCGCCAAGTCGGGGTCGAGCCAATCCCCACGCAGGATCTCCGCTTCCACCACGGACAACCACTGTTCGGCGTCCCGCTTCCCCGGGAACGTGCGCGGCGCAGGATGAGTGCGCCCGTCCGGCCCGAGGTAACGAGCCTGCCACCGCCCCGACGGCAGCTCCCGCACCGCACCGAACCGCCGACGCCCCTTCTTGTTCGCCATCACGCAGCCCTCCCCAGGTAGGTCGCCCGCGTGATCGGCTCGACCCGCCCGGCCTGCACGAACGCCTCCAGGTCTTCGAGCTTGAACCGCACGTGCGACCCGACCTTGTGGAAAGCGATCCGACGCTCGGCGACGATGCGCCGGATGAAGCGAACCGAGGTGTTCAGGTACTCGGCCGCCTGCTCCACGTTGAGATAGCCCCTCTCCATCGATCCCCCTTCACGCCGCGAGCTGAATTGCCGAAGTTTCTGGCTCCCCTGGTGGTGGTCCTGCCGCGAGAAGCGCACGGTCGTACTCGGCCTTCCACGTGATCCGCTCCGCGATGGCCCGCATGAGCAGGTGCGCCCGCGGGGGCGCGTCCCTGTCCCCCGGCACGACCTTGCGCCAGATCAGCCGCGAGGTGTCCTCCTCCGGCTTCACGATGCCGACGCCCGCGAGCATGTCGCGCACGAACGCCTTCCGATCCGCCTTGTGATCCGCGAGCGACTTCCCGGACCACTTGCGCGAGACGAGCACCCGCCGGCCAGGCAGCCCGAGCGTGGTCCGCCGGTGCGCACGCCCCTTGCAGTGCCCAGGAGTCGTCCGACTCGTCACCCCGAGCGGCTGCACCCCGTAGAGCAGCCACACCGCGCACCGAGGCGAACACGGGGTGACCGCCAGCTCAGCGTGAAGGCGGTCGTGGTGGTCCCGCTGCCTCGCGCTCGTGGCCTCGATCACCTCACCCGTCGACTTGGTGAGGTACTTGGTCAAATACCCGATGTGCCGCCCGGCCTCTTCGGTGCCGCCGAGGATTCCCTTCGAGTGCACTTGCCTCCCGAAGGTCACGACATGCGCGGGTTCCTCGACCGCTTCCACTGCCTCCTCCCACTGCGTCAACGGCTCCCGGGTCTCCGGATCCACAAAGGACTTGCTCCGCATGTCCCACACCGGAAGCCGGTCCCCGCCGTAGACCAGCTCGTCATGCCGGGGCCACCACACTTGGTGATAGGTGGCTTCGGTGACCTGCCGCAGCACCTCATGCGGAATCGACCCCCGCAACGCCGCATGCAGATGCGGTGCAGTGCGCTTCTGCGGCTCCACAGTGGCGAAGTACTGCACGTCCCAGCCGACCACGCGGCGGAGGTTCTGCCACCACCGATCCACCAGTGACGAGAAGTGCACCGCATCCCGCGCCGCCCGCCGATAGTCATAGGACGCCATGTCCGCCGGCGTGCCGTCCTCCCGCACCCGCCCATAGCTGTCGCAGGTCAGCGTGACGAACATAGACGGCCGGAACTTCCCGGCGTACTCCCGCCCCACGGTGGTTTTGGCGACCTTCTTCCGGGGCAGGTTGGGTGCGTCCTGCCGCCGCTTTGTCGACCGCTTCACCGAACGCTTCGAGGGCAGGTCCGGCGAGGGCAACCGGCCGCGCATGCCGAGTTGCCGAAGTTCCTCATCGACCCCGCGGATCTCCTCCCGCAGCTCGTCGGCCTGGCCCTCCTCCCCGTGCTCGACCGCCTCCCGATACCGCGTCACCAGATCCGCGCGGAACTCCATCAACTCCTTCTGCCCCGGACTCGGCGGAGCCGGGGTGAAGTCCGGTTCCTCGGTCAGGTGCCAGCCCTCCCGGCACTGGGCCATCCGCAACGCCTTGGCCTTCTTCGCGCACGGCCCACAGACGCTCTCCACCGTCGAGCCACACGGCACCGCCACGTACCGCAGCTCACCGGTGTCCGGGTCACCGACCTCCATCGTGAACGGCCGCACGCACACGCCGTGCTTCTCGGCGGTGGCCTTCATGACCTCCGTCGAGAGCGGCTGACGCATCCGTTCTGCCCTGCTCTGGTGCATCAGGCCGCCACACCTCCCCAGTGGCCCACCTGCCCGCCGACGTAGGCCTCCAGAGCCTTCACGGACGCGTCCGGAACCCACCCGGCCCGGACTCGCAACGGCTCCCGCAGCCCTTCGCCCCACACGTAGCCGACACCGGCCGCGGACTCGTCGATCCGGTCCGCCCAGGCACCCCGCTCGTACGCCTGATCACCGAGCACCATGCCGACATGCGACTTCGAGGTGACGCGGAGGCAGATGCGCCGCGGGAACAGCTCCCGGACCGGGACCGTCTCCTTCGTCGGCTCCTGCACATAGCCCCGGACCGTGAAGCCCAGCGCCCGCCCCTGGGTGGTCAGCAGGGCCACCTTCTCCACGATCTGCTCACGGGTCTTGCGGTCGGTGTACTTGGTCAGTGCCCCGATCTCGTCGAACTCGATCAGCTCCAGCGGGTTCTCACTGGAGATCGGCACTGATCGCACGCGGCCGGCGAACTCGCTCTTGCGCTTGTCCATCGCGTCCACGAGGTCGTCCAGCAGCGCCAGGGCGTCCTTCGGAGTCACCGCGTACCGATGGAAGATTCCCCGCCCGTAGGCCAGCTCCATCCCCTTCGGGTCGATCCCGGACACCCTGATCAACCCGTCCCGGATGGCCGGCGCGATCGCCACGAGCGGGCACCACATCACCGAGTTCTTGCCCGCACCGCTGGCACCCGCGGTCAGGGTGTGGCTGCCCGAGCCGAACAACGGGACCCGCCAGTCCTGCCCGTACTCAGTCCGTCCCGCCCACACGTGCCGCAGGTCAACCGGCATCGACCCGAGCTCCGGGCAGGGAACCGGCGCAGCGAGCAGGTCCCGGCGCTGGAAATCGATCGACACCACGTTGGGAGCGACCTCCCGCACCTGGCACCGGCCGACTTTTCGCGCCGATGCCAGCGCACGAGCCGCGTCGTCGAAGTCTTCCGGCTTCTGTCCCGGCACCAACTGCACCCGGACCTCATCCCACGACGGCCCGGACTTCACCCGCTTGACCTTCGGCATGCGCACCCCGGCACGTTCCCGGTCCCGGGTGATCTTCTTTCGCCCGACGAGAGTGACCGTCAGGTCCACCGGGATCGCGTCGTCCTTCACGCTCAACCCGCAGGCGTGCAGCCAGCCCGGCAGTTTCGGCACGTAGATGGCCCACTTCTGCCACCAGGTGCGCAGGAACTGCCCTGCCCACTGGTCGTAGGAGACGAGGTGGAACCACCGCCAGCACGCCAAGCCCGAACCGACTACGCACAGGCTGACCAGCAGCGAGACCCAGCCGACCCAGTAACACCAGGCCACCAGCGCGAGCACGGTGATCGTCGTGCGCGGGTGCATCACGATCTGCGCGACCATCCAGCCGAGGGCTTTGAGCAGCCACCACAGGGCGAAGAACACCACCGCGGCCGCCGCCAGCGCCTCCGCGATCGAGGCCAGCGCGGAGCCGAGCTTGTGCAGCACCCAGACGACCACCGCCAGGCCGATCACGCCGAGGAAGAGGATTCCGAAGGTGTGTGCGTCCATCAGCGACCACCCGCCTTCGTGGTGATCGGCAGCGGCAGTCGGCCGGCACAAGCAGCGCATTCGGTGTCGCCGGGGGCCAGTCGGGTGAACTTCTTGCATGCGGCGCACCGCGTCGGGGTGCGGCCGGTTGACACGGCTCGGTTGCCGTTGTCTATCGTTGCCACTTGTCTGCTCCCAGAGGGTGGACAGCGCAGGAGCGGCACGGTTGGTAGCCAGGTTCCGCTTCTGCGCCTTATGTTTCGAGGTTCCTGCATGAGGTCATGCGTCATCGCCGCACGTCCCCGCGTGCGTTTCGCGTCTACTGTGGACATTCCTCTAGAGACCTTCGTTGCCGCGGCCCGCACAGGTCCGGCACACGTACGCCTTGTCCCGCATCAGGCGATGGGTGCGTCCGCACAGCCAGCAGCGCCGCCGGACCAGCCACCGCCGTCGAGGCTTCCGGGACCTGGATGGCACTTCGTTCACCTCCTTCCACAGGGAGAGCACGGGAACGGATTCGTCGTCCGTTCCCGTGCCGATCTCAATCACCCTTGGCGTTCCGCGGGGCGACGAACGTGCCCTTGGACCGGATCGTCATGACGAACCCGCGCTCCCGCAGAATCCGAGTCGCGTGGCGGGCCGATCCCAGCGAAACGCCGTACTCCACTGCCAACCGCTTCTCACTGGGAAGCCGCGCGTACACCGGAAGCTCGCCCGAGTTGATGCGGTCGGCGATGTGGGCCGCCACCCACTCGTAGACGTAGCCCGGCTCCCCACCCTCCGGCCGCTGCCATGCTTGGGCCGGGGGCGCGTGGTCCTCACGCGTCATCATTAGCGCTCCTCGCCCACTCACGCGGCCTTCGCCGACTGCTCAGCCGGAGCCTTCCCCGCGCGTCCTCCACCGCTGCTCACGGCCTTGAAGCCGGTCGCGCGGAAGACGAAGGACTGGTACTTGAACTCGCCGTTGCCAGCCACTCGCGGCTCCGCGGTCAGCCCCTCCAGCTCCACCGGCCGCATACCCGGCAGCACCTCGCTCGTCGTCGGCACCGGCTGCACGTCAGCGAGGAACGTGACCTCGAAGGACGCGCGCTTGGCGTTCGGCTCCGACGGGTCGGTCACGGTCGCCTTCCACTGGCGCTTGCCGGTCACCTCGTCGACGCGCTGCCGAGCGGGACGACCGGCCGCCCTGTCCTCCCGGGACTGGTACTCGTTGTCCGGCGAGATCTCGCCCACCATCACCAAACCCTGCGGGAACGCGTCATCGAACTCGATCGGGAAGCGGTGTCCCCTGGAAATAGCCATGTCGATACCCCTTGTGTGCCTTCGTGTTCTGTGGTCGAGCGCGACCAGTCATTCGGTTTCGTTCGAGCGGTGACCATCAGCGGAGTCGAGCGGGAACGAGCGCGAGCGGTTCTGCGTCTCGCACCAGTCCCCGAACTCGATGGCAGCGACAGCCAGGCTCCGCGCGAACCGAGCGGCATCGGTCAGCCCGCCGATGCGCGCGGGAACCTGGATGACGAAGGTGGCGTCCTTGCCGCCGGCGATGAGTTGCCGGATGCCGGGTGACGGTGAAACGACCTCAGCGCCGTACCCGGCGGCGGGCTGGATCACCACGTGAATGCCCATCTGCTCTCCTGGGGGTCTTGACTCTCCCGCGTCCGGTGGGGCGCGGTATGACCCAGGAGACACCCGGTTCAGGGCGATCACCCGGACAAACTGTCCGGGTAGGTGTTGCAGAGGGCTAGCGCGAGGCGGGAACGGCCTCGTTCACCGCGTCGAGCACGGCCGACCAGGGCAGTTCACGCCCCGGCGCACTGCGCGGCTCGTGGAGCGGCCAGACGTCATCACCGTAGACGAGGCGCACGCCAGCCCGCTGGAGCGCTGCGATGTGGAACTCCCATGACGGGTGCCTCACGTGCGCAGCGTTCACCCGCGGGAACACGACGACCGGCAGGTTCCGAGTACCGATGGCCTCGTTCACCTGCGTCAAAGCCTGATTGTCCGCAATACCCATCGCGAGCTTGGCGACCATGTTCGCCGACGCCGGAGCGACCAGGTAGCAGTCAACGGGAGGGTGCGGGCTCTTCTCGTCCGGGTCGCGAGGCTCAACGCGCACCGGGTAGCCGGTCGCCTCCTCGATCTCCGCGAGCGCCCCGGACTTCTGGAGCCAGCGGCCGGCAGTGGGCGTCAGGGTAACGACGACCGTCCACCCTGCTTCCTGCGCAGGTCGGATGACGCGTGGAAGCAGCTCCTCAACGCCACCCGCACCGGAACCCACCAGACCGAGCACCCGCGAACCCATGCACCTACCTCACCGCTCCACAACGCTCAGCCAGCGCCAGGAGCGCCGACGACTTCCGGCCGGCCGTGGCCGGAGCACGACGGTACATCGACCGCACAACCTCACGGACCACGGTCGAATGCCGCACGATGGCCGGCGACTTCTGCTCCGCCGATAGCAGCGTTTGCAGGGCCTCGTCATCCTTCGCCATCAGACTTAGCGCCCGCGCGTAGTCGATCAGGTACGTGACCTGACGTTCCGCGGGCAAGTGTTCGACGTCGACCTTCGGAGCCTGCTCGATCACCTGCGTCACATCGCCGAGGTCCAGGGCCGCGGAGAGGCGGTGCAGCTCGACGTTCGCCGGTCCGAAGCCGGTGTGCCAGTAGTTCGCATCCACCCCGAGCTGTTCGCCTGCGCGGGTGGCGTGCGCGAGCAGGTCATTCGAGGTCGCCCGGTCCTGATGACGGGCCGCGGCGACCGCCGTTCGCAGGTAGAGCATGCCGTAGAGGCTCAGCGCCGCCGGATCACCGGCCGCCATCCGCGGAACCAGCCACTTCGCCGCAGCTTCCCCCAGCTCAAGCGCGTCTTCGAACCGGCCGACAGCCAGGAGTGCGTGAGTACCGGACCTCGCAGCCGACGCCAGCACCAGGGGATCGTCCGCCTCGTCGGCCGCCTGCATAGCCCGCTCAGCCGCGATCCAGGACAAGTCGGCCTCGCCAATCTTGCTCAACGTGGTCGCGGTCAGGTGGTGAATCCGCGCCGAGAGCGCCGCACAGGTGCGCCGGTAGGCCGGATCATCCGCCGAGGCAGCCTCCATCTGCTGAGTGGTCTTGATCAACCCAGGAAGAGCCTGGACAACTCGGCCGAGGTCGCCCTTCTGATAGCTCGACCAGGCCCCCTCCACGAGCTGCTTGACGGGAGCAGGGTCGATGTACTCGGGCGACATGGACGAGGAGAACAACGTCCGCGAGAGCCGCCTGGCAGCCATCAGCGCATCTCGGATCGCCGGAACGTCGTCGTTGCGCTCCTCGTCCTCCATGAGAACGGGCTCACCGAGCAGATCGCCGAGAGTCACCCGCAACGCGCGAGCCACGTCCGCGAGCACGTCCAGCCTGCGGATATCGCGCTCACCACGCTCGATCTTGCTGAGCCAGTCCTCAGAGCGACCGACCAGATCGGCCAGTACGGCCTGCGACAACCCCCGACGACGCCGGTAGAAGGCAACACGCTCCCCGATGCTGAGCTGATCACCCACACCGCGCATAGACCCAGGTTAGCAGCAAAATAACAACCTGAGCATGAACAGCAACACTTGCGACCGTGACGGCGATACTCGGGTAGCCGCTCAGCGAGTGAGCCCGACGAGAGGTGTCCTACCCGTGTCCTTTGCCCCTGTCGACCGAATGCGCCAGCGAATAGAGCGCGCCCGCGAGGAGTCCGACGCAGCATACTTTTTCGAACTGCTCTACTTCGGAGAGATGGTTATTAAGATCCTGGTGGTGGAAATTCTCGCAGGTATTCAGGAGGACCGAGAAGGCCACCGATACGCTCTTGAGAGACGACTTTTGACCGCCGATAGTATCGGCTCTTGGGCAGAAGTACTGGACGATATTCTCACCGGGCCGGTCAGCCAACAACTTGTGCCAGAGGCAAGAAATTCACAGTCCTCGATTGCGGCCGCAAAAAGTCCCATTGAAGAGACATGGCAGCGACAAGCAGTGCTCCTCTTGCAAAAAGCCTGCGCGAAAATCGATGCCGGTCGCGAGGACCTCAGCCGACAGAAGGTGTCACTTCGCCAATGGGTGCGGAACTTTGTTTGGCTTCGAAATCGAACACGGGGCCATGGAGCAACGAAGCCTCTCACATTTTCTGCCGCAAGCGCTGACCTAAACGAGTCAGTAAATTTAGTGGTAGATAATCTCCCTGCGTTTTCACGTTCCTGGGCCTATCTTCACCGCAGCCTCTCCGGCAAGTACCGAGTTAGCTCTTTCGGCGGAAGCCGCGATCCTTTCGTCTATCTAACACGGGAGAACGACCACTCATTCCCCGATGGTTGTTACGTATTCTTGGGCGAACCACGTCGGGTACCCCTACTATTCAGCGACGCCGAACTAAACGACTTCTTTCTACCGAACGGCAATTTCAACAAAGGATCCTTCGAATCACTTTCTTACATCTCGGATGAGATCCAAACACGAGAGGGCAGCACCTGGTTGCTCCCCGCAGATGCTCGGCCCACAAGCGAAACCGCCGCTGCGCCCGGATTAGACGTCATTGGGAACGTCTTTACCAACATGCCACCTAGGCGTCCGGGCTACGTAAGTCGCGGCCGCCTCCAGGACGACCTGAAGAAGATTCTACTCGACGCGCGACACCCCATAGTTACACTGCAAGGCAGGGGTGGCGTAGGTAAAACATCCCTCGCCCTTGAAGTGCTTCACCAGCTCGCCGACGACCAAGAATTCTTTGCCATTGTATGGTTCAGTGCACGAGACATCGACCTGCTCCCAGAGGGACCACGGGTGGTCCGCGCAGATGTCCTTTCTGTCGATGATGTTGCGCGCGACTTCTCCGCCCTGATGCACCGAGAGCCTCTTTCACCGAGGGAAGCTACGCGGTACCTCACCGACTGCCTATCAGGAGAATCGAAAGACGGTCCGTTCCTGTTCGTGTTCGACAATTTCGAGACGGTCCGAGACCCGTTAGAGCTCTACATTTCTATCGACAACTGCATCCGGCTTCCAAACAAGGTTTTAATTACAACCAGAACACGCGATTTCAAGGCGGACTATCCGATCGAAGTTCGAGGTATGACACCCGGCGAGTTTGCTAGATTGGTACACGATACGGCAATTCAATTAGGAATCGCCCATCTAGTAGACGATCGATACCGCGACATGCTGTACGAAGAGTCAGACGGCCACCCATATGTAGCAAAAGTATTACTCGGCGAGGTGGCCCGAGAACAAAGACTTGTAACCCCTAAACGTGCCATAGCCACAAAAGAGGCTATGCTTGACGCGTTGTTTGATAGATCCTACGAAGCATTGTCGCCAGCTGCAAAACGCGTCTTCCTAACATTGAGCAGTTGGCGCTCTAGCGTTCCAAAAATTGGCCTTGAAGCAGTCCTACTTCGACCGGCTAATGAGCGTCTTGACTTTGACAGCGCCGTCCTCGAGCTACAGCAAATGTCCCTCGTGGAGATGATCGAGGGCGCATCCCGAGACGACGTGTTCCTGACCGTACCTCTCGCAGCGGCAGTTTTTGGCCGGAAGAAGCTGGTGACAAGTCCGCTCAAGATCGCAATCGATGTCGATCTAGCTCTTCTTCGCGGATTTGGCGTGACCACAACCGCAGAAGCGTCCCGCGGAGTCGCGCCGCGGATAGACGGAATAGCTCGCGTCACCGCGGTTCGGGCAGAACAAGGACTTGATGTCAGCCAGGAGCTAGGTGTAATCCGATACATGGCTACGGCCTATCCGCAAGCGTGGCTGGTTCTGGCCGAACTACAACATAATCAACTGAACAACACTGCCGACGCTATTGAGTCGTTGAAGAAATACTTGGAAGGCCGCGAGGGTGACGTCTTAGCCTGGAAGCGACTGATCCAGCTTTACCGGAATGTCGGCGACCCAATTGCAGAATTGACCGCTAGATTGCAGCTCGTCGAGTTAGGGCAAGTCGACTTCAAAGAGCTTAGCTCGACAGCCAATAGATTCAACAAACTTCTCGCGAGCGGCGAAATCGTGTTGGACGGCGACGAAAAAAGACTAACGGTCAGAAAACTGCGTCGATTACTCGAGGAGAACGCCGATCAAGCAAACGCTAATGATCTCTCCCGCTTGGCCTGGCTTTGTCTCCACGACCGCGACAGCGCTTCCGCCCGCCGTTGGGCTAACGAAGGTTTGCAGCTTGACCCGGAGAATCAGCATTGTCTGAGTCTAAAGCGCAGACTCGACCACGAGAGTCGATCGACAAGCAACGGTTCTGTCACCACAGGGCCGGCGCACTGATTGCCGAATCCGCCTCTACGGGATCAAGGCGCGCCGCCGGCGGCGGCGCGCTCTGCCCGTTACCTTGGGTGCCGCAGCAGGACCCGGGCGCGGCTTACGCCGGGCTGCCGCTCCGCTTCGCCCGGCGAGCCGCGTGGCGCGGCAACCCAGCCGAGCACTTCGCCACCCCCGGCGGCGCGCCGATTCAGCCGGACCGAGCGCAGCAGCTCGTCACCTGGGCAGCCACCCGCCGCCTGCCTGGGCACTCTCACGCTCGGTCTCCTTGCGCCGACGCTACGGATTGAACGTCGTTCGCCAGGAGCCGCGCATTACGTGAGCGCTGGTCACGAGTCGATCACCACCCCGACAGCCGATCGTGACTACGGCCGGTGGCACCGCGTCAAGGCGGGAAAGCGTGCCTTGACCCGGCACCACCGGCCGTGTTCTGGGCTGTGTGTCGGGGTGATGGGAGGGTTGTGGGCGGCTCAACCGGCGTGCCATTCCCGTGCCAGTAGCCCCGGTCAACAGCGGTCAACCGGAGACCTCAGTGGCGCAGGAACAAGCAGGTCACGCGCACCGGCCGGGCAGCAGACGCAATCTTCCAAACTGGTGGTGCGGGTTCGATTCCCGTCGCCCGCTCCATGCTTTGCCCTGGTTAGAGGCTGTACGCTGTGGACGGTGTCCCCAGGGGGCGGGGAATGTGTCCCCATGATCTTGAAACTTGGGTCGCGCTCCCGGTCATGCCCCTTGATCCACACCCTCCTCCCCCTGGTCGGCGCCCCCTTGGCCGGTAGTCCACTCGCGGAACGGTTGCGTACAGACCGAAACAGGCCGCGACACACGTCGCCTACATCTGGCTGGGTCGCCCGGTTCCCGGCTCGTCCCCGACACGACTGGCGGGTCCGCGCGGACAGCCGCAGGATCAGCGCGGCGCGCACGTGGTCGCTCAACTCCTCGTCCTCCATTCCCGTCGCCCGCTCTCGTCGTCTCCGCGGTGGCGGACGTTGGTACTGTCGCCGGGTGCCGCGGTTGATCCTGCTCAACGGTCCGCCCGCGTGCGGCAAGTCGACGCTCGCGGGGCGGTACGCCGACGATCACCCCCTCACGCTGAACCTGGACGTCGACCGGGTGCGGAGCCTGATCGGCCGCTGGCGCGACGACCCGCACACCGCCGGCCTGCTCGCTCGCGGCGTCACGCTCGCCGCCGCTCGTGCGCACCTCTCAGCGGGGCACGACGTGGTGGTCCCGCAGTTCCTGGGCCGCACGACGTTCATCGACCAGCTCGAATGCCTCTCCCACGAAGTCGGAGCCGCGTTCCACGAGATCGTGCTGCTCGACAGCAGGGAGAACGTGCTGCGGCGCTTCGCCGAGCGCACCCGCGCGGCAGCCGATCCACTGCACGTCGAAGCCCACGAGATGATCGGGCGCGACGGCGGGTTCGACGACCTGTCGGTGATGTACGACCGGTTGACGGAGGTGATCGCGGCCCGGCCACAGGCCCGGATCGTGCACGTCGAGGAGGGCCAGGTGGAACTGACATATCACGCACTGCGGCGCAGCCTGGGATGAGACGACGTGGACGACCACCTGCGCGCCGACGTCGAGACGCTCTGGCGCTACCACCACCTGGACCACGAGCCGCGGCGGACGGATGTCGGGGTGGGGCTCGGGAGTCATGACCTGGGGGTCGCCGACCACACCGCCGAGCTGTACCACGCCGGCCGGTTCCCGCTGGTCGTCTTCACCGGCGCCAACGCGCCCACCACGGTCGACCTGTTCCCGCGCGGCGAGGCCGTCCACTTCGGCGAGCACGCCCGAGCCCGCGGCGTCCCGGCGGCGGCCATCCGGCTCGAGACCCGCGCCACCAACACCGGCGAGAACATCACCTTCACCCGACGGCTGCTCGCCGACCTCGACATCCGGTCCGTGACGCTCGTCTCGCGCCCCTACCAGCAGCGCCGCGCCTACGCGACCTGCCGCAAGCTGTGGCCCGACGTGGACGTCGTGTGCGCCGCCAAACCACAAACGCTCGACGAGCACCTGCACACCATCGGCGACGAAGACCGGGTGATCAACATGCTGGTCGGCGACACACAACGGATCACCCTCTACGCCGAGCGGGGTTTCGCGATCCCCCAACCCTTCCCGGCGAACGTCCACAGTGCCCTGCAGCGCCTCATCGCCGCGGGGTTCACCAAACGCCTGGTCTAGCCTCGCACCCCGTGGATCTGCTCCCCTTCGACGAGTACGTCGCCGCCCTGCCCCGCAAGCGCATGGCGGCCGGCGTCCTGTTCCGCGACGACGCCGGGCGCGTGTTGCTCGTCGAACCCTCGTACCAGCCGTACTGGGACCTGCCGGGCGGCACCGTCGACGCCGAAGAGTCACCGTGGGCAGCCGCGACGCGAGAGGTCCGCGAAGAGCTCGGCATCGAGCGCCCCCGTGGCGATCTCCTCGTCATCGACCACCGCAAATCCGGGGATCGCCTGCCCGAGGGCCTCTACTTCGGCTTCGACGGCGGGCTCATCACCGAAGCCGAAGTCGCCGCCCTCACGCTCACCCCCGAGATCCTCTCGGCGCGCCTGTTCACCCGCGACGAGCTGCCCGCCAAGACCCGCCCGTCACTGGTCGCCCGGATCGACGCCGCCGTCGAAGCCCAGCGCGGCGGGCGTCCGGTCCTGCTGGACACCCAGTGACGACACGCATTCCCGGCACCGGGGCAGCTTCCGCCACGCGTGGGTTCTCTCGGACGGGATGCAGCGCCTCCCGCAGTTCGACCGCAGCCCGGTCCTCGGGTGGTAGTCGCGCGCCGGGGAGACCCAGTGGGTGGCTCCGGCGTCGCTGTCGGGGAGCCAGCCCCAGTAAACGCACAGTTCCAAAGGCGATCTGCCGTGCATGCGCGGCATCGTGGCGAACACCGGCACACGGCGAACACCAGCCACACCGCCGGTAACACACGGCTTACGAACGTGCGCCCACTGTTTACCCGCCCACCTGCCGCGCCGTCGCCATCGCCCGCTCCGTCTCCCAGAACGCCCGCATCGACCGGACCAGCCCGTCCTCGCCCACCCGGTACACGAACACGCCCTCGGTGTCGACGCGGTACCCACCCGGCAGGTACGTCGTGATCGTCCCGACGTTCGCCACCTCGTCGCCGGCCGCGAACGAGTCCTTGATCACGAACTCGAACCGCTCGACCTTCGCGATCGCCAGGTCCCAGAACGCCGCGATCCCGTCGTGGCCGTGGTGCCCGCGACCCTCCTCGTCGAACATCGACTTGCCGACCGGGTCCTCGATCACCGCGTCCGGCGCGAACAACGCCAGCCACTCGTCCTTCGCGCCGCGGCAGGTCGCGTTCATCGACCGCCACGCCGCGACCCGGGCCGGCGGCTGCTCGGCCTCGACGTCCCAGCACACCTGAACACCCATGACACGCCCCCTCAGAACCGGGAAATGACCTCGTCGGCGAACTTGCGGATCGCGTCCTTCTTCGGTCCGACCGGATCGCCGAACCCGATGCCGTCGAACACCCACGGCTGCGTGACGATGTCGGTCACGCCGATCTCGGCCTGCTCGCGGTAGCCGTCCAGGCCGAACCGGTCGATGCACACCGCCTGGATCTCGAACGGCACGTCGGCGCGCCCGTACTCGGCACGCAGCTCCGCGAGCCGCGAGATCGTGGAGCGCAGGTCGTCGAACTTCATCATCGCCGAGGACCAGCCGTCACCGACCCGCGCGGCGCGCTTCAACGCCACCTCGGTGTGCCCGCCGATGTAGAACGGCACGTGCTCCGACGGCGCCGGGCTCATCTGCAGCTTGTCGAAGTCGAAGAACTCGCCGTGGTACTCGACCATCCCGCCGTCCAGGATCAGCCGCAGCACCTCGATCGCCTCGTCCACGCGCTTGCCGCGCTTCGCGTACGGCGCGCCGCACCACTCGAACTCCTCCGGCGACCAGCCGACGCCCAGCCCGAGCCCGAACCGGTTGCCGGACAGCACCGCGACCGACCCGACCTGCCGCGCGAGCAGCACCGGGTTCCGCGAGCCGAGCTTGAGCACCGACGTGTAGAACTCGATCCGCTCCGTCACCGCGGCCATCGTCGCGACCGCCACCAGCGGGTCGGCCCACGGCGTGTCCGCGGTCCAGAACCGGCTGCCGTCGGGCGTGTACGGGTACTCGGCGGACACGTGCTCGGAGTAGAACAGCGAGTCCGGCAACGCGATCGAGGAGAAGCCGCACTCCTCGGCGGTGCGCGCTAGCTCGGTGAACTGGTCCAGGGGGTTCATCGCGACCGAGAGGGTGAACTTCATGCGACCGAGACTATAACGTGTTCTAGTTTTCGTCGAGAGCGGAACCGCTTGCGGCCTCGTTCCGGCAGCTCACAGACTGGTCACCGTGATCCAGGAATTCGCCGGCGACGTCGCCTCGGACTACGCGCGCTTCCGCCGCGGGTACCCGGCGGAGGTCTTCGACCTGCTGGCGGCGGAGTTCCCGCTCGGCCGGGTGCTGGACCTGGGCTGCGGCACCGGTCAGCTGACCGTGCCGATGGCCGCCAGGGCGGGCGCGGTGATCGGCATGGACCCCTCCCCCGACATGCTCGCGCACGCCCGCGGCGGCGCCAGCTCGACGACGCGAAGGCCGACGCCCGGCGCCTGGTCGAGCGCCTGGGTGGCCAGGTGCTGAACCTCGTGGGTTCGAACGAGCCGGCGAAGCAGGCACTGGCCGACGCGTCCGAGCGCTACAACGCGGCGGGCTCGCAGCTGGAGCAGGCACAGACGGCCGAGCAGGCCAAGCTCGTCAAGGAGACCGCGCTCGAAGGCCTCTACTACGTGCGCGCGGCGCGCGAGGCGATGGGCATGGACCCCGGCCCCAAGCTGCCCGAGGAGGCCGAGCGCGAGCGCGCGGGCAAGGTCACCGAGCACCGCAGCGTGGACGTCGAGGGCAGGCACTACGAGGCGTCGCCGAACCCGGGCGACAACACGCCCTACTACTACCCGGGTGGCCGCGTGGCCGGGCGCCCGGTGCCGCAGGGCTGGTACAGCGAGCCGTGGTGGAAGCCGGCGCTCGTGGCGGGTGCGTGGGGCCTGGGCTCGATGTTCCTGTTCAGCGCGATGTTCAGCGGCATGGCAGGCATCGCCAGTGCCTCGGCGTGGGAGTCCGGCTACGACGCGGGCCAGGAGGACGCGATGGCCGACGCGGGAGCCGACGGCGGCGACATGGGTGACGCCGGCGGCGACGCGGGCGGGGACTTCGGCGGCGACATGGGCGGCGACTTCGGAGGCGACTTCGGCGGGGATTTCGGCGGCTTCTGACGCCTCACCACTCAGCGGGCCGGACACCACGTCCGGCCCGCTTTTTCACGCCGCCTGGCAGACCGGGCACCAGTAGAGGTTCCGCCCGGCCAGCTCGGTGTGGGCGATGGGCGTGCCGCAGATCAGGCACGGCTGCCCGGTGCGCCGGTAGACGTACACCTCGCCGCCGTGCCGGTCCTGCCGCGGCGCGCGGCCGGTGACCTCGGGCAGGTGCTCGTCGTCCACGGTGTCGATGCGGCCGATCCGCACGCCCTTGCGCATCAGCGCGACGAGGTCGGTCCACATCTCCTTCCACTGCACGTGGTCCAGCGCGCGGCCGGGCACCATCGGGTTGATGCGGTGCCGGAACAGCACCTCCGCGCGGTACACGTTGCCCACGCCGGAGATGACCGACTGGTCCATCAGCAGCGCGGCGATCGACGTGCGGGACGCCGAGATCCGCTGCCACGCCTCGTCCGGGCGGGCGTCGCGGCGCAGCGGGTCGGGGCCGAGGCGCGCCTTGATCGCGTCGACCTCGTCCGGAGTCAGCAGCTCGCACCGGGTGGGGCCGCGCAGGTCCGTCCAGTGCGTCCGGCCGGTCAGCCGCAGCCGGACCTGGCCCACCGGCGGGGTTTCCGGCAGTTTCGCCTCGGTGAACGTCCCGTACAGTCCCAAGTGGACGTGCACGGACCCGAGCGGGCCGAAGTCGTGGAACAGGTGTTTGCCGTAGGCCTCGGCCTTCAGCATGACCTGACCGTCCAAAAGGGCCGCCTCGCTCGCGAAGCGGCCCTGCGGACTGGAAACGCCCACCGGCGCGCCCGCGTACCGCCGCTGGTGCAGGCGGGCGAGCCGGTGGAGGGTGTGCCCTTCGGGCATCAGGCAGGCAGCGGCGGCGGGGTGCCGGTGCGCTCGTAGTCGAGCATCTGCTGCACGCGGCGGCCGTGCCGCTCGTCCTCCGACGGCGGGGTCGACAGGAACGCGTCGACGATCGCGGTGGCTTCCTCGACGGTGTGCATGCGCGCACCGAGGCCGATGAGCTGCGCGTGGTTGTGCTGGCGGGCGAGCTCGGCGATCTCCGGCTTCCAGGCCAGCGCCGCCCGGGCGCCCTTCACCTTGTTCGCGGCGATCTGCTCGCCGTTGCCGGAACCGCCGATGACGATGCCCAGGCTGCCCTCGTCCGCCACCACTCGGCGGGCGGTCTCGATGCAGAAGGCCGGGTAGTCGTCGGCGGCGTCGTAGACGGCCGGGCCGATGTCGGTGACCTCGTGGCCCTGGCCCTTCAAGTACTCGACCAAGTGGTTCTTCAGCTCGAAGCCGGCGTGGTCTGATCCCAAGTAGACGCGCACGGGTGGAGTCTCGCATCCGGGTGGGACCCGGGCATGCTGGGGGTGTGGACGCGTTCGCCCAGGACGGGCATGACCTGCGGTTGGAGTGGGGTGCGGAAGGGGTCGCCGGGCTGGGGCGGGAGTGCGCGGTGCTGATCGTCGTGGACGTCCTGTCGTTCAGCACGACGGTGGACCTGGTGACGGGCCGCGGCGGCCGGGTCCGTCCCCTGCGCTGGCGTGGTGACCGGGTGCCGCGGCCGGCCGCGGTCGGCCTGGATCCCGGGCTGCTCGACCTGCCGTCCCCGAACGGCGCGACCCTGTGCGCCGAGGCCGCGGAGACCGGCGCGACGGTGCTCGTCGGCTGCCTGCGCAACGCCTCGGCGGTCGCGGCCGCGGCGGACCGGCTGGCCGGTGGGCGCCCGGTCGGCGTCGTCCCGGCGGGCGAGCGCTGGGGCATCAACATCACGACGACCGCTCCCCGCGGACCGCTCCGGCCGTGTGTGGAGGACCTGCTCGGCGCGGGCGCGATCGCCGCCGCGCTGTCCGGCCGCGTCGCCTCCCCCGAGGCGCTGCTGGCCGCCACCGCCTACCGCGGCACGGACATCGCCGAGGCGTTGCGCGGATGTGTCTCCGGCCGGGAACTCACCGCCAACGGCCACGAACGGGACGTCGAGCTGGCCGCGCAGGTGGACGTCAGCACGGCCGTCCCCGTCCTGGTCGACGATCTCCTGGAGGCCGCGTGACCTGGCTCGAACTGGCCGACGGCGTGCACGCCCGCCGCTACGAGCACCTGGACCAGACGCTCGGTCTGGTCGTGGGCGCCGAGCGGTGCCTGGTGATCGACACCGGCGGCGACGAGGTCCACGGCGCGGCCTTCGCGGCGGAGGTCCGCGCGATCACCGCGCTGCCGTGGACCGTGGTCATCACCCACGCCCACTTCGACCACCACTTCGGCACCGCCGCGTTCCTGCCCTGCCCGGTCTGGGCGCACGAACGCTGCCGGGACGCGCTGGTCCGCGAAGGCGAGTCCGACCGGGCGGAGTGGGTGCGCCGGCTGGCGGGCAAGCCGGAAGCCGAGCGGCTCGCGGCGGCGCGCCTGGTGCTGCCGGACCACCTGCTCACCGACAGCGTCCAGCTGGACCTCGGTGGGCGGACCGTGGAGCTGGTCCACCCCGGCGTGGCGCACACCGACCACGACGTGGCCGTGCACGTGCCGGACGCCGGGGTGCTGTTCGCCGGCGACCTGGTCGAGCAGGGCGCGCCGCCGTCGATCGGACCGGACGCGCACCCCGCGCACTGGCCGTCGGCGCTGGACCGGTTGCTCGCCCTGCGCCCCGCCACCATCGTGCCGGGGCACGGCGATCCGGTCGGCCCGGACTTCGTGGCCGCCCAGCGCGACGAGCTCAGTCGAAGTTGAGCTCGCCGGTGCGGGTGCGCTTGAGCTCGTAGAAGTCGGGGTAGCTCGCCAGCAGCCGGGCGCCGTCGAACACCTTCACGGCGTCCTCGCCCCTCGGGATCGAGCTGAGCACCGGGCCGAAGAACGCGACGCCGTCGATGTGGATGGTGGGGGTGCCGACGTCCATGCCGACCGGGTCCATGCCCTCGTGGTGGCTCTTCTTCAGCGCGTCGTCGTACTCGGCGGAGTCGGCCGCGGACGCGAGGTCGGCGGGCGCGCCCACGGCCTCCAGGGCCTGCCGGGTGACCTCGGGGATGTCCTTGTTGCCCTGGTTGTGGTAGCGGGTGCCGAACTCGGTGTAGAAGTCCCGCAGGATCGCCTCGCCCTTCTCCTGGGCGAGCGCCGTGGCCACCCGCACCGGGCCCCACGCCTTCTCCAGCAGCTCCTTGTACTCCGCGGGCAGGTCGCGCCCGCTGTTGAGGACCGCGAGGCTCATGACGCGGAAGTTCAGGTCGAGGTCGCGCTGCTTCTCCACCTCCAGGATCCAGCGCGAGCTGATCCAGGCGAACGGGCAGACGGGGTCGAAGTAGAAGTCCACGCGTGTGCGCTCTGCGGTCATCAGTGTTCTCCCTGTGGGTGCTGGGCCGTCAAACGGGCCAACAGCACGCGGAGGGCACTTGTTCCCCGCCGGAACATGATTGGATAGCGGGATCACCGAGAATGACAACCGCGAGCGTTTCCGAGGTGCCTGTGCCCGCCCCTAACCTGACCCGTGACCAAGCCAAACAGCGTGCCGAGCTGCTCGAGGTCGAGTCCTACGACATCGCCCTCGACCTCACGGACGGTAACGGCGGCCCGGGCGAGAGAAGCTTCGACTCGAAGACAACGATCCGGTTCGCCGCCACGAAGCCGGGCGCGAGCACGTTCGTCGACATCGTCGCCGGCTCCGTCCGCTCCGCGACGCTCAACGGCACGGCGCTGGACGTCTCCGGCTACACCGAGGAGAACGGCGTCGAGCTGCCGAACCTCGCCGCGACCAACGAGCTGGTCGTCGAGGCCGACTGCCGCTACATGAACACCGGCGAGGGCCTGCACCGGTTCGTCGACCCGGTCGACGACGCCGTGTATCTGTACACGCAGTTCGAGACGGCCGACGCGAAGCGCATGTTCGCCTGCTTCGACCAGCCCGACCTCAAGGCCACCTACCGGCTGACGGTCACCGCGCCGAGCGACTGGAAGGTCGTGTCCAACGCGCCGGTGGAGAGCACCGAGAAGACCGCCGAGGGCACCACCCGCACGGTCTTCGCCACCTCCGAGCGCATCTCGACGTACCTGGTCGCGTTGATCGCCGGCCCGTACGCCGAGTGGCACGACCAGTACACCGACGAGCACGGCACGATCCCACTGGGCATCTACTGCCGCGCGTCGCTGGCCGAGCACATGGACGCCGAGCGGCTGTTCACCGAGACCAAGCAGGGTTTCGGCTTCTACCACAAGGCGTTCGCCACGCCGTACCCGTTCCGCAAGTACGACCAGCTGTTCGTGCCGGAGTTCAACGCGGGCGCGATGGAGAACGCGGGCGCGGTGACGTTCCTGGAGGACTACGTCTTCCGCAGCCGGGTCACCCGCTACGCCTACGAGCGGCGCGCCGAGACGCTGCTGCACGAGATGGCGCACATGTGGTTCGGCGACCTGGTCACCATGCGCTGGTGGGACGACCTGTGGCTGAACGAGTCGTTCGCGACGTTCGCGAGCGTGCTGGCGCAGGCCGAGGCCACCGAGTACGAGCACGCCTGGACGAGCTTCGCCAACATCGAGAAGTCGTGGGCCTACCGGCAGGACCAGCTGCCCTCGACGCACCCGATCGCAGCCGACATCGTGGACCTGCAGGCCGTCGAGGTGAACTTCGACGGCATCACCTACGCCAAGGGCGCCAGCGTGCTGAAGCAGCTGGTGGCCTACGTCGGGCTGGACCACTTCCTGGCCGGGCTGCGGGTGTACTTCGGCAAGCACGCGTGGGGCAACGCGACGCTGGCCGACCTGCTCAGCGCCCTGGAGGAGGCGTCGGGCCGCGACCTGTCCGGGTGGAGCGCGCAGTGGCTGGAGACGACCGGCCTGAACTCGCTGCGGCCGAAGTTCGAGACCGACGCCGAAGGCCGGTTCACGTCGTTCGCGGTGCTGCAGACCGGCGCGAAGCCGGGCGCCGGTGAGCTGCGCACGCACCGCATCGCGGTCGGCATCTACGACGAGGAGAACGGCAAGCTGGTCCGCAAGCAGCGGGTGGAGCTGGACGTCGAGGGCGAGCGCACCGAGGTGCCGGACCTGGTCGGGCAGCCCGCGGGCAAGCTGGTGCTGGTCAACGACGACGACCTGACCTACTGCACGATGCGCCTGGACGCCGGTTCGCTGACCACGCTGGTCGACCGGATCGCCGACATCACCGAGCCGCTGCCGCGGACGCTGTGCTGGTCGGCGGCGTGGGAGATGACCCGCGAGGCCGAGCTGAAGGCCAGGGACTTCCTGCAGATCGTGCTGCACGGGATCCACGCGGAGACCGAGGTCGGTGTCGTGCAGCGACTGCTGCTGCAGGCGCAGACCGCGCTGAACTCGTACGCGCAGCCGTCCTGGGCGGCGGCCGAGGGATGGCCGCAGTTCACCCGGAAGCTGCTGGAGCTGGCCCGCGCCGCCGAGCCGGGCTCGGACCACCAGCTGGCGTTCGTCAACTCGCTGACCGGTTCGGTCCTGGACGACGCGACGGTCGACGTGCTGGCAGGCTGGCTCGACGGGTCGAACCCGCTGGAGGGCCTCGTGGTCGACGCGGACCTGCGCTGGCGCCTGCTGAACGCGCTGGTGGCGCACGGCCGGGCGGCGGACGAGGAGATCGACGCGGAACTGGCCCGGGACGACACCGCGACGGGCCGACGCCACGCCGAGCACGCCCGCGCCCTGCGCCCCACCCCGGAGGCCAAGGCGGAGGCGTGGCAGCGCGCGGTCTACGACGACGACCTCCCGAACGCGATGAGCAACGCCATCATCGGCGGCTTCTCCCACCCCGGGCAGAAGGACCTGCTGACGGGCTACGTGAGCACCTACTTCGCCGCCATCGACGAGGTCTGGTCCCGCCGGTCGAGCGAACGCGCCCAGCCCACGGTCGTCGGCCTGTTCCCCGCCTGGGCGGTCGAACACGCCACGGTGCAGGCCGCGGACGAGTGGCTGGCGGGCGACCACCCCGCTGCCCTACGGCGGCTGGTTTCGGAAGGCCGAGCCGGCATCGTGCGCGCACTGGCAGCACGGGAATTCGACGAGGGCTGATCAACGGAAGAGCAAAGGGGCGCCGGGCGAAGCTCGGCGCCCCCTTCTTTTGAGCAACCGCAAGCCGGCAACGCAACGCCACCGACTACCCCAACCAGACCTCCCCCGCCCCCGATCCACAGCCGATCTTTAGTCGCCGATCAGCGGGGTCAAGGCACGCTTTCCCGCCTTGACGCCGTTGCTCGGCGACTGAAACACAATCAGGGAGAGGGGGCGGGGGTGGTCGGAAGGTGACCGTTTGGCGCCGTGAGGCGCTGTTTTCGCGCGAAGGCGCGGGTTTAAAGATCAAAAGAGTCCTCGCCGGACGGGCAGGCTCCGGGATGACCAGGGGTTGGGTGCCTCGTCTCGCCTCGGGTGGGTGGTCGCTGTGCGGTCATCCCGTCGCCTTCCGGTTTGTGCATATCACCTTGAGCCAGGGCCGCAAGGTTGGCATGTCATCTCACGCGGGCAGCGGAGGTTGCGGCCCTGGCTCAAGGTGATCGTTGCGTGTCAGGCGACGGGATGACCGCCCAGCTCGGGTTTGGTTCAAAGATCAAAAGGAGAAGGGCGGCCGCTAACGCGACCGCCCTTCTCCTTTTTTGCCTTTTAGTGCTTGGGGGCGGAGCCGGCCTGGTCGGCCAGCATGCGCAGCCCCGAGGTGAGGCCGCCGATGAGGTCGCCCTCCTTGAAGGACGCCACCATGCTCATCACGGCGAGCTTGGCGCCGCGGTCGGGGAGACGGCGGATCGCGTCGGAGCCCGTCACGATCTCCACCACACGCTCGCCGGGCGAGACGGCGATCAGCACGGCGTTCGCGGAGTCGGGTTCGATCCTCGCGTGCAGCTCCTCGGCGCGGGCGCGGCTCTCGGAGCCCAGCTCGCCCAGGTACACGCTGAAGTCGAGCCCGGTCTCCCGGCTCGCGAGCGTCAGCGCCTCGTCCAGACGGGCCAACTGGACGGTGCTGAATGGGCTGGATGGAGCAGCGGGCTCGTACATCCGGGCCACCGAGCGGCGACCGGTCGCGGTAATCGCGACCCCGATCTCCAGCTCCTCGTCCGATCCTGGCTGTCGGGTCAGCTCACCAGCTGCCACGGGCTCCTCCTGCCGCCGTCACGCGCGCGTTCCCGCTCGCGTCCCTGTTCTCCACCGGTTCGCCGGAGTGCGTGTCGTGCACGGTCCCGATACCTTCCGGGTTGCCGCTCCACCACATCGGCGGGTACTCCCAGGCCTGGCCGGGCCGGTAGCGCGGCGTGCCGGTCAGCTTCGACCGCAGGGTGAGCACGCTGATCACCCCGTAGATCGCGGCCGGGATCAGCGCGAAGATCAGGATCGTCTCTCCGATGTTCACGCCAGAAGAGTAGCCCGACGAGCCCAAGCCCGCCGAAGCCGGTCACGACCGCTCGTCGCGTGGGGGCCGCCGTCCGCCGAGCGTCGCGACCACGTTGGGGCGATGGGCTGAAGAGCGGTCGGACGAAAGGTTGCAACTCAACGTACAGCCGGCCGCACCGGGCGCGATTGCCTTGTCCGGTGGCCCAGTTCCTCGTAGCTTTTTCACCTGTACGGGCCTTGCGCCCCGCTCCCCTTCCCAATGAGTAACGCACAGGTCCCTGGAGGACAGATCATGCACCTGCTCCGTACCCTCGCTCAGACCAACGATGACCACGCTGCGTCACTGATCGACGCATCCAACGGCTCCACCACGCGGGGCACGCGTGTGACGCGCGGCACACGGGTGACGGCCGGTACTCGAGTCACCCGCGGCACCCGGGTCACCAGGGGGACCCGCGTGACCGCCGGCACCCGCGTGACCCGTGGCACGCGAGTCACCCGCGGCACCCGAGTCACGATGGGCACCCGCGTCACGCGTGGCACTCGCGTCACGATGGGCACCCGGGTCACCCGCGGCACCCGAGTCACCGCGGCCTGAGACGCAGTCCCTCCCCGAACTGAACCGAACCACCACCGAGACGAAGACGTCGGAACGCCCCGGCTCACCACCACAGCCGGGGCGCCGGTGCGTCCCCTGTCAGGCCGCCACGCCGAGGTAGGGCTTCCACAGCGGGTCCGCGTCCCCCGAGTGCACCAGCAGCCGCCAGTGCGGGCCCCGCGGCGCCGTCGGCACCACGCGCAGCTGCCAGCCCAGGTCCTCCAGCAGCCGGTCGGCCTTGCGGTGGTTGCACTTCGCGCAACACGCCACGCAGTTCTGCCAGCTGTGCGGCCCACCCTTGCTGCGCGGCAGCACGTGGTCGATCGTTTCGGCCCGCCCGCCGCAGTACGCGCACTTGTAGCGGTCCCGGTGCATCAGCCCGGCCCGCGTCAGCGGCACCTGCGCCCGGTAGGGCACCCGCACGTACGTGGACAACCGGATCACCGACGGCACGGGCAGCGACAACGTCGCGGCGTGCAACGTCAGGCCTCCCGGATCGCCGTGCACGACCTCCGCCTTCCCGCACATCACCAGCACCACGGCCCGCCGCAGCGGGAGCGCGGTCAGCGGCTCGAACGTGGCGTTGAGGAGCAGCACGCGACGCCTGCCCATCGAGAACGCGCCGGGCGCGGCAGGGGCGTTCAGACCGGCCGGATCCCGCCCTCTACGCTGACCCGAGGGTCGGCTCACGCGGCCGCCTCGCGGGGGTGGCCCACTGGGCTGAGGTCCGCCTCCGGGCGGCCCCTGACCTTGGTGAGCACACAGGGCTACCTCCGGCGCCTGCCCGCCCACCGCTTGGTCGGGGGCGCCGAGGGGGATCGGTTGTCGGTCTGGCACTCGACCACCTCCACCGGTGCAGCCATAGTCGACCACAGATCACACCCGATGCGCACCTGTGTTAGAAGACGTGTCCTGTGAAATTCGTTCGACGTCTGCGTGACGACGGGCGAAAACGGCCAGAAAGGGATCCCCGAGCCCCGTGACGCCGCTGCTCAACGAAGCACCCGAGTGCATCAACCAGCCCGGCACCTGGTGCTACCAAGTGTTCCAGATCACGCACAACGAATGGCTGGCGGCCTCCGCCAACTGGCTGATCGCCAAGCCGCTGCGGATCATCCTGATCCTGCTCGTCGCGTTGATCATCCGGTTCCTGCTGCACAAGCTGATCGACCGGGTCACCACCATGCCGCGCGGCAACGGCGGCAAGCTGCCCACGATCCTGCGTCCCCTGCGCGAGCGCGCCCCCGACATCCTCGGCCCGGTCGTGGCCGAGCGGCGCCGCCAGCGGGCCAAGACGATCGGCTCGGTGCTGAAGTCGCTGACCTCGTTCGTCGTGCTCGGGCTCGCCGCGATCTACATCCTCGGCGAGCTGGGCATCAACCTCGGGCCACTGCTCGCCTCCGCCGGCGTGGTCGGCATCGCGCTCGCCTTCGGCGCCCAGAACCTCGTCAAGGACTTCCTGTCCGGCATGTTCATGATGCTGGAGGACCAGTACGGCGTCGGCGACGTCGTGGACATCGGTCCCGCCACCGGCACGGTCGAGTCGGTCGGCCTGCGCATCACCACGATCCGCGACGTCAAGGGCACCGTCTGGTACGTCCGCAACGGCGAGGTGACGCGCGTCGGCAACTCCAGCCAGGGCTACGCGATCGCCCTGGTCGACGTGCCGCTGAGCTACAACGCCGACGTCGAACGCGCCACGGCGGTGCTGACCGAGGCCGCCCACACCGCGGCCGCGACCGAGCCGCTGTCGGTCGACCTGCTGGAGGAGCCCGAGGTGCTCGGCGTGGAGAAGGTCACACCGGAGAGCATCGAACTGCGCCTGACCGTGAAGGTGCGGCCGGGCCGCCAGTGGGCCGTGCAGCGGCAGCTGCGTGCGGCGTGCCTCACGGCGCTGGAGGAAGCCGGCTTCCTGTCCACGGCGACCACGGCATGATGGAGGGGTGACCGGTATGAGCGACCCCCAGTCCTTCTACGAGGCCGTCGGCGGGGAACCCACGTTCCGCAAGATCGTCGCGCGGTTCTACGCCGAGGTGGCGAAGGACGAGGTGCTGCGGCCGATGTACCCCGAGGAGGACCTCGGGCCGGCCGAGGACCGGCTGCGGCTGTTCCTGATGCAGTACTGGGGCGGCCCGCACACCTACTCCGACCAGCGCGGACACCCGCGCCTGCGGATGCGGCACGCGCCGTTCAAGATCGGCCCGATCGAGCGCGACGCGTGGCTGCGCGCGATGCGGATCGCGGTCGACGAGGCGGGGCTGCCGGAGCCGCTGGAGACGCAGCTGTGGAACTACCTGGAGATGGCCGCACAGAGCATGATGAACAGCTGGGTCTGAGCCCCGTGCCCGCTGCCGGGCACGGGGCCCTCGGGCGTCAGCTCAGCTTGCTCAGCGCGTCGGCGAGCGGCTCCAGCACGTCCGGGGTGTGCGGCGGCGGCAGGTAGACGATGGCCAGGTCGAGGCCCTGCTCGCCGAGCGCGGCGGCCTCGTCGGCGACCTTGGCGTAGTCGAGATCGGTGCCCAGCCGCACGTGGCTGGACAGCATGATCTCCTTCGGGTCGCGGCCGATGTCCGCGCAGTGCTGGTGCAGCACGTCCCGCTTGCGGGCGAACTCCTCCGGCGTGCCGCCGACGAAGTTCCAGTGCTGCGCGAAGCGGGCGGCGGTGCGCAGGGTGCGCTTCTCGCCGCTGCCGCCGATCACGATCGGCGGGTGCGGGCGCTGGATCGGCTTCGGCTCGTTGCGGGCGTCGGTGAGCTGGTAGTACTCGCCCTGGAAGGTGGTCGTCTCCTGGGTGAGCAGGCCGACCAGCACCTCGCAGGCCTCCTCGAACCGGTCGCTGCGCTGCTTGACCGTGCCGAGTTCCATGCCGTAGGCGCCGGACTCCTCCTCGTTCCAGCCCGCGCCGATGCCGATCTCCAGCCGCCCGTTCGACACGATGTCCAGGGTCGCGGCCATGTTCGCCAGCAGCGCGGGGTGCCGGTAGTGGATGCCGCTGACGAGCGTGCCGAGGCGCAGCCGCTTGGTGGCCTGCGCGAGCGCCGTCAGCGTGACCCAGCCCTCCAGGCACGGGCCGGTCGGGTCGGAGAAGATCGGGTAGAAGTGGTCGAAGGTCCAGCCCGACTCGAACACCTCGATGTCGTCGGCGGCCTGCCACACGGCGAGCATGTCGGCCCATTCGGTGTTCTGCGGTGAGGTTTTGAACGCGAAGCGCATGGCCGCGACCCTAGTGACCTGGAGCAGCTCCAGCGCAAGTCAGAACAGCAGGGGCAGCAGCGCGTGCCGCCGCCGGACCACCGCGCCGTACCTGGCGTCCAGTCGCATCCACGAGTTCGTGGCTGTCACCCGGATGATGTCGTCCGGGATGGACGAGTCGAAGAACCCCATCCCGGACAGGGCGAACAGGCACCGCATCTGGACCTTGACCTCGACGTCGCCCTCGCTGACCGTCAGGACCGCCTGGTCCATCAGCGACGCCGGCGGATTGCCGTGCGGGCCGGCGTTCTCGCGGGCCAGCGCGACACCGCGGTCGGTGAGCTCGCTGATCACCTTCGTCGGCAGCTCGTCGATCAGCTGCCAGGGCCCGGTGGCCGGCAGCTCGCTGTGCCACAGCAGGTCCCGCGGCGGGCCGGGGTCCATCCGCTCGCCACCGGCGACCGTGAGGGCGGCCAGCAACTCGTTGCCGGACACCGTCACGTCGCCCGGCTCGACCTCGCCGTGCACGGCGCGGGTCGCGAGGCAGTCGAACGGCGTGGACACCCAGGCCTCGACGACGCCGCCGCCGCCGCTGCGGTTGCGCAGCCGCACCGCCGCCTGGCCGTCCAGCCGCACCGCCCTGGCCACGAAGGCCCCGAGCGTCTCGCGGTCGCCCCGGTCCGGGATGCGCAGCTCGGTCACGCGCCGGCCTCCGTCAGCCTGGTCTGCAGGAACGCCCGCTCCTCCGCGGTGAGGCGGCGCGGGCGGTTGGTGGTGACGTCGTAGGGCGCCAGGACGGTCTCCGCGGTGACCGCGACGGGCGACTCCGCGTCCGGACCGTCGTGCACCCGGTAGGCCAGGGTGAGCGAGGCGAACTTGAGGTCCTGCAACGAGATCTCCACCCGGATCTCCTGCCCGTCGACCACGACCGGGGCGCGGTACTGCACGGCCAGCTTCACGACGACCATGCCCTTCGCGAACTCCGCGAGCCCGGCGCGGCCCGCTTCGTCGAACAACAACGGCACGCGTGCCTCTTCGAGCAACGTCACCATGTTCGCGTGGTTGACGTGCCCGAACACGTCCATGTCCGACCAGCGGGGCCGCACCTTCGCTACGTACACCCCGATATTCCTACCTCACCGTGCTCCGCAGCTGGCGCGCGGCGACCGACAGCGTCGCCAGGTCGAGCCGGCCCGACTGGTTGATCTCGTCGAGCGACACCCGGGCGCGTGCCAGCCGGGAGGCGTTCGCCTTCTCCCACTGGGCGATCTTGTCGTCGGTGCCGTCCCCGGGATCGCTGTGCCGCAGCGCGTCCAGCGTGATCGCCCGCAGCGACGAGTACACGTCGTCGCGCAGGGCCAGCCGGGCCAGCGCGTGCCAGCGGTTGCCCCGCTCCAGCGCGCTGATCGAGGTGAGCAGCCGGTCGACGTCCAGGTGCGCGGACAGGGCGTAGTAGAGCTGCGACGCCTCCTCCGGGCTGCTCTCCACGTCCACCCCGGCCTCGCGGACCGCCAGCTCGGCCACCTCGACGACGTCGAGCAGGCCGTAGGCGTCGAGCAGGCCCGCGATCCGCAGCGCCAGCTCACGCGGCACGCCGGCCTCGGCGTAGCGGTCGGCCTGCTCGCGCACCGCTTCGGCCTCGCGGCCGCGCAGCAGCGTGTCGACCTTCGGCGCCAGCTCGGCGACGACCGGCCCGAAGCGCGAGATCTCGGCCCCGACGGCCAGCGGCTGCGGCCGGTTGGCGAGGAACCAGCGCGCGGCGCGGTCCAGCAACCGCCGCGACTCCAGCATCATCTCGTCCTGGACCTCGGTGGGCACCGCGTTGTCGAGGGCGTTGATGTCGTCCCACAGCGCGTTGAGGTTGAACACGCGCGTGACGATCGTGTACGCGCGCACCGCGTCGGTCGCGGTCGCGTTCATCTCCTCCGCAAGGCGGTAGGCGTAGGACACGCCCGCGCCGTCGACGACCTCGTTGACCAGCAGCGTGGTGATGATCTGGCGGCGCAGCGGGTGCTCGCCGATGCGGTCGGCGAACCGCTCGCGCAGCGGCTCCGGGAAGTACTCGGGCAGCCGCCGGGCGAACACCTCCGCGTCCGGCAGGTCGCTGGCCAGCAGCTCGTCCTTCAGCTCCAGCTTCACGTGCGCGAGCAGGGTCGCCAGCTCCGGCGAGGTGAGGCCGTCGCCGGCCTTCTCCAGCGCCTGGAACTGCTGCTTGCTCGGCAGCGCCTCCAGCTTGCGGTCCAGCGCCCCGGCCTTCTCCAGGTTCGCGACCAGCCGGGCGTGCACGGGCAGCATCTGCGGCGCGTGCGCCCGGCTCACGCCGAGGACGGCGTTCTGGTGGTAGTTGTCCGCCAGCACCAGGCGGCCGACCTCGTCGGTCATCTGGTGCAGCAGCTCGTTGCGCTGCTCGCGGTCCAGCGCGCCGCTGCTGACCAGGTGGTCGAGCAGGATCTTGATGTTGACCTCGTGGTCGGAGCAGTCCACGCCGGCGGAGTTGTCCAGCGCGTCGGTGTTGATCTTGCCGCCGGCGCGCGCGAACTCGATGCGGCCGCGCTGGGTCAGGCCCAGGTTGCCGCCCTCGCCGACCACCTTCACCCGCAGCTGGTTGCCGTTGACGCGCACGGCGTCGTTGGCCTTGTCCCCGGCGTCGGCGTGGCTTTCGGTCTCGGCCTTGACGTAGGTGCCGATGCCGCCGTTCCACAGCAGGTCCACCGGCGCCAGCAGGATCGCGCGGATCAGGTCGGCCGGGGCGAGCTGCGTGACGTCGTCGGCGAGGCCGAGCGCCTGCCGCACCTGCGGCGAGACCGGGATCGTCTTGGCGCTACGGGAGAAGACGCCGCCGCCCTCGCTGATCAGCGAGCGGTCGTAGTCCTCCCACGACGAGCGGGGCAGCTCGAACAGGCGCTTGCGCTCGCGGAACGACGCCGCCGCGTCCGGGTTCGGGTCGAGGAAGACGTGCAGGTGGTTGAACGCCGCCACCAGCCGGATGTGCTCGGACAGCAGCATGCCGTTGCCGAACACGTCGCCCGCCATGTCGCCGATGCCGACGACCGTGAAGTCCTGGCTCTGGGTGTCCACGCCCAGCTCGCGGAAGTGCCGCTTGACGCTCTCCCACGCGCCGCGCGCGGTGATGCCCATGGCCTTGTGGTCGTAGCCGACCGAGCCGCCGGAGGCGAAGGCGTCGCCCAGCCAGAAGCCGTAGGACGCGGACACCTCGTTGGCGATGTCGGAGAAGGTCGCGGTGCCCTTGTCCGCGGCGACCACGAGGTAGTTGTCGTCGCCGTCGTAGCGCACGACGTCCTTCGCCGGGACCGTGCGGCCCTCGACGAGGTTGTCGGTGAGGTCGAGCAGGCCCGAGATGAACATGCGGTAGCAGGCGATGCCCTCGGCCAGGTGCGCGTCGCGGTCCACGCCCGGGTCGCCGGTCGGGGCGGGCGGGCGCTTGACGACGAACCCGCCCTTCGCGCCGACCGGCACGATGACGGCGTTCTTCACCGCCTGCGCCTTGACCAGGCCCAGGATCTCGGTGCGGAAGTCCTCCCGGCGGTCGGACCAGCGCAGGCCACCGCGCGCGACCGAGCCGAAGCGCAGGTGCACACCCTCGACGCGCGGCGAGTACACGAAGATCTCGAACCGCGGCCGCGGCTCCGGCAGGTCCGGCACGCTCTGCGGGTCGAGTTTGAGCGCCAGGTACGGGCGGGGGCGCCCGTCGGCGTCGGTGACGCGGTAGTTGGTGCGCAGGGTGGCGCAGATGACCGACAGCAGGCGCCGCAGGATGCGGTCCTCGTCCAGGCTGGTGACGGCGTCGATCATCGCCGAGATCTCGCCGACCAGCGCCTCGGTCTGCTCGTCGGCGTCCGGGTTCGTGGCGAGGTCGAAGCGGTGCTCGAACAGCTTCACCAGCGCCTTGGCGATGTCGGTGTGCGCGAGGACGGCGCGCTGGATGTACTCCTGCGAGTACGGCGTGCCTGCCTGGCGCAGGTAGCGCGAGTAGGCGCGCAGCACCGCGGCCTGGCGCCAGGTCAGCCCGGCGCGCAGCACGAGGGCGTTGAAGTCGTCGACCTCGCAGTCGCCCCGCCAGGCGGCGGCGAACGCGTCCTGGAAGCGTTCCCGCAGGTCGACCTCGGCGTCACCGAGGTCGGTGAGGCCGATGCGCAGGCCGAAGTCGTAGACCCAGGAGCGGGTCCCGTCCCAGCGGCGCAGCTCGTAGGGCCGCTCGTCGACGACCTCCAGGCCCATCCGCTGCAGCACGGGCAGCACGGCCGACAGCGTGACGCCCTCGCCGAGCAGGTAGAGCTTGAACCGCCGCTCCCCCGGCTCCGCGCCGTCCGGCGTGTAGAACGACATCGCCAGGTCGTCGGGGCCGGTCAGGCCCTCCAGCTTGCGCAGGTCGGCGAGCGCCTCGACGGCGGTGAAGTCCTCCTTGTACGCCTCCGGGAAGATGCCCGAGTAGCGCTGGCCCAGCTCGCCGGCCGACTCCTCGCCGAGAGTGGCGGTGGTGCGGGCGACCTCGCCCGCCCGCTCGCGCCGCTCGGCCAGGATCGCCTCGACCATCAGGTCGTCCCAGTTGCGCACCGCCGCGTTGAGCCGTTCCTGGATGCGCAGCACGTCCGGCTCGACGCGCGTGGCCGGGTCGGTGTGGACGGTGAAGTGGACCTGGGCGAGCGCGGTCTCGCCGACGCGCGTGCCGTACTCGAGGTGCGTGCCCTCCAGTTCGGCCAGCAGCACCTCCTGCATCGCCAGGCGGGACCGGGTGGTGTAGCGGTCGCGCGGCAGGAACACCAGGCACGAGTAGAAGCGGCCGAAGGTGTCGCGGCGCAGGAACAGCCGCAGGCGGCGCCGGTCGGACAGCGTGATGGCGCCGACGGCGGTCGAGTAGAGCGAGTCGAGGTCGGCGGAGAACAGGTCGGCGCGCGGCCAGTTCTGCAGGACCTCGAGCATGCGCTGGCCGGAGTAGGACTCCATGGGGAAGCCGGCGCGGTGGATGACCTCGCACACCTTGCGGGAGACGACCGGGACGTCCAGGACGTCCTCGTGCAGCGCGGAGGTGGTGAACATGCCGAGGAACCGGTGTTCGCCGGTGACGTTGCCGCGCTCGTCGAACGTCTTGACGCCCACGTAGTACGGGTAGACCGGACGGTTCACTGTGGACGGTGCGCTGGCCTGCGTGAGGACGAGCAGGTGCGGGGCGAGCGCGGTGGCGGCCGTGTCGGGGCCCGCGGTGAGGCTGCGCGCGGCGAGGCTGTCCTGGCGGAGCACGCCGAGCCCGGACGCGAGGACGGCGCGCAGGGCGGGTTCGTCGGTGCCCGGGTCGGGGTCCTCGACCAGTTCGTAGCGGCGGTAGCCGAGGAACATGAAGTGGCCGTCGGCGAGCCAGCGCAGGAGGTTCGCGCCCTCGGTGACCTCGTCGGAGGGCAAGGGTGGCGGGGTGGCGTCGAGCTCGGCCGCGAGGCCTTCGGCGGCCTGGATCATCTTGTCGGTGTCCTCGACGACCTCGCGGACGTCGCCGAGCACGGAGGCGAGATGGGTGTCCAGCTCGCGGGCGCGGTTGAGGTCGGTGATGAGGTCGATCTCGACGTACATCCAGGATTCGACCATCGCGCCCTCGGGCGGGTTGGCGACGTCGGCGGCCGGGTGGACCTTGACGAGCTCGCCGGTGATGTCCCGCGTGACGGCGACGATCGGGTGCACGAGGCGCTGGACCTGGACGCCGTCGCGGGCGAGCTTGGCGGTGATCGAGTCGACCAGGTAGGGCATGTCGTCGGTGACGATCTGGACCACGGTGGCGTCGCGGGTCCAGCCGTCCTCGGCGGTGGTCGGGTTCAGCAGCCGGACAGCGGGCCGCCCCGGCACGCGGTTGCGGGCGAACTCCTGGTGGGACCGGACGGCGCCGACGAGGTCCACGGGGTCGTCGCCGAGGATCTCGTCGGCGGGGATGTGGCGGTAGTAGAGGCGGATGAGGTCGGCGATGTCGGGAGCGTGCCGGGCCGCGGCTTCGATCAGCTCGTCCCGGATCTGCTCCGGGCTGGCGGGTCGTAGGCGGTCGGTTCCGGTCGCGGTTCCGGGGCGGACGGACACTCTCGTCGAGCTCATCTCAGGCAACTCTCCACCGAGTCTGATCGCGCGCGTGACGCTGAACGAACACCACCATAACCAGCTCGTAAATCGTGCTGACGCCCGACCATCGGATTGTTGAATCGATGCACAACCGAGGCAGATCGGCGCTGGGGTTCGGAGGTGTTCATCGTGCCTCCGCGCCCGGGTTTCGCGCGGCCCGGCGGGGCGATCGGCCGCCGCTGTCCATCCCCCGCGACTGCCCCGCCTGGCGAGGCGGCAAACCCCCGCGGACGCACCGCCGCCTGATGCCCGGCCCCCACCGGGTGTCAACGGGCCCAGACCGCCGCGAGATGCAGTGCTCGGACGGTTCACGCCGCAGATCGCCGCGAATTCCACCGCAGCCGCCGATCGCGTCGAATCCCACCGCCGCCACTCCCCCGGCCCAACCAGCCACCGGAGCCTCACCAACGCGCCATCCCCCCACCGCCAACCCCTCACCCCGGCCGCGCGCCACGAGGAGTCACCGGCTCGGCAACGCACCCACCGCCAACCCTCACCGGCCGCGCGGCGGGAGGGGTCACCAGCGCAGCAACGCCCACCACCAACCCCGCACCCCGGCCGCGCGCCGAGAGGTGCACCGGCTCGGCAACGCACCCACCGCCAACCCTCACCGGCCGCGCGCCAGGAGGGGGCACCAGCACAGCAACGCCCACCGCCAACCCCTCACTCCGGCTGCGCGCCGCGAAGGGGCACCAGCGCGGCAACGCACTCAGCGCCAACCCCTCACCCCGGCTGCGCGCTGCGAGGGGTCACCAGCGCAGCAACGCCCACCACCAACCCTCACCCCAGCCGCGCGCCGGAAGGGGCGCCAGCGCAGCAACGCCAGGCCAAGCCTGCCGCGCCGGCGTCGACAGGCCGGCCGGGGAGATCAGCGGTCGCCGCGGTGGCGGCCGTTTCCGGGCTCGCTGCCGTTGCGTCCGTGGCCGTTGACGGGCCGCGGCTCGGAGGACGATTGGTTGCCGAGTCGCTTCACGAGCGCCGCCGCGCTCGCGGTGCCCGCCTGGTGTTCGGCGAGCGCGCGGGCGAGCAGGTCCGCGAGGCCGGCGTCCTCGGGCAGGTCGTCGTCCGGCACGCCGGTCAGCTCGGTGCGGAACGGCTCGCCGAGGCCGTCGTCCTGCAGCACCGGCGCGTTCGTGAACGGAGTCTCCGACGTGCTGTTGCTGGGAGCCGGTTCGCTGTCCGTGTCGGTGGAGTCGTCCCACGGCGCCAGCGACGGTGGCAACCGCAAGCGCGGCAACCAGTTGTCGATGACCGGCATGCTCGGCGCAGGCTCGTTCTCACTGCGCGCCTCGGATTCGGCCCGCCCCGCCGGCGAGACGTCCGCCCGACTGACCGGCTCCGCATCCGCACTCAACCACGACTCGCTCGGCGAGCCACCGTCCTCCCGGGCGGTGTCCTCCGGGGCGGAGAACTCGCGGCGCGTGCCGGAGTCGCCGCTGAGGGTCGTGCTCTCGTCGGCTCGTCCGGCAGAATCCCGGCCCGCATCGACGGACTCACCGCGGACGCCCTCGCCCACAGCTTCGGGCGCGACGGATTCCCGGCTCGGGCCGTCCTCAGCGCGGCGACGTCCACCAGACTCGGGCTCCCCCGTGCCAGGCGCGCGACGGTGCCCGCCCGACTCGGGCTCTCCCGTGCCAGGCGCGCGGCGGCGCCCGCCACCCGCACCGGTGCTGACCCCCAGCCGGTCCAGCACGCTCCGCGCCGCGACCGACCCGTGCTCCGAATCGTGCCGCGTCTTCCGGGACGCCCGCGTGTCAGCGCGCTCCGACCGGGAAATCGCCACGATCTCGGACGACACCTCATCCGGCGAGACATCAGCCGATTGCCCGGCCGACTTCTCCTCGGCCCGCCGACGCCCTCCGGCTGTCCGCCGCTCGGAATCCGACGGCATGCCGGACACGGCCGTCTCGGGCCGCCGGTACCGCACCACGTCGCCAGAAGCCGGTTCGGACCGCGACACACCCTCGTCAGCCCGCACCGACTCGCGTGAGTCGAGGCGCGAGACCGCCGCGGCCTCCTCAGCTCGGTCCCGCACCGACTCACGCTGCTCGAGCGACGCTGCCGCGCTCTCGTCCGCCTTCGCTCGTGCGGACTCACGCTCGGACCGTGCCACCTCGTCCGCCCGCGAGGTCCGCTCCAACCGCGAGGCGGTCCCGATCTCATCCCACCGCGAAACCTGTGCCGCATCCTCGGCGCGGGAGACCTTCGCAACGTCCGGACGCTTGTCGGCGGGTTCGGGCGCCAGCGACCAGCTCGGCCGTTCGCTGTTGTTCCGGCTCTGTTCCGCCGCCACACGAGGCCGTGGGGCGTCCCCGTTCCCGGTCGCGACCTCGGCGCTGGGCTCACGGCTGGCCGGAACCTTCGGCTCGGGCACCGACAACGGCGCGACCGCAACGGAAGCACTCGTTCCCTCGCCCGCAGGCACCGACCCGAGCACGCGGTCCAGGTCGACCTCGTGCCCGCCACCGCCGAACTCTCCGGCGAGCAGTCCCACCGCCTGGCGGCGGGCCCGCGCGTGGATGTGCTCGGCCGCACGCGCCAGCTGCAGGCACTCGATGGCTTCGGCGTAGCGGCCGAGGCGCTCCTCGACGTGTGCCAGCTCTGTCCACAGCCGCGCGGTCAACGCGTGCAGCTCGTGCCGTTCCGTGGCGTGCACGGCATCCCGCAGCATGCGCGCGGCCGCCTCCACACTGCCGGAGGGCAGCAAGACCCGGGTGGCGATCGCCATCCGGAGCCATCCCGCCGGGGCGACCGACGCGGCCCGCGCCGGTTCGTCCAGCACCGACTGCGCGAGGTCCAGCGCGTTCCTGCCGTCCCCGCGGTCGAGCAGCGAGCACACGAGCTGGAGCACCAGCCGGACCCGCACCACACCGCCGTCGTGTTGCGCGTCCTCCAGCTGTTCGAGGAAACCGAGCCCCGTGCGCGCCGCGTCGGCCGCGCCGATCACGTCGCCGTGACGCCGCCGGTGCGCCGACACCGCGACCCGCAGCAGCGACCGCGCGAGCAGCCGCCCGTCGCCGTCGAGGTCGTCGTCCGCCCCGCACAACCGGTCAGCCTCGGCGAGCGTCTTGTCGAGCTCGAGCTTGCGCCCGAACTGCGCCAGACACGCCACCAGCTGGCTCAGCACCGCCGCCTTCCGCGCACCGCCGAAGCCGGACGCGTCCAGCACCGGCCGCAGCGCGGCGAGCCCGGTGAGGGGCGCACCGACGCTGCGGGCGCAGACGGCGAGGTCGGTGCGCAGCTGCGCCGCGAGCGTCGTCTGCCCCGTGTCCTCCGCGGCACGCAGAGCAGCCACGGCACGCCCCACCGTCGGCGCGCGCAAACCGAGACGAACCCGCGCGGACACCGCGAGTCCCTCGCCACGCACCCACAGCTCCTCGGCCCCGGCGGCTTCGGCCAGGGCCGCCGCCCGCTCCCCGAGCACGAGCGCCAGCTCGGGCGCGCGCAGCTCGAAGTCGGCGGCCTGGCCGAGCAGGCGCTCGACCGCGGCGATCTCCGCGCTCCGGCCGCCGTCCTGCGGACGCGAACCGGATCGGCTGTGCTGGGTGGCTACCAAGGGGACTCCGCTTCCGTGTCGGCTCGAGCGTGCTAGCACGGGGCTTTCCCGCTCAGTCGCGAGTCAGCTTGCGGTGTGTCACCCGGTGCGGCCGGGCCGCGTCCGGTCCGAGCCGCTCCACCTTGTTCTTCTCGTAGCCCTCGAAGTTGCCCTCGAACCAGAACCACTTGGCCGGGTTCTCGTCGGTGCCCTCCCACGCGAGGATGTGCGTCGCCACGCGGTCCAGGAACCACCGGTCGTGCGAGATGACCACGGCACACCCGGGGAACTGCTCGAGCGCGTTCTCCAGCGAGCCCAGGGTCTCGACGTCCAGGTCGTTGGTCGGCTCGTCCAGCAGGATCAGGTTGCCGCCCTGCTTGAGGGTCAGCGCCAGGTTCAGCCGGTTGCGCTCACCACCGGAGAGCACGCCCGACGGCTTCTGCTGGTCCGGGCCCTTGAACCCGAACGCGCTGACGTACGCGCGCGACGGCATCTCGGTCTGCCCGACGTTGATGTAGTCGAGCCCGTCGGACACCACCTCCCACACCGTCTTCTTCGGGTCGATCCCGGCCCGGTTCTGGTCTACATAGGACAGCTTGACCGTCTCGCCGATCTTGACCTCGCCGTCGTCCGGCTTCTCCAGCCCGACGATGGTCTTGAACAGGGTCGTCTTACCGACACCGTTCGGGCCGATCACGCCGACGATGCCGTTGCGCGGCAGCGTGAACGACAGGTCGTCGATCAGGACGCGGTCCTCGAAGCCCTTCTTCAGGTGCGAGACCTCGACGACCACGCTGCCCAGCCGGGGCCCCGGCGGGATCTGGATCTCCTCGAAGTCCAGCTTGCGGGTGCGCTCGGCCTCCGCGGCCATCTCCTCGTAGCGGTCGAGACGGGCCCGCGACTTGGTCTGGCGTGCCTTGGCGTTCGACCGCACCCAGTCCAGCTCGTTCTTCAGGCGCTTCGCGAGCTTGGCGTCCTTCTTGCCCTGGACCTCGAGGCGTTCCCGCTTCTTCTCCAGGTACGTGGAGTAGTTGCCCTCGTAGCCGACGACGCGCCCGCGGTCGAGCTCCATGATCCACTGGGCGACGTTGTCCAGGAAGTACCGGTCGTGGGTGACCGCGAGGACAGCGCCGGGGTAGGTGGCCAGGAACTGCTCCAGCCACAGCACGCTCTCCGCGTCCAGGTGGTTGGTGGGCTCGTCGAGCAGCAGCAGGTCGGGTTTCGACAGCAGCAGCTTGCACAGCGCGACCCGGCGGCGCTCACCACCGGAGAGGTGGGTGACCGGCTCGTCCGGCGGCGGGCAGCGCAGCGCGTCCATCGCCTGCTCGAGCTGGGAGTCCAGCTCCCACGCGTCGGCGTGGTCGAGTTCCTCCTGGAGCCGGCCCATCTCCTCCATCAGCTCGTCGCTGTAGTCGGTGGCCAGCTGCTCGGCGATCTCGTTGAAGCGGTCGAGCTTCACCTTGATCTCGCCGAGGCCCTCCTCGACGTTGCCGCGCACAGTCTTGTCCTCGTTGAGCGGCGGCTCCTGCTGCAGGATCCCGACGCTCGCGCCCGGCTGGAGGAAGGCCTCACCGTTGCTCGGCTGATCGAGCCCCGCCATGATCTTCAGCACGGTGGACTTGCCGGCACCGTTCGGACCCACGACGCCGATCTTGGCGCCCGGGTAGAACGCGGTGCTGACATCGTCGAGGATGACCTTGTCCCCGACGGTCTTGCGCACCTTTTTCATGGTGTAGATGAACTCGGCCATGCCCACGATCGTAGAGCCGTGTCACGCGCGACCGAACGCCGGTCACCATCCCGCGACGGACAGTCAACCCCTCGTCACCGTGGAGAACGCTCCGCTCGTCACGGGCCCTGCCCTCCTCGTGGCCCGGCGAGCGCCGGCGCAGGCTCGTCCACGGGCCCGTCCTGCAGGGTTTCGACGGCGGAGCCGGCAGCGTCCCACAACGGGATCTGGGACGGGACATCGGGTTCGGGCCGCGGGCCCCGCCTCAGCGAGACGCCGCACTGGGCGAGGTTCGGCCCGAGCGCGAAAGCCTCGAGTTCAAGTTGAGCACGAGACCCGCCGGTGTCCGGGTCAGCGGTGTGCAGCCGCCCGTTGACCACGACCGGATCGCCCCGGCGCAGCCCGTCCGCGGCCGATACCGCCATCCCGCGGCGGCACACCACCCGCGCCGAGAACCGCCTGCCCGGCACCCACTCCTGTCTGTTCCGGTCGAACCGGCGCTCATCGCTGCGCACCCAGAAGATCGCCAGCTCGTGCCTGTCCTGCCCGACCCGCTTGACCGTGATGTCGCTGGTCACCGTGCCCACCAGGGTCACCATCGTCTCCCCGATCGCCATCGCCGCTCTCCTTCACACTCGTCGTCACCGGCTTGAGATCAAGAGTGCACCGGGAACGAGCGATTGGGAGAGCGAAAGCGAAATCGGCCGAAATCTGTGGATGGTTTCGGAGCGTGTGGACAACTCGCCGGGCTGATCGGTCGTGACCCCGGAATTGTCGGTGGGCTGTGCTAGGGGCGCGGCTTGCCCTGGTCCGCCATCTGCTTGAGCATCGCGTTGTAGGCCGCCAGCTCCTGGTCGCCGCTGGCCTCCTCGCGGCGGTCCTTCCGCTTCGCCTCGCGCGCGTCGGCCCGCGACCACTGCACGAGCAACGCGATCAGCACCAGCAGCACCGGGACCTCGCCGGAAGCCCACGCGATGCCGCCGCCGAGTCGCTGGTCCGCCAGCAGGTCGGAAACCCACGGCAGGTGCAGCGCCCGGTAAAAGTTGTCACCGATGATCGTCTGCTTCGACATCAGGATCACGCCGAAGAAGGCGTGGAACGGCATCGCGGCGAACATCATCCCGAGCCTGCCGAGGTGCGGCAGGCGCCGCGGAGCCTGGTCCACCCCGATCACCGGCCAGTAGAAGACGTAACCGGCGAGGAGGAAGTGGGCATTCATCAGAAGGTGTGCCCAGTGGTAGTTCAGCGCCGCGTCGAACAGGCCGGAGAAGTACAGCGCGTAGAACGAACCGACGAACAAGGCCAGCGCGACGATCGGATGGGTGAGCACGCGGGACACCGGTGAATGCACCGCGGCCAGCAACCACTCGCGCGGCCCCGGCGGAGCGTCCCGGCCCGCCACCGGCAGCGCCCGCAGCGCCAGCGTCACCGGCCCGCCCAGCACGAACAGCACCGGCGCGATCATCGACAGGAGCATGTGGCTGCCCATGTGCACGCTGAACATCGCGGGCGAGTAGCGCCCGATGCCGGACGACGTGGCGATCAGCAGCACGAAACACCCGGCCAGCCACGCCACCGTGCGTCCGACCGGCCACTCGATCCCGTTGCGCCGCAACCGCCGCAGGCCCGCCAGGTAGAGGACGGCCAGCACGATCGCCGCCGTGCCGTAGACGAGGTCGAAGCGCCAGTCGAACAGCAGCCGCAGCGCGGTCGGCGCGCCGGGCAGGTCGTAGCCGATGAGCAGTTCCGTCGTCGACGGCTGGACGGCCTCCTGCGGCGGCGGGGTGCGGCCGAGCGCGGTGGCGATGCCGATCGTGACGAACATGATCAGGACCTCGACCGCGGCCAGCCGCAGCAACTGCCCGCCGCCCTGTCCGTCCACCACCGCGCGCACCCCGCGAGTCCGCTGCTGCTGTCCGAACACGCCGAGCACCAGCAACGCGACGACCTTCGCCACGACGAGCAGCCCGTACTCGGTGGTGAGCAGGTCGGACAGCGGCAGCCGGACCAGCGCGTTGACCACGCCGGACACGGCCATCACGATCCAGCAGACCAGCGCCAGCCGGGAGAAGCGGCGCGCCGCGAGCGACAGGTGCTCCCCGCGCCGCCACCCGAGCGCGAGGAGCGCGACCAGGCCGCCGACCCACAGCGAGGCGGCGATCAGGTGGTAGAGCAGGCTGTTCGTGGCGAGGTCGTGCGAGCCGCCGCTGGCCGAGTGGCCGGTCACGGCGACCGGGACGAGCCCGGCGACGGACAGCCCGAACAGCACCGCGGTCCAGCCCCACGACAGCGCCAGGCGGCAGCCGAGCACCAGCACGAGCGCGATGCCAGCCGTCCACAGCCAGGCCTTGGGCTGCTCGATCGCGTCCACCAGGTCCAGCAGGACCTGCGGCGAGAACAGCTCGGTGACCGGCTTGCCCGCCGCGTCCGCCGCGGTGAACAGAACCGAAGCGAGCGCGGCGAAGAACCACACCCACGCGGCGATCCCGGCGGTGCGCAGCGCCGCGTACCCGTCCCGCGCCAGCACGCCGGACTTCTGCGGCGGCACCAGGAACGTCGCGAGCAGCAGGGACCCGACGCACACGACGGACGCCGCGTCGGCGAGCACCCGGACCACGCCGACGCCGTATTGGGTCACGAGGCCCGGCTCGGGCAGGCCGGCGATCTGGTAGGTGGCCCCGCCCGACAGCGCGAGCAGCGCGACGGCCACCACCGCCGCCAGCAACCCGCACACCAGGAGCAGCGGGAGGACGCTCACCCGGCGCCGGGTCGCGGTCTCGGAAACTTCGGAGGGCACACGTCGAGGGTAGGCCCGCCTCAAACGGGGAGTTCGGCAGCGGTCCGTTCACGGTGACGTGCGCGACTCGCGCCGACCGCGGCGGGCGCGATGAGCGCCGCCAGAACCGCTACCAGCACGAACGAAGCGGACAACGAGGTCGCCTGTGCGATACCGCCGATCAGCGGCGGACCCGCCAGGAACCCGGTGTAGGCGACAGTGGTGACGAACGCGATCTCGCGCTCCCCACCGCTGCCGTCCGAGCGCTTGCCCGCGTCGCCCGCCAGGCTCAGCGCAACCGGGAACGCGGCGGCCAGACCCGTGCCGGCCAGCACGAACCCGGCGAAGGCCAGCGCGGCGACCGGGACGAGTGCGGAGACCAGCAGCCCGGCCGCGGCCACGACCGCGCCGATCGCGAGGGTCCGGGTGGCGCCGAGGCGGCGCTGCACCCACGCGCTGCCGAGCCGGGTGACGGCCATGGCGAGCGAGAACGCGGTGAAGGCGAGCGCGGCGGCGCCCTCGCCCGCGCCGTGCTCGGTGACCAGCAGCAACGCGGACCAGTCCGAGCTGGCGCCTTCAGCCATCGCGGAACACAGCGGCACCACGGCCAGCAGCCACAGCACCGGGCGCCGGGTGGGTGCGGTGGTCGCCGGCCGGGTGGCTCGTTCGGTCCGGGGCACCGCGCGCGGCAAGCCGTGGTAGACGACCAGCATCACAAGCGCTGTCACGATGGCGGCGACCAGGAAGTGCCGCTCAGGTGACCAGTGCTGCGCCGCGGCGAGCCCGGCGGCGGCGGACGCGACCAGCCCACCGAAGCTGAAACCGGCGTGGAAGACCGGCATGATCGCCTTGCCCGTGCGCCGCTCGACGCTGACGCCGCCGATGTTCATCGCCACGTCGAGCCCGCCGTTGGCGAAACCGAGGCCGAACAACGCGACCGCGAGCCACGCCACCGAGCCGACCAGGCCGGTCAGCGACAGCACGACGCACGACAGCAGGGTCGCGACGAGCATCACGGCACGCGCGCCGAACCGCTCCGACACGCGGCCGGACAGCGGTGCCGCGAGCAGGAGCCCCGCGGTGCCGCCGAGCAACGCCAGCCCCAGTTCGCCCGGACTGGCTCCGACCTGCTCGGCGAGCGCGGGCACGCGCGGCGCCCACGACCCGTAAACCGCGCCGTTGAGCGCGAAGACGACGAAGACCGCTACCCGATCACTGACCCCAATCACCCGTCCCACAATGACTTAAGCGCTTCAGAACGTCAAGCCGGTCGGTGATCGGTCTAGACTGCGGCGATGACCGGTACCCGTCGGCGCCGCCCGACGCTCGACGACGTCGCCGAAGCGGTGGGCGTCTCGCGGGCGACGGTGTCCAACGCGTACAACCGCCCGGACCAGCTGTCGGCCGAGCTGCGGGACGAAGTGCTGCGCGTGGCGAAGCGGCTCGGCTACGCGGGTCCCAACCCGACCGCCCGCAGCCTCGCCACGCAGCGCTCGGGCGCGATCGCCTTCATGCTCGACACCGGGTTGTCGGCGGCGTTCTCCGACCCGGCGTTGTCGATCACGCTGGATGCGCTCGCGAGCCGGGTCGATCCGGAAGGGCACGCGCTGCTCCTCCTGCCGGGCGGGCACGACGGCGGACCACGGGCGGACCGAGTGCTGGCGGCGCAGGCGGACCTCGCGGTCGCCTACTCGCTGGCGGACAACGCGCCCGCGCTGCGTGCGGTCAAGCAGCGCGGACTGCCGCTGGTGGTGATCGACCAGCCGATCGTGCCCGGGTCGGCGCGGGTGTCGACGGACGACCGCGGCGGCGCGACGGCCGCGGCCCGGCACCTGCTGGAGCTGGGCCACCGGCGGTTCGCGATCCTGTCCGCGCAGTGCCTGTCCGAGCCGCGCGGGGGCCCGTTGAGCGCGACGGAGGCGGCGCGGAGCCGGTTCCTGGACAACCGGGAGCGGCTCGCCGGCTACCTGGAAACCTTGGCGGCGGCCGGGATCGATCCGGACGCGGTGCCGATCTGGGAGGTGTCCGGACTGTCGCGGGAGGCGGCCATGCCGGGCGCGGCGGCGTTGCTGGACCGGGAGCCGACCGCGCTGCTGTGCATGTCGGACGAGCTGGCCCTCGCGGCGCTGGCCGTCGCCCGGCAACGCGGCCTCCGGGTGCCTGCGGACCTGTCGATCGTCGGGTTCGACGACACGCCGCCGGCCGCGTGGTCGGATCCGCCGTTGACGACCGTGCGGCAGGACCTCGTGCGCAAGGGGCAGCTGGCCGGGGAACTGGCGCTGCGCCTGCTCGCCGGGCAGCGCGCGCCGAAGGCGACCACTTTGGACGTCGAACTGGTGGTGCGCGGTTCCACGGGTCCCGCCAAATAGCAGAGGTTTCGCCCATTCGGCAAGAACGAATTCGGCACCCTGTGGACAAGTGCGTTTCCGAGGCCCCGATCGAGTTAACGGAACCTACTTATCCACAGAAGTAGAAATCCCTGCTGACAGCCCTTCTCCCACCGGCCATTGTGGAGTCCGGAACCGCGCACCGCGGAGACCGACTCACAGGGGAGATGAGAAATGTTCGGGAATTTTCGCGCGTATCTGCCGAAGGCGCTCGTCCTGGCCGCGCTGGGACTGTTGACCGCGGGCGGCGTCGCCGAGGCCGAGACCGCGCCGCCGGTCGGGTACGGCTGCGAGCAGGGCGAGTTCTGCGCGTGGTCCGAGGAGTTCTACGGCGGGTCGGTGCAGTTCCTCGACCTCCGCACGGCCAATCCCGGCGAATGCATCCCGCTCAGCGGTGACGCGCGGTCGTTCGTGAACCGGCTGGACCGCGACGTGACGGTGTACCAGGGCGAGGACTGCTCCACCGAAGGCGACTTCACCACGTACCCGGGTGGCGGGACGTTCGTGCCACACGCGCCGTTCGTCGTGCGGGCGATCCAGATCTGGGACTACTAGGCCGCGCCGCCGCAGACGAGATCGCCGTTCGCCCGCTCCTGGGGACGTGAGTCCGGGCTGGCGGCGGTCCGGGAACCGCTTCCCCGCGGTTCCCGCCCGCGGGCGCGTCGCGGGCACACGGCGCGCCCGCGGGTCACCACTGGACGTTCTCGCCCACGGGCCGAGGTACCAGCCGTGGTCTCGCGCTCCCGCTTGGTGCCGAAGATCGTCGGCAACACAAGACCGGGATGGTGACACCACTCGAAGGTCCCGGCTGTCAGCTGCGCTCCCGGTAGGGGTTCAGTTCTTCCGGGGGCACGGCCGCGGCAGGGCGAGTGAGGATGGCTCGTACCCGGGCCGGATCGATCTTGGGCACGCGTCCGGCGGTGAGCAGGCCGTTGCGTTCCTGCTCGGTGTCGGTCAGCTGGGTGTAGCAGAAGCCGGCGAGGTCCGGCGACGAGAGGACCGCGGTGACGAGCTGGTCCAGCCGGGCGGCCAGCTCCTCGTCGTCGGTCACCGTCGAGTAGCCGAACCACTTCTCGTCCTCGGCGGGAACGTGGGAGAGGCCACCGAACTCGGTCAGCATGACGGGGCGGTCCGTCGTGGTGTCGTCGAGCAGGAGGCGGCGACCACCGGGCCGGCCGTCGGACAGGGCACGGCGCAATTCGGCACCGTACCGTGTGGACAGTGCCTCACCGGTCGGGGCGTAGTCGTGCACGCCGATGATGTCGGCTTCCGGGATTTCCCAGCCGTCGTTGCCGATGACCGGGCGGCTGGGGTCGATGCTCTTGGTGAGGTGGTAGATCGAGCGCACGAAGTGGGTTTGCCCGGGTGCCGTGGCGACGTCGGGAACGCCCCAGCTCTCGTTGATCGGCACCCAGGTCACGATGCAGGGGTGGCTGCGGTCCCGGCGCAGGATCTCCAGCCACTCCCGGGTGAGCCGCTCGACGGCTTCGGGCGCGAACTCGTAGGCGTTCGCGGTCTCGCCCCAGACGAGCAGGCCGAGCTTGTCGCACCAGAAGAGGAACCGCGGATCCTCGGCCTTTTGGTGCACGCGGACGCCGGTGAAGCCGAGTTCCTTGATGAGCTCGACCTCCCGGCGGAGTGCGACCGAGTCCGGCGCGGCCAGGTGCGACTGCGGCCAATAGCCCTGTTCCAGGACCATTCGCGGGTAGTAAGGGAGGTGGTTGAGGAGGAAGCGGCCGTCGGCCACGCCGACCTCGCGCAGACCCAGGTAGCTGCTCACCGTGTCGGACGGCACTTCCGCGGCGTGCAGTTCGACCGACGCATCGACGAGCACCGGGTTCTCCGGCGACCACAGCAGGCGGGACCGATCCTGACCGTGCCGCAGCGCGGGCACGGCGATGTCGAACCGGAACCGCCGCCGGTCGACGCGCACGGACTGCTCGGCAAGGATCTCGTCGCCGTGCCGCAGCACCACGCGGATCGTCACCGCTTCGCCGGGCGTCGCGGAAAGCTCGCCCTCACAAGAGACCGATGCGCGGGTGAGTTCGGGAGTCCAGTGCAGTTCGCGAAGGTGGAGTGCCGGGACGACCTCCGCCCACACCGGCTGCCAGATCCCCGTGGTGCGGTGGTACCAGATGTCGTGCGGCTCCGGGTGCCAGTCCTGCTTGCCCCTGGGCTGGGTGCCTTCGTCCGGGCGGTCTTCCGCGCGCAGGACGATCACTTGCGGACCGTGGGGCCGCAGAGCCGCGGTGATGTCGAAGGAGAACGGCGTCTGCCCGCCTTCGTGGCTGCCGAGGTGGATTCCGTTGATCCACACCGACGCCGCGTAGTCCACGGCGGCGAAGTGCAGGACGAGCCGGTGGCCGTCGGGGATCGGCGGGGCGTCGAACTCACGCCGGTACCAGACCACGGTGTGCGGTTCAGTCGCGTGCACGCCGGAGAGTTCCGACTCCGGCGGATACGGGACGGTGATCGTCCGGTCGAACGGCTCGGTGGCGGTGAACCAGTGGTCGGCGAGGCCGCGATCGTCGTCGTCGAAGGCGAAGCCCCAGGCGCCGTCCAGGTCGAACCACTCGGACCGGACGAGTTGTGGTCGTGGGCAAAGTCGGTCCGGGTCGGCGGCGATCATGCCGGAAACCCTACGACAGGAAGGACTGTTGAGCATGGCACCGTGAGCTGTTAACTTCGACGCCGTGACTGCCGGGTCGGCCTTGCGCCGCGCACAGACAGGACTCCCGGCCGCGCCGTGATCACCCGGCGGGCCCGTGGCCCGCCACCTCCTGCGCTCTCCCCTTCTCTGGGACGACGCGAAAGGAGGTGATCACATGTCCCAGTACCAGGTCTCGCAGGCCGTGTGGCGCGATTTCCTCGCCCAGCACGCGGACGGCGGAGTCATCGCCGCGACCGTGACGCGAGTGGTTCCGTTCGGCGCCTTCGTCGAACTGCCGCCGGGCGTTCCCGGGCTGCTGTCCCGACCCGCCTGGACCGCGGAAGCGAAAGCCGGTGAACGGGTCGATGTCCGCATCGCGAGCCTCGACGTCGAGAACCGGCGCGTGAGCGTGGTTCCTGCGTGATTGACACGGTGTGATCGACAGGGTCCGGGGGCAGAATGGCGCTGCCCCCGCACTCTCCACAGCCTAGCGACGAGCACCAGCCCTGGGACGCCGCCGTTTCGGCCCTGTCGCGCCGCGCGCTGCCGGGGCGGCCGGACCGCGCCGACCCGATCGAGCAGCCGCGCCGAGGTCCACCTCGGGGCCGAGCAGCCGCGCCGACGTGCACCTGGAGCCGAGCCGTGCGCGGCCACGGTCAGTTGTGGGCAAACCACAACGCCAAACTCGCCGGGTCAGCGGCTTAAGCCGGCGTTCGTTATGGCCGAGCCGCTCAGACGTGAACGCGACGGCCGTCGTTCTCGGAGTCGGGCCGGGCTTCGGCGGGGCGGCCGTATGCGCGTCCGTTGTTGCTGCGCTGGAGGAGCCCGGCGTCGACGAGGTAGCGGCGAAGCGCGGCATGGTCCTCGTAGATCGCGGCGAGCTTCGCGCGGACCTCCGGCTCGGTGTAGACCCGGCCGGGCTCGAACTGCTCGGCGAGTTTCTCGAGCAGGGCCTGGCGAAGCTTGCCAGGACGAGGAATGGTGGTGAGCCGGCCGCGGCTGAACAACGCTTCGAGCGGATCGCTCGGCGGCTTGGCGAGCGAGTCGCGGAACGCTTGCGGCACTGCCTGGTACCGATCCCCGTCAACGGTGACGATCCCAGCCGAAACGAGGCGCTTCGCAAGTTTCGCGGTATGCCGATCCCCTGCCACCGGTAACCCGTCGGGCGAAGTGCAGATTCGGGCGAAGAGCATCAGGCGTTCAGGGTCCGCCAGCGCGGAGACCAGCGCTTCCGGTGAGGCCATGGCCCAGACCGTACCCGCGGCCGACGCCCCCGCGAACCAGTTTTCAAGATCCGAACCGGTACGCCGCCGGGCCGACCGGGCACGCCCACCACGAGGTAGCGCACCCCACCAAGGGTGCGCGTCGCCGCCGGGCGGCGAAGCCCACCTCGGAGGGCACACCCGCCGGAAGGCGGGCCGCCGCCCGGGTGGAAGAACCAGCGGCGTTCGCAGAGCGCGCGACCAGCCTCAGCCGGCGCGCGCAGCCGCCGCCCGCTGGAACAGCCCTCCACCGGCGCGCGACTCCGCAGGCCTGACCAGCCTTCGCCGGCGCGCCGGCCGACCCGAGCGACTAGCCCCCATCGGGCCCATCGGCCCTAGCCAGCCGCATCAGCCGCATCAGTCCCAACCGACCGTGTCAGCCCTAACCGACCACCTCAGCCGGGTCGGCCCATCGGCCCTAGCCAGCCGCGCCAGCCCCATCAGTCCCAGCCGACCGTGTCAGCCCTAACCGACCACCTCAGCCGGGTCGGCCCATCGGCCCTAGCCAGCCGCGCCAGCCCCATCAGCCCTAACCGACTACGCCAGTCCTAGCCGACCACGTCAGCCGGTCGCGTCTGCGTCACCACGCCTGCCGAGCCAGCCACGCCGGCCTCAGCCGGCCATGCCGCCGCGTCCGACATGTCGGCGTCAGCCGGCCGCGTCCATGACCGCCACACCGGCCCCAGCCAGTCACAGCGGACCGAGCCAGCCACGCCGCCCGCGTCACGTCGGCCTCAGCCGGCCGCGTCCGCGTTCGCCACACGGGACCGAGCCAGCCACGTCGGCCCAATCAAGCCACGCCGACCCCAGTTAGCCACGTCGGCCTCAGCCGGCCGCAGCCGGACCGCGTCCGCGACGCCTGCCCGAGCCAGCCACGCCGACCCAACCAAGCCACCCCGGCCCCAGTTAGCCACGTCGGCCTCAGCCGACCGCGTCCGCGACCCCTACCCGAGCCAGCCACGCCAGCCCGACCAGCGACGCCGGACCGAGCAGCGGCCTCAGCTGGCCACGCCGCCGGCGTCGGAGACGTCGGCCTCAGCCGGCCATGCCGCCCGCATCGGATAGGTCGGCCTCAGCTGGCCACGCCGGACCGAGCCGGCCATGCCAGCCTCAGCCGGCCACGCCGCCCGCGTCGGCCTCAGTCGGCCGCGTTCGCCTCCGCCACGTCGGCCACGATGCAGCTGATGTTGTCCGGTCCGCCGCCCGCGTTGGCCAGCTCCACGAGCCTCTGGACGGCCTCCTCGGGGGTCGGCACTGTCGTCAGCACCTCCGTCAGCTGCTCCGGCGTCGCGACGTCGGAGAGGCCGTCGGAGCAGATGAGGTACCTGTCGCCGGGCCTGGCGTCCATCACGAAGAGGTCCGGCTCGGGCTCGCCGGCGCTCTGGAGCGCCCTCGTCAGCACCGAACGCTGCGGGTGGCTCATCGCCAGCTCCGGCGAGATCCGGCCCTGGTCCACCAGCTCCTGCACCACCGTGTGATCGCGCGTCACCTGCGCCAGCTCGCCCTCGCGCAGCCGGTACGCCCGCGAGTCCCCGACGTGGGCCACCGCGAACGACGTGCCGTCCCAGGCGAGCACCGTCAGCGTGGTGCCCATGCCCTGCAGCCGGCTGTCCTCCTCGACCTGGGCCCGCAAGCGGGCACCGGCGTCGGCCACGGCGGTCGCCAGCGCCTCCACGTCGGCCTTCGCGGACTCCGCCTCGAGGCGCTCGTCCAGGGCGGCGATCGCGGCGACCGCGCCCGAACTGGCGACCTCACCGGCGACGTGACCCCCCATCCCGTCGGCGACGGCGAGCAGACGCGGACTGGTGTAGACCGAGTCCTCGTTCGCTTCGCGTCGCTGCCCGACGTCGGAAGCCACGGCGTAGGAAATCGTCAGCGGCCCAGGTTCCATGAGTGAAGTAAAGCAGCGGCCCGCGAACCGCGGCACAGCCTCACCCCGTCCGGCGCGCCATGCGCCACAATCGCGGGGTGTGGTTCGCCGTCCTGGGTCCTGTCGAGGCGCGCTCCGCGGCCGGCGACCCGGTGCCCCTCGGCGGGCCACGGCCCCGGTCCCTCCTCGCGCTCCTGCTGCTCGACGCCGGTCGCGTCGTCGGCACGGACCGGCTCGTCGACGGCCTCTACGGCGACCACCCGCCGGGCGACGCGGCCAACGCCCTGCAGGCCCAGGTGTCCCGCCTCCGCCGCAAACTCGGCGACCAGGCCCGCATCGAATCCCACCCCGCCGGCTACCGCCTCGCGGTCGAACCGGACCAGGTCGACCTCCACCGCTTCACCCGCCTCGCCCGCGACGGGCGCCAAGCCCTCACCACCAACGAGCACGCCCGCGCCGCGAAGCTGCTACGCGAAGCCCTGGACCTCTGGCGCGGCCCGGCCCTCGCGGACGTGCGCGACGCCCCCTTCGCCGAAGCACAGGCCGCGCGCCTCGACGAGTTGCGCGTCGCCGCCGTCGAGGACCGCGCCGAAGCCGACCTCGCCATCGGCGAATCCCGCGCGGTGATCGGCGAACTCACCGAGCTGTGCGCCGCGCACCCCCTGCGGGAACGGCCCCGCGTCCTGCTCATGCGCGCGCTCGCCGCCAACGGCCGCCAAGCCGAGGCGCTCACCGTCTTCGCCGACGCCCGACGCGTGCTCGCCGACGAACTCGGCGCCGACCCGTCCCCGGAACTCGCCGCCGCGCACCTCGCCGTGCTGCGCGCCGAGCCGCCGCCCGAACCGCCGAAGATCCCCGCCCAGCTCACCACTTTCATCGGCCGCGAACCAGAACTGGCCCGCATCGCGGGCCTGCTCGAGGCCGGGCGCCTGGTCACCCTGACCGGCCCCGGTGGCGCGGGCAAGACCCGTCTGTCCATCGAGGCCGGTGGCCGTGCCGACGGCGAAGTGTGCTTCGTGGACCTGTCCCCCGTCACCAGCGGCGCCGACGTCGCCCAGGCCGTCCTCACCGCGCTCGGCCTGCGGGAGACCGGCCTGTTCCCCACCGGCGGCGCCCCGCCGGACCCGGTCGGGCGCATCGAGGTCGCGCTCACCGACCGGCGCCTGCTGCTGATCCTCGACAACTGCGAGCACGTGATCGCCGACGCCGCGAAGCTCGTCCACCGGCTCCTCTCGTCGAGCCCCGGGCTGCGGGTGCTCGCCACCAGCCGCGAACCACTCGGAATCACCGGCGAGGCGCTGTGCGCGGTGCCGCCGCTCGCGTCCCCGCCGCACGGCAGCGGCGCGGCCGAGGCCACCGGCTACGAGTCGGTGCGGCTGTTCACCGAACGCGCCGCCGCCGTGCGGCCCGGGTTCCGCCTCGACGACGACTCGGCCGAGCGGGTGCGGCGGATCTGCGAGGCGCTCGACGGACTGCCACTGGCCATCGAACTCGCCGCGGCGCGCCTGCGGACCCTGCCGCTGGACCAGCTCGAAGCCCGCCTCGACGACCGGTTCCGCCTGCTGTCCAAGGGCAGCCGCACCGCCGCGCCCCGGCACCAGACGCTGCGTGCCGTCGTCGGCTGGAGCTGGGACCTCCTCACGCCGGACGAACAGAACCTGGTGCGCCGCTTCGCGATCTTCGCCGGCGGGGCGACGGTGGACGCGGTCGCGAGCGTGTGCGGACTGTCCGAACCGGACACCGAAGACCTCCTCGACAGCCTTGTCGACAAGTCGCTCATCGAGTTCTCCGGTGAGCGCTACCGGATGCTGGAGACGATCCGGGCGTTCAGCGCCGAGCGGCTGGACGAATCCGGCGAACGGGACGCGGTGGCCAGGGCGCACGCCGGGCACTTCCTCGCCCTCGCCCAGACCGCCGACCCGCACCTGCGCCGCACCGAGCAGATCGAGTGGCTCGCCCGCCTGACCGCCGAGCGGGCGAACCTGCACGCCGCACTGCGCTGGGCGGTCGAGTCGGACACCGCGCTGGCGCTGCGGCTCGTCGGCGCGTTGTCCTCGTACTGGCGCCTGCAGGGCGTGCGCACGGAAATCGCGCCGCTCGCCGCGCGGCTGCTGGTCAACCTCGGCCCGGAACCACCCACCGACCTGGCGGAGGAGTACGTGCTGTGCGTGCTCAACGCCGCGCCCGCCGAACCACCCGGTCTCGACGAACACCTGCGGCGGGTCGATTCGATCGTGCCGTCGCTGCCGTGGCCGCTGCGGCAGCCGTACCTGCTCGTCTACTGGGCGCTGTTCGCCGGCCCGCCGAGCCCGGCGCGGCGGCCGAACGAGCTGGAACAGGCCATGGTCGACGACGACGATCCGTGGTTCCAGGCGCTGGTGCACTTCTCGACGAGTTACCTGCGCCTGTTCAACGGTGACAGTGCGGGCGCCGAAGAGGCCTTCGCCAGATCGCTCGAGCTGTTCCGGCGGATCGGCGACCGGTGGGGCACCGCGCAGGTGCTCGACGGGCTCGCCGAGCTCGCGGACCTGCGGGGTGACCGGGACCGGTCCGCGGCGCTCGTCGACGAGGCGATGGACCTGCTCGGGCAGCTCAACGCGACGGAGGAGCTGGCCGAGCTGTGGGCGCGGCGGGCGGACCGGTTGCTGCGCGACGGCGACCTGACCGACGCCGAAACCGGTCACCGCCACGCGGCGGACCTCGCGCGGCGCGCGGGCGCCTCGACCCTGCTCGGCCTCACCGAGCGCGGGTTCGGCGAGCTGGCCCGGCGTCGCGGGGACTTCGCGCAGGCCAGGGCGCACTTCGAGCGGGCACTGGCCACGCTGGGCACGGACTGGCAGAGCGACGCGGCGAGCGCCCGGACCCTTACCGCGATGGGCAGGCTCGCCGAGGCGACGGGCGACTGGGCGGAGGCGCGGGCGCGACACCGGCAGGCGCTGGACATCACGCTGGCGCAGCACTTCCGGACCGACATCGCGGACGCGCTGGAGGGCCAGGCGGGGATGACCCTGCTCGACGGCGACCCCGAGCGGGCGGCCGAGCAGCTGGGGATGGCGGTGGCGCTGCGCAGCGCCGCCAGGCCGCACGACCAGGACGTGGCGGCGGTGGCGGCCGGCTGCCAGAAGCTGCTGGGCGCCGACGCCTTCGCAGCCGCCTACGACCGCGGCGCCGCCATGTCCTTCGAGGAGATCGCCGAAACCCTCGGCTCCCGGGAGCCTCAGATCCCGTAGTCCTTCAGCTTCAATGTGTTCGCCGCCTTCAGGGTCATCTTGTCGAACACCCCGGAGAACACGCGGGTCGTCAGCATCCGGTGCGACTGGTTCCGCAGCCACAGACCACGCGCGGTGCGGGGCGCCAGGAACGGACCGGTGCCCTTCGCCTGCTTCGCGCCCGCCTCGGCGGCCGGGCGGACCTCCGACTCGTACCGCTCGAACGCCACCGCGTGGTCCCCGCCCGCGGCGGCCAGCTCGCCCGCCAGCACGTACGCCGCCATCATCGCCAGGCCCGTGCCGCCACCGCCAGGCCCCACGCCCCAGCCCGCGTCGCCGACCAGCGCGACCCGGCCGCTGGTGTAGCGCGGCAGGTACATGTGCGCCAGCTCGTCGAAGTACAGGTCGTCGGCGTCGCGCAGGCCCTCCAGCAGGCGCGGGACCTCCCAGCCGACGCCGTCGTACACCTCCGCGATCAAACGCTTCACCTGGTCCTCGTCCTTGCGGTCGTAGGTCAGGCCGTCGGCGGCGAAGACGAAACCGATGCTCGCGGGGCCGTCCGGGTCCTGCGCGGCGTACGTCACGCCGCGGCCGAGCACGTTGTAGATGAGCCCGGTGTGGTCCAGCCGCAGGTGGTTCGGCGCGCTGAACCCCGCGCACGCGTACCCCATCTCGGTGCGGAACCGCGACTCCGGCCCGAACGCCAGCGCCCGCACGCCCGAGTGCAGCCCGTCGGCGCCGATCACCAGGTCCACGGTCCGCGGGGCGCCGTGGGCGAACGTCACCTCGACACCCGAACCGGTCTCCGTCAGCGACGTGATCCAGTCGCCGAAGACGTACTCCGTGCGGTCCTTCGTCGCCTCGTACAGCACTCGGCTCAGGTCGCCGCGCTGGATCTCGACCTCACCGCTGATCATTGACGCCGGCAGGCTCGCCACGCGCTTCCCGGACGCGTCCAGGATGTGCTGCTCCCCCATCGACGTCTGGTGCGCGCGGATCTCCTCCAACAACCCCATCCGCCGCAGCACCGCCACCTGCTCGCCGCGGAAGTCGACGGCCTGCCCGCCCTCCCGCAGAGCGGGCGCCCGCTCGACCACGGTCGTCGCGTAGCCAAGGCGGTTCAGCCAGAACGCGGTGGACGGGCCGGCGATGCTCGCGCCGGAGATCAGCACAGTCTTACTCATCGAAGCACTCCTCGAACTCGGTTGACCCGAGCTTCGCCAGGAGCGCTGACCGGCGGCTTACCGTCCGCTGACCAGGCGCGCGTGCACGTGCCAGTGACCGGTCACCACGAAGCCGCACCGCTCGTACACCCGCTGCGCGCCGGTCGGGTTCTCGCCGTCCACACCGAGCACCGCCCGCCGGTAGCCACGCTCGCGGGCCTCCCGCAACACCCGCGCCACCAGGCTCTTCGCCGCTCCGCGGCCCCGTGCCTCCGGCAGGGTGCCGACGTACTCGACGACCACCTCGCCGTCCGCCACGCCGCGTTCCACGCACAGCACCAGCGCCGTCACCCGGTCGCCGTCGAGGGTCAGGAACGACAGCTCCGGCCGGAACCCCGCGCTGCCGGTGACGCGGTGCCGGAACACCTCGGGCGTCAGCGGCGCGCTGCCGAAGTGCTCGCCGAACGCCTCGTTGAGGGCGAGCCGGGTGGCCTCCTCGTGCCGCGGCTCATACCGGACCGGCTCGACCGTGGACTCCACGGACGGCAGGGCCGACAGGTCCGCCGTCATGTCGAGGAAGGTGCGCACGTGCTCGTAGCCGCCGCGGCGCAGCACCGACGCGTACCACCGCTGGTTGTCGTGCGCCATGGCGTGCAGTTCCAGCGGCGCTCCCGGGAACACTTTCCGGTGAAGTTCGGAACTCGCCTCCTCGTACCAGCGGAGCAGCTCCGCGCCGAGGGCGTCCGTCCGGTGGTCCGGGTGCACCATCGATTCGACCCGCATCTGGTGCACCGGATCGGCGGCGGTCCGTCGCGCCGTCATCGCGTAGGCGATCAACCGGTTGCCGTCCAGCACGGCGACCCCCGCCTCGGGCAGCGGCGAGTTCGGCGACTCCAGGCTTTCCCTGATGTCGTCGACGCTGTGCTCCTCCCCCGTGGGCTCCACCTTCTCGCCTGCGGCGAACAACTCAGTCACCGCTTCGGCGTCGTCCAGCCGCAGTGCGCGCCAGGTCACAGTCATCGGTCGAGCGTAGGCACAGCCGCTGGCCCGTCCCCAGCGATTTTCCGCGCCCGGGTTACCCTGCTGGCCGTGCTGGTGCTGCTGCCTCCTTCGGAAACCAAAGCCGCCGGTGGGGACGGCCCTCCGCTGGATCTCGACGCCTTGTCGTTCGCCGAGCTGAACCCGCTGCGGCGCAAGCTGGCCGACGCGCTGGTGGAGCTGGCCGGCAACGTTCGGGAGAGCCTGGACGTGCTGGGTCTGTCGGCGCGGCAGGAGGACGAGGTGGCGCGCAACGCCGCGCTCTGGAGCGCGCCCACCCTGCCCGCGCTGGAGCGCTACACCGGCGTGCTCTACGACGCGCTCGACTACGGCGGTCTCCGTCCCGCCGCGCGGGCGAAGGCGGACCGCAGGCTGGCCGTCGCCTCCGCCCTGTTCGGCATCGCCCGCGGCGACGACCGCATCCCGGCCTACCGGCTCTCCGGGGGCACCACCCTGCCCGCGCTCGGCACGCTGCGGTCGCTGTGGCGGCCGGTCCTGGAGCCCGCACTGGCCGAAGTGGACGGTCTGATCGTCGACCTGCGCTCCGGCGCCTACGCCGCGCTGGCCCGCATCCCGCGTGCGATCACGGTGCGCGTGGTCACCGCGAGCGGCAAGACCGTGAGCCACTTCAACAAGGCCTACAAGGGAAAGCTCGCCGCCGCGCTGGCGACCGCCACCCGTGAACCCTCCACTGTGGAGGGCCTGATCGGCGCCGCCGAGCGGGCAGGCATCACGCTGGACCGGGTCGGCGAGCAGGAGCTGGAGCTGATCACCGACCGGTGAACCGCTCCGGCCGGTAGGGCGCGAGGTCGACCGGCACCTCCTCGCCGAGCGCGAGGCAGGCGACGAGACGTCCGGCGAACGGCGCCGCGGTGAGCCCGCCGGGGCCGAACCCGGTGGCGATCAGCACGTCCGGCCGCTCCGCCAGCGGCCCGAGCAGCGGCAGGCCGTCCGGCGAGGCGGGCCGGAAGCCGATCCGGGTTTCCAGCAGCGTCGCGTCGGCCAGGCCCGGCGCGACGGTCAGGGCGTGGTCCAGCACCTCCCGCTGCCCGGCCGCGGTGATGCGGTGGTCGAAGCCGGAGCCGGTCTCCCGCGTGGCGCCCGCGACGACCCGCGAGCCGGGGAAGGCCAGCAGGTAGTGGCTGGACACCGGCAGCACCACCGGCCAGCGCGCGGTGTCCGCGCCCGGCAGTTCGAAGTGGCTGATCTGGCCCCGCTGCGGCGCCACGGACACCGTCGGCACCAGCTCGCTGCTCCACGCCCCGGCCGCGACGACGACCTTGTCCGCGTCCAGCTCGTCCCCGGCGACCCGGACGCCGCGCCCGGTCAGCTCCGCCGCGCCCTCGACGATCCGGGCGCCGCGCGCCACCGCGGCGTCGAGCAGCGCCTGCCGCATCCGCCGCCCGTCCACGCGGCCGCCGCCGGAGACGTGCACCGCGGCCAGATCGGGCGCGAGCGCGGGGAACAGCTCGCGGGCCTGCGCCGGATCGAGCCGGGAGACCTCGCCCGCCACCGGTTCCCCGGCCACGCGCACACTCACCCGGGCGAACGCCTCGTCGAGTTCGGCCGGGTCCGCCGACACCACCATCCCGCCGACCACCTCGAACGAGGTGTCACCGGCGCCGTCCTCGGCCAGCTGGGCGACCAGCTCCGGGTAGTAGGCGGCGGCCGCGGCGGCGAAGCGGTACTCGTCGTCGCCGCGGCGGCTGGTCCACGGGCACACGATGCCCGCACCCGCGGCCGTCGCCACTCCCGGACGGCCTGCCTCGACCACCACGACCTCGGCGCCGCGGCGGGCGAGCTGGTGGGCGGTGCTCGCTCCGGCGATCCCGGAGCCGATCACGATCACGCGCATGCCGCCAGTCTGCCGGTAATTCGGTTGCGGCCGCAGCGCCGCCGCGGGCATGATCACGCGAAACGCCGGTGTGCTGGGCCCCGGTGGCGAGTGAAGGAGGTGCGTTGTGTCCGTCGTTGTGCTGGGCCGTGCCTTCGCCGCCCGTCCACCCGCCCCACCCGCCTGATCGAACGGCGCCGGTGGGGCCCCTCAGCCTTGGAGACCCACCAGTGCGTCAGCACGATTTCGAAGACTTCACCCCACGCTCACGTCGTCGCCGCCCGCGGTTCGACGACGAGATCAACCCCGTCCGCAGCGGCCGCCTGACCGAACAGGAACGGCAGCGGCTCGCCCGCGTGCGCGACGACAGCTACGCCGAACCGGCGGTGCCCGGCGGCGCCGACCGGTACTCGACGTGGGACAGCGCCGAGCACGGCCCGCGCCCGCACCCGGCCTGGCTGGTCACCGAACTGGCCGCCGTGGACACCGAGCTGGGTGTCCTCAAGACCGGCAAGGAGGCCGAGGTGCACCTGCTGCGCCGCGGGCTCCCCGACCGCAGCCGGGAATGCCTGCTCGCCGCGAAGCGTTACCGATCAAGCGAGCACCGCCAGTTCCACCGCGACTCCGGCTACCTCGAGGGCAGGCGCATGCGCCGGTCCCGGGAGAACCGGGCCATGGCGCAGCGCACCTCGTTCGGCCGCAACCTCATCGCAGAGCAGTGGGCGGTCGCCGAGTTCGCCGCGCTCAGTCGATTGTGGACGATCGGCGCGCCGGTGCCGTACCCGGTGCAGCGGGACGGCACGGAACTGCTGCTGGAGTTCGTCGGAGAGCCCGACGGCACAGCGGCGCCACGCCTGGCACAGCTGCGGCCCGAACCGGACGAACTACGCGAACTGTGGTTCCAGACGATCGGGGCGCTCGACGTACTGGCGTCGGAGGGGCTCGCGCACGGAGACCTGTCCGCCTACAACATCCTCGTCCACGAGGGCCGGATCGTGCTCATCGACCTGCCCCAGGTCGTGGATGTCGTGGCGAATCCGAGAGGAGCGGAGTACCTCACCCGTGACGTCCACAACATCTCCGCGTGGTTTGCCGCGCGGGGTCTGCAGGTCGAGGCCGATGACCTGGCTTTCGACCTGCGGCAGCGGGCGGGGCTGAGGTGAGGTCCCCGACGGTCTTCAGGTATTCTGATCACAGTCCGCAACCGGGCGACGTGAATTCGGGTCGCCCCCTTCATGGGACGCGGACACACCACCGATGGCGCAGCCGCGCCGGGTTCGTCCTTGTGAAAGCCCGCCGAACTTGTTCTTCAGCCTGCCTGCGCGCAGGCACACCGGGCCTCCCTTGCGACGTACCACCACGTCCGAGAGGCAGTGCGTGAGCATCACCCTTGAGTCCACTTCCACCGTGCAGTCGTTCGCCGACCTGAACCTGCCGGAGCCCCTGCTCGGGGCTCTGCGCAAGGCCGGCATCGACGCACCCTTCCCGATCCAGTCGGCGACCCTGCCGGACGCGCTCGCCGGGCGCGACGTGCTCGGCCGGGCGCAGACCGGGTCCGGGAAGACCCTCGCCTTCGGGCTGGCCCTGCTGGCCCGCCTCGAGGGCGGGAAGGCCCGGTCGCGGAAACCCCGCAGCCTGGTCCTCGTTCCCACGCGTGAGCTGGCCCTCCAGGTCAGCGACGCGCTCACCCCGCTGGCCCGCGCGCTGGGCCTGTGGTGCCGGACCGCCGTCGGCGGGATGGCCTTCCCCCGGCAGGCCGACGCGCTGCACCGCGGCGTCGACCTGCTGATCGCCACGCCGGGCCGTCTGTCCGACCACGTCCGGCAGGGCACCGCGGACCTCAGCGAGGTCCAGTTCATCGCCATCGACGAGGCCGACCAGATGGCGGACATGGGCTTCCTGCCCCAGGTCCGGGAGATCCTGGACCTGACCCCGCGGGACGGCCAGCGGCTGCTGTTCTCGGCGACGCTGGACGGCGACGTCGGGCAGCTGGTCAACCGGTACATGCACGACCCGGTCGAGCACTCGGTCGCGCCGGCCACGGCCAGCGTCGACACCATGGACCACTACGTGTTCCAGGTCTCGCGCCAGGAGAAGCAGTCGGTGGTCACCGAGATCGGCGCCCGCGAGGGCCGCACGATCATGTTCGTGCGCACCAAGCACCACGTGGACCGGTTGACCGACCGGCTGCGTGAGCGCGGTGTGCGGGCGGGCGCGCTGCACGGCGGCAAGTCGCAGGGCCAGCGCAACCGGGTCCTGCAGGACTTCCGCGACGGCCACACCACGGTGCTGGTCGCCACGGACGTCGCGGCGCGCGGCATCCACGTCGACGACGTCAGCCTGGTGCTGCACGTCGACCCGGCCGCGGACCACAAGGACTACCTGCACCGCGCCGGCCGCACCGCGCGCGCCGGTGCGTCGGGCACCGTGGTCACGCTGATCACGCCGGACCAGCGGCGCACCGTGCGCCGGATGACCGACAAGGCCGGCGTGCGCGCCGACCAGCTGGTCGTGCGGCCCGGTGACGCGAAGCTGTCCGACATCACCGGCGCCCGCGAGCCGAGCGGTGTTCCGGTGGTCGACCGTCCGCGCGACACCGCCCCGCGCCGGGGTGGCGGCTCGCGTGGCTTCGGCGGGCCGCAGCGGCCGCGCCGGGGCGGCAGCTACGGCGACCGGGACCGCGGTCACGGTGGCGGCTACCGGCAGGGACGTCCGGGCCGCGGCCCGCGTCGCAGCACGCCGTCGGCCAGCTGACGTACTGAACGCAGAACCGCCGCGATCCCAGCCCGGGGTCGCGGCGGTTCTTTCGTTCAGCGGGCCTTCCCGGTGAGTCTCGCGGCGTGCAGGCGCGGCGCGCGGGTCACGCGCTCTGCTCGGCGAGCGCCGCTTCGTAGGCGGTGCGCAGTTTCACGAACACCGACTCCCGCCCTGGCGGGCGCGGGATGCCAAGGTGCTGTTCGCGCAGCTCGTCCATGAACTCGGCCCACAGCTGGGGCCCACCGCGTTCCAGGAGCTCCGCCCGCACGGCCAGTTCGCGGGTCACCGGCAGGTGCCTGCGCCCCCACGCGCCCAGGTGCGCCATCACCGGCACGAGCTGGATCGCCGGCTCCGTCAGGCTGTAGATCACCTTCTGCTTGTGCGTCGGGTCCGGGGCGCGGGACACCAGCCCCAGCTCGGTCAGCCGCTGCAACCGGGAAGCGAGGATGTTCGACGCGATCCCCTCCTGCGAGTTCTGCAGCAACTCCCGGAAGTGCCGCAGGTTGCCGAACATCATGTCCCGGATCACGACCAGCGACCACTTGTCGCCCAGCAACTCGACCGACAGGTTGATCGGGCATCCCGACCGGCGTTCGTCCGTCATCCCACTCTCCTTCCGATTGCAGTTTACAACCGGTTCCGGAAGCAGTACAGTTCCCAAAACCGATTGCAAACCACAACCAGTCAGGAGAACTCCCATGAGCAAGGTGTTCAGCAGCCCGACCATCTCGATCGACGGCTTCATGGCCGGTCCCCGCCAGAGCCGCGAGCACGGGCTCGGCGAAGGCGGCGAGGAGCTGCACCGGTGGATGTTCGAAGCCGCGGAGGAGAACAAGGCCGAGCGTGAAGCGATCCTCGGCCACGGCGCGTACATCATGGGGCGCAACATGTTCGGCCCGATCCGCGGCGAGTGGGACGACCCCGGCTGGCGCGGCTGGTGGGGCGAGGAGCCGCCGTACCACGCGCCGGTCTTCGTGCTGACCCACTACCCCCACGAGCCGATCGAGATGGCGGGCGGCACGACCTTCCACTTCGTCACCGACGGGATCGAGTCGGCGCTCGACCAGGCGCGCGCCGCCGCGGGCGAGCGGTCCGTGGCGGTCATGGGCGGCGCGTCGACGATCGACCAGTACCTGCAGGCCGGGCTGATCGACGAGCTGCGGCTGTCCATCGCGCCGACGGTGCTCGGCGACGGCGCCCGGCTCTTCGCCGGCGTGACCAGCCTGGACCTCGAGCCCGTCTCGTCGCGCACCACCTCACTGGCCACGCACGTGACCTACCGGGTCCGGCGCTAGATCGGGAACAGCTCGAACGTGCAGGCCAGCGGCACGCCGAACGACTCACCGGCCATGGCGGCGAACTGGCGCAGGAACGGCTCCGGCTCGGCCATTTCGCCGCCCAGCGCCGCCAGGTACGCCTTGTGCTCCCGCAGCGAGGCGACCGCCGCGTCGAAGGTGTCGGCGATGTCCACGGCGTGGGTCTGCACCGGCGAGCCGCACACGGCCACCCACCGCACGCCGCTCCACGGTTCCAGACCGAGGTCGCGGAACAGCCAGCGGTTCGCCGCGTCCCGGACCGCGTCCAGGGTCGCCACGCCGACGTTACGGTGGTCGGCCATGTTGTACCCGCCGCCGGGGAAGGACTCACGGTGGTTGAGCGTCACCACCAGCTCCGGGCGGTGCCGCCGGACCGCCGCCGCGATGTCCCGCCGCAACGGGATCCCGTTCTCGATCAGGCCGTCCGGGTGGTCCAGGAACTCGACCTCCTCGACCCCGACGACCCTGGCCGCGGCGAGCTGTTCCTGCGTCCGCAGCGGCCCGGCCTCCTCGGGCGGCATGGTGTCGATCCCGGCCTCGCCGCGTGAGGCGAGCACGTAGACCACCGACTTCCCCTGCCCGGTCCACCGGGCGATCGCCCCGGCCGCGCCGTACTCCAGGTCGTCCGGGTGCGCGACCACCGCCAGCGCCCGGTCCCAGTCCTCCGGCATCATCGCCGGTCCCGTGTCGGTCATGGCCCCTCCACTGCCCAGCCGTGGCTCGGTGCGACACTGCGTGACGTGAACCTACCGGCTTCCTCCTCCCCAGAGCAGGTTTTCGACTGGCTCGACGCCGCCGCCGAGAAGCGCGCGGCGGCCGGGCTGACCCGCCGGCTGCGGCCGCGGGGAGCCTCCTCGACGGAGCTGGACCTCGCCGGCAACGACTACCTCGGCCTGGCCCGCGACAAGCGCGTCGCCGGTGCCGCCGCGGCCGCCGCGCTCCGCTGGGGCGCCGGCGCCACCGGCTCACGCCTGGACACCGGCTCCACCGAGGTGCACACCGAGCTGGAGTACGAGCTCGCGCGCTTCTGCGGCGCGCAGGCCGCGCTGGTGTTCTCCTCGGGCTTCACGGCCAATCTGGGCGCCGTCACGGCGCTGTCCGGGGCGGAGTCGGCGATCGTCAGCGACAAGCACATCCACACGTCGCTGATCGAGGGCTGCCGCCTGTCCCGCACCGACGTCGCGGCCATCAGCCACTGCGATCCGGCGGCGATCAAGCACGCGCTGGCGACCCGCCGCAAGCCGCGGGCGCTGGTGGTCACCGACTCGGTGTTCTCCGTCGACGGCGACCTCGCGCCGCTGCCGGAGCTGTCCCAGGTGTGCCGCGAGCACGGCGCTGCCCTGCTGGTCGACGACGCGCACGGGTTCGGCGTGCTCGGCGACGGCGGCCGGGGCGCGGTGCACGCCGCCGGGCTGGCCGGTGAGCCGGACGTCGTCACGACCATCTCGCTGTCCAAGGCGCTCGGCGCGCAGGGCGGCGCCGTCCTCGGACCGCGCCGCGTGATCCGGCACCTCGTCGACACGGCCCGCAGCTTCATCTTCGACACCGGGCTCGCGCCGGCCAGCGCGGCCGCGGCGCTGGCCGCGCTCGGGGTGCTCAAGTCCGAGCCTGACCTGCCAGAGAAGGTCCTGACCCATGCGATCACGCTGTCCGCCCAGCTGCGCGCGGCCGGGTTGCGGGTGAGCAACCCGGAGGCGGCGGTGATCTCGGTTCAGGCGCCCTCGGCCGAATCGGCCGTCGAGTGGGCGGACCGCTGCGCCGAGCAGGGCGTGCGGGTCGGCTGCTTCCGCCCGCCGTCGGTCCCGGACGGGATTTCGCGGCTGCGCCTGACCGCCCGGGCCGACCTGACGGAGTCCGATGTGGACACCGCGGTGAAGGTGATCAGCGAATCGGCGCCAGCCGGCGCCGCATCGTGATGTGCGGGATGCCGTCCTCGTCGAACTCGTCGCCCTCCGCGACGTACCCGAACTTCTCGTAGAAACCGCGGGCGTAGGTCTGCGCGTCGAGCACGCTGTCCGCGTCGCCGACCGAGATCAGCGCGGCGGTCATCAGGCGGGCGGCGAGGCCCCGGCCCCTGGCGTGCTTCGCGGTGACGACCCGGCCGATGCGCTGGACGCCGTCCCCGTCGTCAAGCACCCGCAGGTAGGACTCGATGCCGTCGGGCCCGTCGATCCAGAAGTGGCGGGTCGTCGGGAGCAGGTCACGCCCGTCCAGCTCCGGGTACGGGCAGGTCTGCTCCACGACGAACACCTCCACCCGGAGCCGGAGGATGTCGTACAGCTGCTGCGTGGTCAGGTCCGGTCCGCGGACGCCTCTGTCGGGGTTCACGGACTCCTGACTACCAGAACACGAGCCGCGACGACTCGGCTTCGCTGCGAATCTCGTTCACGTAGGTGAGCACGCGGGTGTACACGCCCGGTTTGCCCGCTTGCGCGCAGCCGTCGCCCCACGAGACGAGCCCGATGAGGGTGCCGCCGACGACCAGCGGACCGCCCGAGTCGCCCTGGCAGGCGTCGATCTTGCCGTCCGGGTAGCCCGCGCACACCATCGACCGGGAGTCGTAGTTCGAGTAGCTGGCGCGGCAGCCGGAGTCGCTGAGCAGCGGCACCTCGGCCTTGCGCAGCACGTCCGAGCGCGGGCCGCCGTCGGAGGTGCGGCCCCAGCCCAGCACCGTCGCCCGGGTGCCCTCGGCGTACAGCGAATCGTCGCTGGGCAGCTCCACCGGCTGGTACGGCAGGCTCTGCGCGAGCTTGAGGACCGCGACGTCGTCGCCCTTGCCGGGGTCGGAGAACGAGTCGGGCGTCCACACCTCGCGCACCGACACGGTCTTGCCGTCGTTCGTGCGCTTGTCCGTCCGGCCCGCGACGACCCGCAGGTCCGCGCGCTTCACGGCGTTGGCGCAGTGCGCCGCGGTGGCCACCGCGGTCGAGCTGACGATGACGCCGCCGCAGAACTGGTTGCCGCTCTTGTCGGTCAGGTACACCGCGAACGGGTAGCTGCTGGTGGACGCCTCGGTGCCGCCGACGATGTTCGGGCGGGCGCCGGTGCTCGGCATGGCCGCTGCCACCACCGGCACGAACGCGGCGGCGGTGATGACCGCCGTCAGCGCCAGGCGGAACTTGCGGTCGCGTCGGCGGTGCTTCGCCATGCGCGCGCTCCCTTCGGAAAAGCTCGATGTCCCCCGGTGCCGCACCCGATCGCCGGAAACGAATTCGGGGCGTGAGATTGCCGCACATACAGTAATCGACAAGGGCCCGGAACCGGTGTCACTGGATCGGGTGGACTCCGGCTCTGCGAAGCTGGAGACGTGCGAGGAATCGTGGCGCTCCTGCTGGCGCTCGGGCTCGTGGCGTGCGGCGCCCCACCCGAGCCGCCGCCCCCGCCTGTGCCCTCGCCGACGGCCCCGGCGGCCACCACCACGACCACGGCGCCGCCGACCACCACCACCTCCGCCGCACCGCCGTGGACCGTCGGCGCCACGACGCTGCCCCGTCGCCCGGACGGTTTCGGCGAGATCCGGCCGACCCCGGCGGTGCTGCGCGACCGCCGCCTGCCGACGCGGGACTTCCTGCCGCCGCCCGCGGACGGCCGCTACGCGTCGACAGTCAGCGCGGTCCCGGCCGACGTGCTGGCCCGCAGCACCTGGCAGCCCGCGTGCCCGGTGGCGGTGTCCGCGCTGCGGTACCTGACGATGTCGTTCTGGGGCTTCGACGGGAAGCCGCACACCGGCGAGATGCTCGTCGGCGCCTCCGTCGCCGAGGACGTGACCCGGGTGTTCGGGCAGCTGTTCGCGGCGCGATTCCCGATCGAGGAGATGCGGGTCACCTCGCCTGCCGAACTCGACGCCCCGCCGACCGGGGACGGCAACAACACCAGCGCCTTCGTCTGCCGTCCGGTGCGCGGTCAGACGAACTGGTCGGCGCACGCGTACGGTCTGGCGATCGACCTGAACCCGTTCTGCAACCCCTACACCAAGGGCGACGTGGTGCTGCCGGAACTCGCCTCGGCGTACCTGGACCGCTCGTGGGTGCGGCCGGGCATGGTGGAGGCGGGCGACGCGACCGTGCGGGCGTTCGCCGCGGTCGGCTGGGACTGGGGCGGGGCGTGGCGGGAGCCGGTGGACAGGATGCATTTCACGGCGACCGGCGGGTAGGAACGGGAACAGATTTCGGGTCCGGCCCGGTTGTACGGGTGCGGACTGCTTGGGAGGTAATCACGTGCCCCACTACGACCTGGTGATCGTCGGGACCGGCTCGGGGAACTCGATCCTCGATCCCCGTTTCGCGGGCTGGAAGACGGCGATCGTGGAGAAGGGCGTGTTCGGCGGCACGTGCCTGAACGTCGGGTGCATCCCGACGAAGATGTTCGTGCACGCCGCGGACGTCGCCGCGACGCCGTCGGTGGCCGGCCGGTTCGGCGTCGACGAGACGCTGGACAAGGTGCGCTGGACCGACGTGCGCGACCGGATCTTCGGCCGCATCGACCCGATCGCCGAGGGCGGGCGCGAGTACCGGAAGAGCCACGAGGACAACGCCGGCGTCACCGTCTACGAGGGCCAGGGGCGGTTCACCGGGCACAAGGAGCTGACGGTGTCGTTCGCGGACGGGCGGCCGGACGAGGTCGTCACCGCGGACAAGTTCGTGCTCGCCGCGGGCGGCCGGCCGGTGGTGCCGGACCTGCCCGGCCTCGAGGACGTCCGCTACCACACGTCGGACACGGTGATGCGGCTCGACGCGCTGCCCGCCCGGATGGTGATCATCGGCAGCGGGTTCATCGCCGCGGAGTTCGCGCACGTGTTCCGCTCGTTCGGGGTCGAGGTCACGCTGGTGGCCCGGTCCGGCGCGTTGCTGCGGGGCGAGGACTTCGACATCAGTGAGCGGTTCACCGAGCTGGCGGCGCAGCGGTTCGACGTGCGGCTCAACCGGAAGGCCGTGCGGGTGCGGCCGTCGAGCACGGGTGTCGCGGTGGAGCTGGAGGGGCCGTCGGGCGCCGAGACCGTCGAGGCGGACGAGCTGCTGATCGCCGTCGGGCGCCGACCGAACACCGACCTGCTGGACGTGGCCGCGACGGGCGTGACGACGACCGAGGCGGGGCACGTCGTGGTCGACGACCACCAGCAGACCGCGGTCGAGGGCATCTACGCGCTCGGCGACATCTCGTCACCGTACGAGCTGAAGCACGTCGCGAACCACGAGGCGCGGGTCGTGCAGCACAACCTGCTGAACCCGGAGTCGCCGATGACGGCCGACCACCGGTTCGTGCCGCACGCGGTGTTCACGTCGCCGCAGATCGCCTCGGTGGGCCTGACCGAGCAGGAGGCGCAGGCGCGGGGCGTGGCGTACGTGACGTCCAAACAGGACTACGCGGGCATCGCGTACGGCTGGGCGATGGAGGACACCAGCGGTTTCGCGAAGCTGCTGGCCGATCCGTCGACCGGGCAGCTGATCGGTGCGCACATCATCGGCCCGCAGGCGCCGACGGTGATCCAGCCGCTGATCCAGGCGATGAGCTTCGGCCTCGACGCGAAGTCCATGGCGCGCGGCCAGTACTGGATCCACCCGGCGATGCCCGAGCTGATCGAGAACGCGCTGCTCAACCTGCCGCTCTGAGCGGGCGTCCGGCGCACTTCCCCGACGGAAGTGCGCCGGCGCGGTCAGACGTAGCGCGGCCGGTCAGCGAGGCGTGCAGGCATCGGCTATCACCGAGGTGTCCCAGTAGAACGGATGCACCTCGGCGATCCGCCCGTGCACGATCGCGATGGTCTGGAGGACCGCAGCTCGCGCCCGGTTGCCCGGGACCGAGCGTGCACAGTGGTTTCCACGATCACCACCGTGGATCACGGCTCGGCCGGGCGCTGGCGGGAATCAGACGTAGCGCGGCCGCCCCGCGAAGAAGCCGAACACCATCTGCCCCACGACCACGGCCAGCAGCATCGCGAACGGCACGCTCCACCCGTGCGTCACGTCGTGCAGCAGGCCGAACAGGAACGGGCCCACCGCGGCCAGCAGGTATCCGATCCCCTGCGCCATCGCGGACAGCTTCGCCGTCTCGGCGCCGGTGCGGGCTCGCAGGGCGATCGTGGTCAGCGCGAGCGAGAACACGGCCATCCCGATGCCCAGGAAGATCGACCACAGCAACGGCGCGGCCTCCGGCGCGACCATCAGGCCGATCACGCCCGCGATGCCGAACACGCCGAGCAGCAGGATCCACCCGCTCTGGCTGCCCCGCTTCGCGGCCAGCGGCGGCACGATCAGGCTCACCGGCAGGCCGAGCAGCGACACCAGGCCCATCAGCAGGCCCGCGTCCCCGCGGCTGACACCGGCGTCCATCAGCACCTGCGGCAGCCAGCCCATCACGATGTAGGCCAGGCAGGCCTGCAGGCCGAAGAAGATCGTCACGACCCACGCCAGCGGGCTGCGGAACAGCGAGCGCGCGGCGGTCGCGTTCTCACCGGACGTCGGGCCGCCGGGCCGGGTGCGCGCGGCGGCCAGCCACAGCACGAGCGCCGCCACGGCCAGCGCCGCCCAGCTGCCGAGCCCGGGGCGCCACCCGCCGAACGCGCTGTCCAGCGGCGGCGTCAGCGCGGAGCCGAGCGCGCCGCCGGCCTGCAGCGCGCCGGTGTAGAGGCCGGTCATCAGGCCGATCCGCGTCGCGAAGGACTCCTTGACCACGACCGGGATCAGCACGTTCGCCAGCGCGATTCCCGCGGTGCCGATCAGCGTCCCGCCCAGCACCACCAGCGGCCCGTCGAGCACCCGCAGCACCAGGCCGCCGGCCAGCAACGCGAGCGCGAGCGCCACGGCCACCGCGATGCCCAGTCGGCGGGCGACCACCGGCGCGGTCAGGCCGGCGAGCGCGAAGCACAGGCCGGGCGCGGTCGTCAGCGCACCCGCCCACGTCGCGGACGCCCCCAGCGTGTCGCGCATCTCGTCGAGCACCGCGCCGACGCTGGTCACCGCCGGCCGCAGGTTCAGCGCGGCGAGCAGAACCGCCACGCCGAGCAACCCGGTGCCGATGAGCACGCGGGACGCGGGGACGCGCGTCTTCTCCTGCGCCGATGCCTCATCATTGACCGTCACAGAGGCTAGTATGACAAACGTAGGATGATCGGGTGAAGGGATTTTCCCGTGCCACTCGCCACGACCCGCCGGACCGGTCTCGTCGACCAGGTGATCGGGCAGCTCAGGGACGCCATCGCGCAGGGCGAATGGCCGATCGGGCAACGGATACCCACTGAGGCGGCGCTCGCCGAGAGCCTCGGTGTGGGACGCAACACGGTCCGCGAGGCCGTGCGCGCGCTCGCGCACAGCGGCCTGCTGGAGGTGCGCCAGGGCGACGGCACCTACGTGCGCGCGACCAGTGAGGTGTCCGGCGCGATCCGCCGGCTCTGCGGCTCGGAGCTGCGCGAGGTGCTCGGCGTGCGGCGGGCGCTGGAAGTCGAGGCGGCGCGGCTGGCGGCGACCGTCCGCACCGAAGAGGAGCTGGCGGCCATCACCGAGCTGCTGGACCGGCGCGACGCGGCCTACCGCGTCGAGGAGATCGAGACGTACGTGCGCGCCGACACCGAGTTCCACCTCGCTGTCGTGCGCGCCGCCCACAACGAGCTGCTCACCGAGCTCTACCGCGGCATCCTGGAGGCCGTGACCGCGAGTGTCGCGGCCACGACGGACACCCGCCTGCCGGAGTCGGAGGCGATCGGCCACCGCGGCCTGCTGGAGGCCATCGCGGCGCGCGACGCCGAGCGCGCGATGGCCGAGGCCGCGGGTTTCCTGGACTCCCTGATCAGGGAAGCGTGAGGATCTCCGCGCCGGTCGCGGTCACCACCAGGGTGTGCTCGAACTGGGCCGTCCAGCTCTTGTCCTTGGTGGTGACCGTCCAGTCGTCGTCCCAGATGTCGTAGTCGATGGAGCCCAGGGTGATCATCGGCTCGATCGTGAAGGTCATGCCCTCCTCGATCACCGTGGTCACCGACGGGTCCTCGTAGTGCAGCACGGTCGGCGCGGTGTGGAAGGACGGACCGACGCCGTGGCCGGTGAAGTCCCGCACCACGCCGTAGCCGAAGCGCTTGGCGTAGGACTCGATGACGCGGCCGATCACGTTCAGCTGGCGTCCCGGCCGCACGGCCTTGATCGCGCGCATCGTCGCCTCGTGGGTGCGCTCGACCAGCAGCCGCACCTCCTCCGAGACGTCACCGGCGCAGAACGTGGCGTTCGTGTCGCCGTGCACGCCGCCGATGTAGGCGGTGACGTCGATGTTGCAGATGTCGCCGTCCTGGATCACCGTCGAGTCCGGGATGCCGTGGCAGATGACCTCGTTGAGCGAGGTGCAGCAGGACTTCGGGAAGCCGCGGTAGCCCAGGGTCGACGGGTAGGCGTGGTGGTCGAGCAGGAACTCGTGCACCACCTTGTCGACGTCGTCGGTGGTGTTGCCCGGCTTGACGGCCTTGCCGCCCTCCTCCAGCGCCTGTGCCGCGATCATGCTGGCCACCCGCATGGCCTCGATGACCTCGGGCGTGCGCACCCCGTTGCCGGTGTCCCGCTTCGGCGCCGGCTTGTCCACGTATTCGGGGCGCGGAATGCTGGCTGGCACGGGGCGGCGCGGCGTCTGGACGCCAGGGGTCAACGGAGCACGCTGGGACATGACTCCACCCTACGACCCCCGCGGGCGGCGCGGCCGTGAGCCCGGTCAGAACAGCACGGTCGCGTACCGGCCGACCTGCCTGAACCCGATGCGCCGGTACGCGGCGAGCGCGGGGCTGTTGAAGCTGTTCACGTACAGGCTGGCGGTGCGGCCGAGCCCGTTGACGAGCCGGCTCACCACGGCCGCCGTGCCGGACGTGCCGAGCCCGTGGCCGCGCCGGTCCGGCCGCACCCAGACCCCCTGGATCTGGCCGACGCTGCGGGACATCGCGCCGATCTCGGCCTTGAACACGACCTCGCCGTTCTCGAACCGGGCGAAGGCGCGGCCGCTGGAGATCAGTTCCGCGACGCGGGCGCGGTAGCTCACGCCACCGTCGCCGGCGCGCGGGTCGACGCCGACCTCCTCGATGAACATCGCGATCGCGGCAGGCAGGTACCGCTCCAGCTCGTCCGGGCGCACCGGGCGCACCAGCGGGTCCGGCTCCACCGCGGGCTGGGCGTCCATCGCCATCAGCGGCTGGTCCTCGCGGACCTCGCGAGCCGGGCCCCACTCCCCCGCCAGCTCGTCCCACAGGCCGAGGACCTGCTCGGCCGGGCCGACCAGCGAGGAGCACACGCGCTGCTTGCGCAGGGCCCGGTCGGCGAAGGACCGCAGGGCCGCGGCGTTGCCGCGCAACGGGATCAGGTTCGGGCCGGAGAAGCACAGTCCGGGCAGCCGGCCACCGCGGGCGCCGCGGTAGTCGGCGGCCCACAGCTCGCCGCCGAGGCGCCAGGGGTCCAGACCGGCCACCTCGACGCGCGCGCTGACCATGCAACTGGCCACCGGGTCCGCCGCGAGCACGGCGCGGACCACGGGATGATCCCGATCACTGAGCAGCCGTGCACCGGCAAGCCGCAACACATCCACCAGATTGCCAGATGGAGTGGTGGATCGGGAAATCGTGGGGGATCAAGGGGCCCCGCGGTAGGTCCCGAAGGTCCACAGGTTGCCCTCCGGATCGCGGGCGGTGAACGTGTGCGAGCCGTAATCGGTGTCGTGGAGCGGCGCGACGATCTCCGCGCCGGCCTGGCGCACGCGGTCGTGGATCTCATCGACCTGGTCGGTGACCACGTACGCGGAGCCGGCGTGCTTCGTGTCGCCGTGGACGCCCTCGGTGTGGCTGGTGCTGCCAAACATGACGCCGCCGCCCTCGGGCCAGCGCAGCTCGGCGTGGGTGATCTGCCCGTCCTCCCCCGGCACGACGAGCGCCTCGCGGAAGCCGAACACCTCGGTGAGGAACGTCAGCGCGGCGTGCGCGTCGTCGTAGCGGAAGGCGGGCCAGACGGTGGGTGGGTTTTCGCTCATGCCTGCGAGTCTGCGTCCGCGGCGGCGTGGCGGTCTTGGAGGAACGGGAGCTCCTCGGTGATCCAGGTGCGGGGCGTGCACCCGGCCAGTGCGCGCCACTCGTTGGACAGGTGGGCCTGGTCGTAGAAGCCGCACTCGACGGCGAGGGTGGCGAGGTCCGTGGGCGCCTCGCGGAGCCTGCTGATGGCGCGTTCGAAGCGCAGCACGCGGGCGGCCTGCTTGGGCGGCAGGCCCAGCTCGCGGCGGAAGCGTTCGGCGAAGTGGCGGCGGCTCCAGCCGACCTCGGCGGCGAGGTCCTCGACGCGGATCAGACCGCCCGCCGCGGTGAGGCGGCGCCACGCCCAGCCGACCTCCCGGGCGGGCCGGCGGTCGGCGAGGGCGCCGCGGAAGGCGTCGTCGAGGATGCCGAAGCGGTCCGCCCAGGTGGGCGCCTCCGCGAGTTGCTCGGCGAGGTGCTTCGGGCCCAGCTCGGCGAGGTCGACGACGCAGCCGGACAGGTCGGCCGCGGAGACGTGGAACAGGGCGGGCACGGCGAGCGGGTCGATCTCGACGTGGATGCCCGACTGGAAGGCGTCCTGGGCGATGAGGGCGGGCGCGGTGTGCATGCCGCCGACCGCGGCGGTGAAGCGGCCGGGCGACTGGTCCGGGCGGGGCATGCCGGTGAAGCGGATCGGCTCGGCGAGGCTGATGACGAGGGTGACGTGCCGGGAGGGCAGCCCGCGGTGGGTGCCGAGGGTCACGCCGTGCTGCGTGTAGCCGATGTAGCGCGTGATCGCGGGCCGCAACTGCGGGTGCGGCGCGCGAACAGCCCACTCGGCGGCGGCCATCGCTCAGAACTCGGTGGTCTCCAGCCGGATCCCGAACGGATCGCCGACCTCGACCGACTGCCCGAAGGGGACCCGCACGGTGCGGTTGTCCGGAACGGCGTCGCGAGGCACCACGCAGAGATCCGGCACGTAGATGCTCCCGGTCGCGCGGATACCGACACCCAGCGTCTGGAGAATGCCGCAACCATCCAGCTCGGCCGACGCGAGCGCGTCGTGCACCGAGCTCGCGGTCAGGTTGTGCTGTCCGGTGGGTGGCGGGGTCATGCAGATCCCCTCGGCGGTGAGCTCCGGCCGCCAGCCCTCCGGCACGTGCAGTTCGCGCCAGATGTCCAGCGCTCGGTTCCAGGCCGTCTCGGGACGTGCGAACGCGGTGCTCATCGACCCACTCCCGTTCTGCCGGGGCCCTCTGCCAGGAGGCTAGCTCACCGTAACGACGGGCGAACCGCTTCCTTCCGCGTCCCCCGCCTCCTCGGCGATCCGCATCGCCTCTTCGATCAGCGTCTCGACGATCTGGTGCTCCGGCACGGTCTTGATGACCTCGCCCTTGACGAAGATCTGGCCCTTGCCGTTGCCGCTCGCCACGCCGAGGTCGGCCTCGCGCGCCTCGCCGGGGCCGTTCACCACGCAGCCCATCACCGCGACGCGCAGCGGGACCTCCATGCCTTCCAGGCCCGCGGTGACCTCGTCGGCCAGCTTGTAGACGTCCACCTGCGCCCGCCCGCACGACGGGCACGACACGATCTCCAGCTTCCGCGGCCGCAGGTTCAGCGACTGCAGGATCTGGATGCCGACCTTGACCTCCTCGACCGGCGGCGCGGACAGCGACACGCGGATGGTGTCGCCGATGCCCTGCCGCAGCAGCGCGCCGAACGCCACCGCCGACTTGATCGTGCCCTGGAACGCCGGGCCGGCCTCGGTGACGCCGAGGTGCAGCGGGTAGTCGCACTGCTCGGCGAGGATCTCGTACGCCCGGACCATGATCACCGGGTCGTTGTGCTTGACCGAGATCTTGATGTCGTGGAAGTCGTGCTCGGCGAACAGCGACGCCTCCCACAGCGCCGACTCGGCCAGCGCCTCCGGCGTCGCCTTGCCGTACTTCTTCATCAGCCGCGGGTCCAGGGAACCGGCGTTGACCCCGATCCGGATGGGCGTGCCGTGGTCCTTCGCCGCCTGGGCGATCTCCTTGACCTTGTCGTCGAACTTCTTGATGTTGCCCGGGTTCACGCGCACGGCGGCGCAGCCGGCCTCGATCGCGGCGAACACGTACTTGGGCTGGAAGTGGATGTCCGCGATGACGGGGATCTGCGACTTCTTCGCGATCGCGGGCAACGCCTCGGCGTCGTCGGCGGACGGGCAGGCCACGCGCACGATGTCGCAGCCGGCCGCGGTGAGCTGCGCGATCTGCTGCAGCGTCGCGTTCACGTCCGCGGTCAGGGTGGTCGTCATGGACTGCACCGAGATCGGGTGTTCACTGCCGACGCCGACGTTGCCCACCATGAGCTGGCGCGTCTTGCGGCGCTCGGACAGCACGGGGGCGGGGAGGGCGGGCATACCAAGCTCGACGCTCATCGAATCCTCTACGGCGTGAGACGGGCTGCTGACGTGTCCAGCTTACTCACAGGCCGGGCCCGGCCCGGTGGTGACCAGCCGGAGTGAGTTACCCCGCGCGGGGCCCTGACCTGCGAAGACCTGGTGTTACTGCAGCCTGATCGGGTTGACGATGTCGGCGGTGACGGTGAGCAGGGTTACGGCGCCGCCGATCAGCACCAGCACCACGGTGACCGCGGACAGCTTCGAGTAGTCGACCGGGCCGCCCGCGGCCTTGCCGCGCAGCTTCCGGATCCAGTCGCGGACGCGTTCGTACCAGACGATCGCGATGTGCCCGCCGTCCAGCGGCAGCAGCGGCAGCAGGTTGAACACGCCGACGAAGAAGTTCAGGCTGGCCAGCAGCAGCAGGAACAGCGACCACAGCCCGGCCTCGACGGCCTCGCCGCCGATGCGGCTCGCGCCGACCACGCTGACCGGCGTGTTCGGGTCGCGCTCGCCGCCGAAGATCGACGACACCACCGCCGGGATGCGTTCCGGGAACTCGATCAGCCGCTGCCAGGTCTGCACGAACATGTCGCCGGTGAACGAGGCCGCGCCACCGATCGCGGTGATCGCGTTGTACTCCAGCGTGTTCGGGAAGGTCACGCCGATCGAGCCGACGGTGACGATCTTCTCCGGGCCGCTGGGGTTGGCCGGGTCGGTGACCGGGCGGTCGACGCGCACGACATCGACGGTCAGCGGCACGATCTGCCCGTTGCGGTCGACCTCGAACCGGGTCGGGCCGGACAGGTTCTGGATCAGGGCCGTGACGTCGGCGTAGGTCTTGGTGCGCTGGCCGTTGACCGAGACGATCTCGTCGCCGGGCTGGATGCCGCCGTTCTTGGCGGGCGCGGCGTCGCCGGGCCGGCACACCGGGTTCGCGTACTCCTCGTCGGTGGTCGCGCTGCGCACGCACTCGGAGACGGACGAGATCTGCGGCTTGCCGACGACCGCGTTGGGCAGGCCCATCGTGGCGGCCATCAGGTACAGCACGACGAAGCCGAGGATGAAGTGCGTGACCGACCCGGCGGCCATCACGACGGTGCGCTTCCAGGTCTTGAAGCGCCACATCGCGCGCGGCGCCTCGTCCGGCGTCACCTCGTCCAGCGCGGTCATGCCCGCGATGTCGCAGAACCCGCCGAGCGGGATCCACTTCAGTCCGTACTCCGTCTCGCCGCGGCGGAAGGAGAACACCTTCGGGCCGAACCCGACGAAGTAGCGGCGGACCTTCATGCCGAACGCCTTGGCGGTCAGCATGTGACCCGCCTCGTGCAGTGCGACGGACACGCAGATGCCCAGCGCGAACAGCACGACTCCGAAAACGTAGGCCACCCGCTACTTCCCTCCGGTCATGATTTCGGCGGCCCGGGCTCGCGCCCACTCCTCGGCCGCCAGTACCTCCGCGACGTCGCCCGGCTCGCGACGCCACTCGTCGGCGGCCTCCACCACCTCGGTAACAGTGTCCACAATCGCCGTGAAGCCCGCGTTCTGCGTCAGGAAGGCCTCGACGCACACCTCGTTGGCCGCGTTGTACACCGCGGGCAGACAGCCGCCCACGGTCCCGACGTGCCGGGCCAGCTCCACGGCCGGGAAAGCCTCGTTGTCCAGCGGTTCGAAGGTCCACTGCGCGGCCTGGTCCCAGCGGCAGGCCGGGGCCGCGCCGGGCACCCGGTCCGGCCAGTTCAGCGCCAGCGCGATGGGCAGGCGCATGTCCGGCGGGCTGGCCTGGGCCAGCGTCGAGCCGTCGGTGAAGGTGATCATCGAGTGCACGATCGACTGCGGGTGGACGACCACGTCGATTTTGTCGCAGCGGACGCCGAAGAGCAGGCTCGCCTCGATCAGCTCCAGGCCCTTGTTGACCAGGGTGGCCGAGTTGATGGTGACCAGGCGGCCCATCGCCCAGGTGGGGTGGGCCAGCGCGTCGTCGACCGTGACGTTCGCCAGGTCGGCGCGCTTGCGGCCGCGGAAGGGCCCGCCGGAGGCGGTCAGCACGAACCGGTCGACCTCCTCGGCGCGGCCGCCGCGCAGGGCCTGCGCCATCGCCGAGTGCTCGGAGTCGACCGGGACCAGCTGGCCGGGCTTGGCCTGCTTGAGCACGAGCGGCCCGCCCGCGATCAGCGACTCCTTGTTCGCCAGCGCGAGGGTCGCGCCGGTCTCGAGTGCCTTGAGCGTCGGTTCGAGGCCCTGGGAGCCGGGCAGGCCGTTGAGCACCACGTCGACCCCGACCGCGCCGATCAGCTGGACGACGGCGTCGCGGCCGGCGAAGATGCGCGGCATCTTGAACTCGCCCCGCGAGTAGCCGCGCTTCTGCGCCTCGGCGTACAGCGCGAGCTGCAGGTCCTCGACGGCCGTGGGCTTCGTCACGGCCACGGCGTCCACTTCGTGCGCCAGCGCCTGCGCCGCCAGCAGCGCCGGGTCGGACCCGCCCGCGGCGAGGCCCGAGATGCGGAAGAGGTGCTGGTTGCGGGCGGCGACGTCGAGGGCCTGGGTGCCGATCGAGCCGGTCGAGCCGAGCACGAGCACGGTGCGGGGTGCGTTCATCGGGGTCATTGTCGCGAACCCGTCCGAGCGGGTCATCGGCGCGGGGCGGGTCGCGGTGTGGAATCATCCGGTTGGACGTTCGTGCAGGGCCTGGAGGAGTGATCGTGGCGAGCAAGGCGGTCGAGAAGCGGCAGCAGGCCGCTCCGGCGAAGGTGGACCCGCGGGACGAGCCGTCGGCCGAGTGGGGCTGGCACGGCGGGTTCCCGAAGGGCGCGCGCATCGCGGGCTGGGTCACGGTCGTCGTGCTGCTGGCGATGATCTACAACAACCACGAGAACAACACCGAGAACGTGTGGCTGGTCGGCATCGCGGCCGGCATCGTGATCGGCCTGCTGCTGGACATCAGGAAGAAGCGCACGGCCTGGCGCCGCTGACGCACCGGACATGATGAGGGGCCCCTCGGTGAGGGGCCCCTTTTTGCTGCTCAGGCGTCCCGCCGGGCGAAGAGGAAGCCGGTCACGGCGAGCGCGGCCACGAGCCACCCCGCCAGCACCAGGCCACCCAGCGCGGGCGGCAGGGCACCCGGCCGGTAGAGCGCCGCCCCGGCGCGGTCGGGCAGGTAGGCGGCGGCGGGCAGCAGCGGGGACACCACATACACCAGTGTCACCACCGTCGCGAGCGCCCCGACGAGACTTCGCACCGCGAGGCCGACGGCGAGCGCGAGCAAGCCGATCAGGACGAGGTACGCGGTGGCTCCGACCACCGGCACGCCGGACGAGAGCGCGCCGGTCAGCGCGGCGGCCGGGGTGGCGACGGCGAGGTAGGCGAGCACCTTCCCGGTGAGCAGCACGAGCCGGTCCGGCACGGCGGCCAGGCTGGTGCGGATCTGGCCCCCGGCGTACTCGGTGGCCGCGGCCAAGACCCCGAGCAGCAGGAACCCCGCCTGACCGAACTCGACCGCGCGGTGGCCGAGCGGGGGCGTGACGACCACGGTGAGCGCGACCGTTCCGGGCACCACGCGCAGGGTGGCCAGCTTGATCAGCTCGGCGAGGACGACGTGACGGAGGGCGTTGCTGCCTGCCACGTCAGGCGTCCCGCCGGCGGAAGACCACCGCGCCGACCCCGAGTGCGAGCAGGGTCCACCCGGCCAACACCAGACCGCCTGCGGTGGGTGACAGCGGCGCCGTCAGGGGGCTGTTCCGCACGAACAGTTGCGCCCCTGCCGCGTCGGGCAGGAACTTCGCCGCCGGGAAGACCTTGGCCAGCAGCAACGACACCGAGACCACCGTGGTGTTGGCGATGAGCACGACCAGCGGCACCACCCCGCCGCGCGTCACGGTGGCGACGGCGAGCGCGATCAGCGACATGGAGGCGCAGTAGAGGGCGACGCCGCCGATCCGCCAGCCGAGCGCGTCGAGCGCCTGCGCGGGCGGCACGCCGTGGGGACCCAGCAACGGCTGTCCCACGACGACCCCGAGCACGACCGACGCGGCGGTCAGCGCGGCCGTCACCAGCGCCACCACCACCGCTTTCGCCGCGAACAGCAGGCCGCGGCGGGGCTGGCTGGTCAGGCTCACCGTGATCTGCCGCCCGCCACCGGCGTCGGCCGCGCCTGCGGTGTACTCGCTGCTGATGGCGACGACACCGAGCAGCACCCCGGCGGCGGCGCCGACGGCACCGGTCTCGATGCTCAGCTCGGTGAGATTCCGGCCGCCGAGCGAGTGCCCCTCGGCGAGCCGTGACCGGATGGTGTTCGCGTTCAGCCCGGTGATCGCCGGCGCGGCGACGAGGCAGATCCCGGCCGCGATCCGGGCCGGCCACAACGACACCAGCTTGCGGAACTCGGCGCCCAGGTACGTCATCGGCCCTCCCCGGTCAGCGCGAAGAAGGCGTCCTCCAGCGATGCGTGACCGGCGGAGACCTCGGCCACGGATCCACTGTGGACGACCGTGCCACGGTTGATCACCACGAGGTGGTCGGCGGTGTTGGCCAGCTCGCTCATCAGGTGGCTGGACAGCAGCACCGTCCGGCCTTCTCCCGCGTAGGACCGCAGGAACTCCCGCAGCCACCGGATCCCGTGCGGATCGAGGCCGTTCACCGGCTCGTCCAGCACCAGCACGTCCGGTTCCCCGAGCAGCGCCGCGGCGAGCCCGAGCCGCTGGTTCATGCCGAGGGAGAACGCGCCGGCCCGCTTGCGCCCCGCGTCACCGAGCCCGACGAGGTCGAGCACCTCGGCGATCCGCCTGCGCGGGATGCCGTTGCTGGCGGCCACCCACGCCAGGTGGCTGCGCGCGGTCCGCGAGCGGTGCGCCCCGCTGCCCTCCAGCAGCGAGCCCACGGTCCGCAACGGATTCCGCAGCGACCGGTACGGCTTCCCGCCGATCAGCGCGGTGCCCGCGTCGGCCGAATCGAGGCCGAGGAGGATGCGCAGCGTGGACGACTTGCCCGCGCCGTTGGGGCCGAGCAACCCGGTGACCTGACCGGCCTTCGCGGTGAAGCCGACCTCGCGCACCACGACCTTCGCCCCGTGCCGCTTGACCAGACCCGATATTTCGATCATGCCGCCAGCCTGTGGCCTGCCGGGCCGGGCGGCATCGGCCAAAGGTTGACACCTAACGGCGCAGCGAGTCGACGAACCCGGTTTCGTAGGCGAGGACGACGAGTTGCGTCCGGTCCCGCACCGCGAGCTTGTCGAACAGCCGGCTGAGGTACGTCTTCACCGTCGCGCGGCTGAGGAACAACGCGGCGGCGATCTCGTCGTTCGACATGCCCTCGGCTATCGCCGCCACCACGTCCCGTTCGCGTTCGGTCAGCTCGTCGAACCGGGCGCGTTCCGGCTGTTCGCGGCGCCGGGCGAACTCCGCGATCACCCGGCCGGTCACCTCGGGCGCCAGCATCGCGTGCCCGTCGTGGACCGTCCGCACCGCGCGGAGGATCTCCGGCGGGCCGGCGTTCTTCAGCAGGAACCCGGAGGCTCCCGCGCGCAGCGCCTCGTACACGTACTCGTCGAAGTCGAAGGTCGTCAGGATCAGCACCCGGGCCGAGGAGGACGCGCACACCTCGCGGGTGGCCGCCAGCCCGTCCAGCACCGGCATCCGGATGTCCATCAGCACCACGTCCGGACGCAGCCGCCGCACCGCGGCGACCGCGGCGGCGCCGTCGCCCGCCTCGCCCACGAGCACCAGCCCCGCGTCGGCGGTGACCAGTTCGCACAGCGAGCCGCGCAGGAGGTCGTCGTCCTCGGCGACGAGCACACGGATCCGGCCGCTCATCCGCGCGGCTCCGGCAGAACGGCACGCAGTGTGAAACCGCCGTCCGCGGCCGGCGTGGCCGTCAGTTCGCCGCCGAGCGACTCCACCCGCTCCCGCAACCCGATCAGACCGAACCCTCCCCCGCCGTGACGCGTGCCGCCCATGCTTCCACCGCCGTTGGTCACCTCCACGACGACTTCGCCGTCCCGCACCGCGACGGACACCGAGCACCGGCAGCCCGGCGCGTGCGTGGCCGCGTTCGTCAGCCCTTCCTGCACGATCCGGTACACCGCCAGCCCCGTGCTCGCGGGCAGGCCGTCCGCCTTCCGGACGGCGAGGGTCACCTCGATGCCGGTGCCACGCACCCGTTCGGCCAGGGCTTCGAGGTCGGCGATCCCCGGCTGGGGCGCGCGTTCGGCGGGGCGGTCGCTGTCCCGGACCGCGCCGAGCACCGACCGGAGGTCGGTCAGCGCGTCCTTCGCCGTCCGCTCGATGCGGGTCAGCCGGTTCGCCAGCTTCGCGGCGTCGTCCGGGACGACGTGGGCCGCGACCCCGGCGGTGACCGCGATCGTGCCCAGCGAATGCGACACCACGTCGTGCACTTCCCGCGCCACCCGCAACCGCTCTTCGAGCACCGCGCGCCGCGCGGCTTCCGCGCGCTCCCGCCGGACCGACTCGCCGAGCCGGAACGCGCCTGCCAGCACCAGGAGGCTCACCATGACGTACCGCAGGACGTCGTCCCACGCCGTCGATCCGGCCGTGAGCAGGACGGCCACGACCACGGCGAGCGTCACCGGCGCGATCCGGGAGGAGCGGGCGCCGCCGGCCCGGACCACCAGCGGGTACAGCGTCCACGCCGCCGCGACGAACGGATCGGGCGTGAAACCGAGCAGCGCGCCCGCGAGAGTCACCGTCGCGACGACGCCGAACGCCACCGCAGGCCACCACAAGCGCAGCAGGATCCCGGCGACGAGCAACGGGACGAGCACGACGGCAGGCCCGGGCTCCGGTGGGAGCGGAAGCCAGAACACCGCCACGCACAGCACGGCGACGGCCCCGTCGGTCAGGAGCCGCCGGGAAGCGCGCGGAAACGGCATGGGGCCGAGATTAGAGGCGGCCGAGCCTGGGAGGTCAGCCCTCGGCGGCCAGCTGCCCGCACGCGGCGGCGATCTCCTGCCCCCGCGTGTCCCGCACCGTGCACGCCACCCCGCCCTCGTTGACGCGGCGCACGAACTCGCGCTCGACCGGCTTCGGTGAGGCGTCCCACTTCGAGCCGGGCGTCGGGTTCAGCGGGATCAGGTTCACGTGCACCAGCTGGCCCAGGTGCTTGCGCAGCCGCTTCGCGAGCAGGTCCGCCCGCCACGGCTGGTCGTTCACGTCCCGGATCAGCGCGTACTCGATCGACACCCGGCGGCCCGTCGAGTCGGCGTAGTACCGCGCCGCCTCCAGCACCTCGTCCACCGGCCACCGGTTGTTGACCGGCACCAGCGTGTCACGCAGCTCGTCGTCCGGGGTGTGCAGCGACACCGCCAGCCGGACCTGCATCTTCTCGTCCGCCAGCCGCCGGATCGCCGGGGCTAGCCCGACCGTCGACACCGTCACCGATCGCTGCGAGATGCCCAGCCCGTTCGGCGCCGGGTCGGTGATCCGGCGCACGGCGGCCAGCACGCGCTTGTAGTTCGCCAGCGGCTCGCCCATACCCATGAACACGATGTTCGACAGCCGCCCGGGACCGCCGGGCATCAGGCCGTCCCGCATGACCGCGGCGGCCGAGCGCACCTGGTCGACGATCTCCGCGGTCGACAGGTTCCGCGTCAGCCCCGCCTGGCCGGTCGCGCAGAACGGGCACGCCATGCCGCAGCCGGCCTGGCTGGAGATGCACAGCGTCGCCCGGTCCGGGTAACGCATCAGGACGCTCTCCAGCAGAGTGCCGTCGTGCGCGCGCCACAGCGTCTTGCGCGTCGCGCCGTCGTCACAGGCCACCGCGCGCACCTCGGTCAGCAGCGGCGGCATCAGCTCGGACACCAGCCGTTCCCGCGACGCGGCCGGGATGTCGGTCATCGCGGCGGGGTCGGCGGTCAGGCGGGCGAAGTAGTGGTTCGACAGCTGCTTGGCGCGGAACGGCTTCTCGCCGAGGTCGCTGACGGCCGCCGCGCGTTCGGCGGCGGTCAGGTCGGCGAGGTGGCGAGGCGGCATCCCGCGCCGGGGAGCCTCGAAGAGCAGCGGCAATGTCGACACAACCACACATTGTCCCACGCCGCCGCCAGGGGAACCCGCGCCGGGGTGCGCGAACCGCGGGGAAATCCGCGAATGCGCGGCACAAATTCCCGCCGGACGATTGCCCGGATTTCCCCGCGCTGCGATTCTTGGCGCGGCCGGCCGGCCCGCGAAAAAACATTTCCGCCGCATTGTCATCCAGCTGACAAAACCATCGAGAACCGGAGGAAACGCATGCCATCGACCCGCTGGCGACGACGGCTGGCCGCACTGGCCACCGGCGCCGCGACCCTGCTCACCCTCGCGCTGACCGGCACCGCGAACGCCTTGCCAGTGCAGGACGTTCCCGACATCGGCGTGGACACCGGCCGGTTCAGCCTGCCGATCAACTGCGCCATCAGCCTGCCGGATTTCGGCGGCATCAAGGTGCTCGACCTCGGCACCACGGTGGACGTGCAAGGCGCCGTCGCCGCGCAACTCGGGCCCGGCCAGGAATTCTGGCTGACGCAGGGATCGGGCAGCATCACCTTTCCGGAAGCGCTCACCGCGCTGGCCGGGTTCGCCGGTATCGACAAAGCCGACGCGACCATTTCCGCGCTGAACATCGGCGCGCAGAACGCGACCCCCGCGCAGATCAACGTGGCCGACCCGCCCGCGGTGATCAAGGACATCCCGATCCAGGCAGGCCGGCCGCTGAAGGTCGGCCTGCCACTCGAAGGCACCTTCGACGTCGGCCCGTTCACCGCGCCCGGCTCGGGCATCGTCACGCTGCAGTTCGTCGACGCCGTCGCCCGCGTCGCCCTGAAGTCGGCGGCCGGCTTCACCCTGAACGTCGAGGCCAACTGCACGCCGACCGCGGGCAACGCGCTGCTGTCGATCGCCGTCGGCGGGCCGGCGGGCCAGCCGCCATCGAAGATCACCGGCGCGCCGCTGAACTACCCCGTCCCGCCAGCCGAGTCGCTGATCGGGATCATCAACGCGCCCTACCACTGCACGCTGGGCGGGCAGCCGCTCGACGTGGGCATCGCCGTCGGCGGCACCATCCCGCTGTCGGTCAAGGCGGGCGGTTCGCTGTCGTTCACGAACGCCTCCGGGGCTCTCACCATCCCGCCGGCCACGGTGAACGCGCTGCTCGACGCCGGCGTGCGGACCGTGTCCGGGCGGGTGACCACGCAGAACCTGGTGGTCGAGGGCGGCACCCCTGCCGTGCAGAACGTGGCCGCGGCCGGCATCGACATCCCGCAGACCACGCTGGTGCGGAACCAGAAGATCGTCATCTCGCTCCCGCAGCAGGGCACGCTGACCGCGGGCCCGTTCACCCCGTCGCCGGGCGCGGAGAGCGTGCGGATCTCGCTCGGTGACGCCGCCGCGGACTTCCGGATCAACGGCAGCACCCAGACGATCCGGGCCACCTGCGCCGCCCCGTCTCCGCAGGTCATCTTGGTCGACAACCCGGTGACCTGACATCGGGTTTGCCTTCCGACTGTTTCCGATATATCGTGAACATGTCGGAACAGTACGGAAGGAGACCGACATGAGACACGGACACTTCCCCCCGCCGCACGGACGGCCCGCCTTCGGCCCGTTCGCCCGCGGTGGTTTCGGAGAGTTCCCCCCGGGCTGGGGCCCGGGCGGTCCGCGTGGCGAGTTCCGGGGGCGCGGCCCTCGTGGCCCGCACCGCGGGCGGCGAGGACGGCGGGGCGACGTGCGCGCCGCCATCCTCGCCCTGCTGGCCGAGCAGCCGCGGCACGGTTACGAGATCATCAGTGAGATCGCCGAGCGCAGCGGCGGTTTCTGGCGGCCGAGCCCCGGCTCGGTCTACCCGACCCTGCAGCTGCTGGCCGACGAAGGCCTGGTGGTGGCCCGCGAGGACGGCGGCAAGCGCCTGTTCGAGCTGACCGACGCCGGGCGCGAGGCGGCCGCGAACCAGGACGGGAAGCCGCCGTGGGAGCAGATCGCCTCGGACGTCGACCCCAACGAGGTCGACCTGCGCAAGGCGGGTGCGATGCTGGCCGCCGCCGCGGTCCAGGTGTCCCAGGCCGGGACGCCGGGTCAGAAGCGGCGTGCCGCGGAGATCCTCAACGAGGCCCGTCGGTCGATCTACGCCGTGCTCGGCGAGATCGACACCGATGACGAGGACGACGAGGAGTGACCGGGCAGCACGAGGCCGGTGGGCTTGTCGCGGACGAGAACGCGGTAGCCCACCGGCACCGTGAAGCCCGCAGCGTGCCGGCCGCGTGATCCGTTGTCCCGCAGGACGTCTTCGATCGCGCGGTCGGCCACCTCGGGGCTGAACTCGATGCGCAGCACCGCCGCGAGGCTTTCGGCGTCGGCGAACCGCCACTTCGCCGTCACGCGACGGCAGCGGAAACCCTGGCCGTCGAAGAACGCGTCGACCGCGGCCGGGTCGTAGTCGGGCAGATCCGCCCGCATCCACCGGCCGTACGGCTCACTGGACACGTCCAGATCGACGATCGCCAGCGCACCCCCGGGGCGCAGCACGCGATCCGCCTCGCGCAGACCGGGTTCGCAGCCGGGGCCGAAGAAGTACGCGGTGCGCGCGTGCACGATGTCGGCACTGGCGTCGGGAACCGGGATCGACTGCGCGGAACCACGCAGCACCCGCACCGAGGACAGCCCGGTGACCCGGCTTTCCGCCCGGCGCACCAACGGTTCGTGTGGTTCGACGCCGATCACCGACCGCGCGGACTCGGCGAAGCGGGGCAGGTGAAAACCGTCCCCACAGCCGACGTCCAGCACATCCTTGCCCTGCCAGGGACATTCGTCGGCGAGGACCCGCCAGATGTCGCCTTCGACGTCCTGCGCGCGGTTCTCCAGCTCGTAGGTGTCCGGGTAGTACCAGATGTTCGGGCTGGGCAGGACGTCCGCCCTGGACGTGGTCCGCTGCCCACGCCGGGCGATCTTCCACACACCGCAAGGATATCCGAGACGATGCCCGGAAAGCGCTTCGCGTTCGGCATAGACTTGCTGCCCTCCCCACCGATCGGAGGCGGTATGTCCCTCGGATCTTCGGCCCCGTCCGTCCTGCCCTCCGGGGTGCCGTGCTGGGTCGAGCTCGCCAGCGTCGACGAGGCGGCCTCCCACCGGTTCTACGAAGGCCTGTTCGGCTGGACCTTCCTGCTCAGCCGCGATCCCGCGACGCGCACCGGCCGGTACCTGATCGGCACGATGGACGGTGTGCCCGTCGGCGGCCTCTACCAGGCGGCGCCGGACCAGGCGAGCGCCTGGATGATCAACATTTCGGTGCAGAACGCGCACGCGGCGGCGAACTGGGTGCAGCGGCTCGGCGGAGTCGTCACGCTCGAACCGACCGTGCTGCCGCACCGGGGCTGCATCCTGCACGGCATCGAGCCGTCCGGGGCGCCGTTCGTGCTGTGGCAGCCGCCGGCGGACTGGGCGTTCGCGGCGGGCTTCCCGAACACCTTCTCCGGCGCCGACCTGAACACGCGCGACGGCGAGGCGGCGGACGGCTTCTTCACCCGGCTCTTCTCGTACACGAGCCTGCAGGTGGGGGACAACCGCGGCATCGACTACGTGGAGTGGCGGCTGGAACAGCAACCAGTGCTGTACCGGTACGTGATGGGCCCGGAGTACCCGCCGCAGGCGCCGCCGCACTGGATGGTGTACTTCGGCGTCGACCCGGCGCGCGGCACCGACGCGACGGCGGGACACGCGCTGATGCTGGGCGGCACCGTGCTGGTGGAGCCCTACGACACGCCGTGGGGCCGGATCGCGATCCTCGCCGATCCGGCTGGCGCGGTGTTCTCGATCATCGACCACTCCCGCACGAGCGAGGGCTGGGGCCGCGCCGAGGTGGACGACCCCTACGACGACTGAGCCGTCGCTTCCGCTGGCGTGCGATAGGTTCGCCGCCATGTTCGACGCCTGGCCACCCGCCCCGATCCGGACCGAGCGGCTCGTCCTCCGCGAGTCCGCCGCCCGGGACCGGGCGGCGTTCATCGAGCTGTTCGCGTCACCGGAGGTCGGCGCCTACGTCGGCGGGTCTCAGCCGCGCGACGAGCTGGAGCGCTCGGTGCCCGAAGTGCCCGGACGGCGCCCGGGGCTGTTCGTGGTCGAACTCGACAGCGCGATGATCGGGATGATCACCCTCGACCCGCGCGACGCGGAGCGCCCGGGGCACGTCCGCCCGGAGGCCGGGGAAGCCGAGCTCGGCTACCTGTTCCTGCCGCGGGCGTGGGGCTCGGGCTACGCGGCCGAGGCGTGCGCGGCGGCGCTCGGCTGGTTCGCCGGGACGCATCCCGGCGAACCAGTGGTGCTCTCCACCCAGACTGCCAACGAGCGCGCGCTGCGCCTCGCCGTGAAGCTGGGGTTCACCGAGGTGGAGCGGTACGAGGAGTACGGCGCCGAGCAGTGGTTCGGCGTGTGGTCCCGCTGACCGCGGTCAGTTCACGAACGCCGACAGCAGCAGGAACGACACCACGGCGGAGGGCAGGAGCGAGTCCAGCCGGTCCATCAGCCCGCCGTGGCCGGGCAGCAGCGTGCCCATGTCCTTGATGCCGAGGTCCCGCTTCATCAGCGACTCGACCAGGTCGCCCAGGGTCGCGGTCAGCACGATCGCGACCCCGAACACCACGCCCTGCCAGACCTGCCCGTCGAGCAGCAGCGTCAGCGTCAGCGAACCCGCCACGACACCCGCGACGAGCGAGCCGCTGAAGCCCTCCCACGTCTTCTTCGGGCTGATCGACGGCGCCATCGGGTGCTTGCCCTTGAGGACACCGGCGATGTAACCGCCGGTGTCCGACGCGACGACGCCGATCAGGAACGCCAGCACGCGGCCGACCCCGTCGGACGGCGGGACGAGCATCGCCGCGAACGCGCCGAACAACGGCAGGTACGCGGCGGTGAACACGGACGCGCTGATGTCGCGCACGTAGCCCACCGGCCCGCCCGGCAACCGCCAGAGCAGGCACGCCAGCACGGTGAGCGCGAACGCGATCAGGGCGCCCTCGTACCCGAACGGCCAGGACAGCCACAGCATGGCCTGACCGCCGAGCAGCAGCGGGACCAGCGCGAGGCGGATGTTCGCGGCGCGCCGCAGCGCCTGGGCGAACTCGTAGGTGCCGACGGCGATCGCCGCCGCGATGATCCCGATGAACAGGTACCGCACGGTGAGCAGCGACACGAGGATCGCCGCACCCAGTGCCAGCCCGACACCGATCGCCGCGGGGAGGTTGCGACCGGCCCGCGACGTTTTCTTGGCCGGTTCAGCCGGCTCGGGAGAAGCCACCGGGGCCTTCTCGCGTTCTTCGCTCACCTGTGGCATTCAGACCTCGAGCAGCTCGGCTTCCTTGTGTTTGACGAGCTCGTCGACCTTCGCCACGTAGTTGTCGGTCAGGTGCTGCAGTTCCTTCTCCGCGCGCGCGACCTCGTCCTCACCGGCCTCGCCGTCCTTGGCGATGCGGTCGAGCTCTTCCTTGGACTTGCGGCGCACACCGCGGATGTGGACCTTGGCGTCCTCGCCCTTGGCCTTGACCATCTTGACCATCTCCTTGCGCCGCTCCTCGGTGAGCTGCGGAATGGTGATGCGGATGATCTGGCCGTCGTTGGACGGGTTGACACCCAGGTCGGACTCGCGGATGGCCTTCTCGATGGCGCCGAGCTGCCCCTGGTCGTAGGGCTTGACGATCACCATGCGGGCCTCGGGGATGTTGACGCCGGCCACCTGGTTCAGCGGCATCGTCGACCCGTACGCCTCCACCATGATGCGGGCGAACATGCCCGGGTTGGCCCGGCCGGTCCGCACCGACGACAGATCCTCCTTGGCGAAGGACACCGCTTTTTCCATCTTCTCCTCGGCGTCGAGGAGGGTCTCGTCGATCACGGCTACTCCCGTTGTGTGTGCTGTTGTTCCCGGTCCGTTCGGGGTCAGGCGCTGGGCCCGGCCCCGGAGGTGCTCACCAACGTGCCGATCCTCTCACCACGCACCGCCCTCGCGATGTTCCCCTCGGTGAGAAGGTTGAACACGATGATGGGCATGTTGTTGTCCATGCAGAGGCTGAAGGCGGTGGCGTCGGCGACCTTGAGCCCGCGCTCGAGCACCTCGCGGTGGCTGATCTCGTCGAACATCTTCGCGCTCGGGTCGCTCTTCGGGTCCGCGGTGAAGACCCCGTCGACGGCCTTGGCCATGAGCACGGCCTCGCAGCCGATCTCCAGCGAGCGCTGAGCGGCGGCGGTGTCGGTGGAGAAGTAGGGCATCCCGGTGCCCGCGCCGAAGATCACCACACGGCCCTTTTCGAGGTGCCGCTCGGCTCGTCGCGGGATGTAGGGCTCGGCGACCTGGCCCATCGTGATGGCGGTCTGCACGCGCGTGGGGACGCCTTCCTTCTCCAGGAAGTCCTGCAGCGCCAGGGAGTTCATGACCGTGCCGAGCATGGCCATGTAGTCGGCGCGGTCGCGGTCCATGCCGCGCTGGGACAGCTCGGCGCCGCGGAAGTAGTTGCCGCCGCCGATGACGACGGCCATCTGCACACCGGTGCGGACGACGTCCGCGATCTGCGCGGCCACGGAGTGGACGACGTCGGGGTCGAGGCCCAGCGCTCCCCCGCCGAACATCTCGCCACCCAGTTTCAGCAGCACCCGCCGGTAACCGCCGTCGGCTCGTTTCGCCTCGCCCATGTCCGCCTCCGCCCGCTCGGGTGCTCTCGTGGAGCCTGCCTTCGCGAGTGTGCCCCGTCCCCGTGATCACGGAGACGGGGCACCCTCACGTCACTGCCGTCGTGTTACGGCTGGCCGACCTCGAACCGGGCGAACCGGGTCACGGTCACGCCGGCCGCGTCGAGCAGCGCCTTGACGGTCTTCTTGTTGTCGAGGACCGACGGCTGCTCCAGCAGCACGGTGTCCTTGTAGAACGCGTTGACCTTGCCCTCGATGATCTTGGGCAGGGCCTGCTCGGGCTTGCCCTCGGCCCGGGCGGTCTCCTCGGCGATGCGGCGCTCGTTGTCGACCAGGTCGGCGGGCACCTCCTCGCGGGTCAGGTACTTCGGCTTGAGGGCCGCGATCTGCAGCGCCGCGTTGCGGGCCGCCTCGGCGGCGCCGTCGCCCTCGCCGTTGTACTCGACCAGCACGCCGACCGCCGGGGGCAGGTCGGTGCCACGGCGGTGCAGGTACGTCGCGACCTGGCCGTCGAAGGCCACCACGCGGCGCAGGACCAGCTTCTCGCCGATCTTGGCGGCCAGCTCCTGCACGGCGTCGCCGACGGACTTGCCGCCCTCGAGCTCGGCCGCGGCCAGCTTCTCGACGTCGTCGGTCTTCAGCGTCTGCGCGACCTTGACGATCTTGTTGGCGAGCTCCTGGAACTGCTCGTTCTTGGCGACGAAGTCGGTCTCGGAGTTGATCTCGACCAGCACGCCGCCGTCGCCGGCGACGAGGCCCTCGGCGGTGGCGCGCTCGGCGCGCTTGCCGACGTCCTTGGCGCCCTTGATGCGCAGGAACTCAACGGCCTTGTCGAAGTCGCCGCCGCTCTCCTCGAGCGCCTTCTTGCAGTCCATCATGCCGGAGCCGGTGAGCTCGCGGAGACGCTTGACGTCCGCCGCGGTGTAGTTCGCCATCGTGCGGTGTCCGTTCCTCTCGGAAAGTTTGGGGGCCGCGCCGGTCCGGCGCGGCCGTGCCGGAAAGGTTCAGGAGGCGGTGGTCTGCTCGGCCGGGGCCTCGCTGTTCTTCAGCAGGTCCTGCTCCCACTCCGCGAGCGGCTCGTCGGACACGCCCGGCTCGGGCTTGTCCTGGCCCTCGGCGGCGGCGGAGCCGTTGCGGCTGGAGCGGGCCATCAGGCCGGCGGCGGCGGCCTCGGCGACCACCTTGGTGAGCAGCGCGGCCGAGCGGATCGCGTCGTCGTTGCCCGGGATCGGGTAGTCGACCTCGTCCGGGTCGCAGTTGGTGTCCAGGACCGCGACGACCGGGATGTTCAGCTTGCGCGCCTCGCCGACGGCGATGTGCTCCTTCTTGGTGTCCACGATCCAGACGGCGCTGGGCACCTTCTGCATGTCGCGGATACCGCCGAGGGTGCGCTCCAGCTTCTCCTTCTCGCGGGTCAGCGTCAGGATCTCGCGCTTGGTGAGGCCCTGGAAACCGCCGGTCTGCTCCTGGGCCTCGAGCTCCTTGAGGCGCAGCAGCCGCTTGTGGACGGTCTGGAAGTTGGTCAGCATGCCGCCGAGCCAGCGCTGGTTGACGAAGGGCATGCCCACGCGCTGCGCCTCGCGGGCGATCGCCTCCTGGGCCTGCTTCTTCGTGCCGACGAACATGATGGTGCCGCCGTGCGCGACGGTCTCCTTGATGAACTCGTACGCACGGTCGATGTAGCTCAGCGTCTGCTGCAGGTCGATGATGTAGATGCCGTTGCGCTCGGTGAGGATGTAGCGCTTCATCTTCGGGTTCCAGCGGCGGGTCTGGTGCCCGAAGTGCACGCCGGAATCGAGCAGCTGCTTCATGGTGACGACGGCCATGGCCGGATTCGCACCTCTTCTGTGTAGCGCGCGCCCCGCGGGACGCGCTGGCCGGTTTTGTCGCCGTCGGCCGGGTGGCCGGCGACCCTGGTGCAGTGCCGATGCCCGGACCCCGTGGATGACTCCTCGGGGACCGCCGGGCGCCGTGGGTTCCGTGAGCGGGAACGTGCACGTACACGCGAAGTCGACCTGTCGTGACAGGCCGCGCGAACAGTGTACGCCCTGGCGGCGCGGGGTTCACCACGGGCGGCCTGGTGCTCCGGGCTGCTTGGTCCAGGCCGCCGCGGATGGGTTGGTCGGGCGCGGTTGTCCACAGGCAAGGCGGAGTTGTCCACAGATTCTGTCGCCGCCCGATCGTGGAGCCCGATGTGCGCCAGGCTGGGCCGATGATCGTGGTGATTCGCCGGTTGGTCGGGTTCGTGCTGGTCAGCGCCGTTGGGTGGCTCTTGGTCCCGGCTGCCGTGGGCGCTGTGGGCGAGGTGCCGTGGGGGCGGGGTGCGGCGGTGGCCGAGAACCCGCCGGAGGCGCCAGGCACGGCAGCGCCAGCCGCTGCGGCCGCCACCAACTCCCGGCAGGGACCGGCAACGAAGAGACCCACGACCGCCGCAGCCAACTCACCGCAAGGGTCGGCACCCAACGCGGCGGCAGCGACCGGAGCCAGCTCACCGCAGGGGCCGGCAGCGAAGGAGCCGACAGCCGCCGGAGCCAGCTCGCCGCAGGAGCCGGCCGCCAAGGGACCGGCGGCGGTGCCCGGCACATCGATCGGGTCTCCCGGGACGGTCGGGCCTCCCGGGACGGGGACGGCGGCTGTGGCCCGCGCGGTGGCGGACGAGCTGGATCCCCGGTTCGGGTGGCCGTTGTCGCCGAAGCCGGTGGTCGTCCGGCCGTTCCAGGCGCCGTCCGGGCCCTACGGGCCGGGTCACCGCGGCGTGGACCTGGCCGCCACGCCCGGCCAGCAAGTCCTGGCCGCGGGGCCGGGCGTGGTCGTGTTCGCGGGGCTCGTCGCCGGGCGGCCGGTGATCTCGATCGACCACGACGGCGGGTTGCGGACCACCTACGAGCCGGTCGCGCCGTCGGTGCCGGTCGGCACGCAGGTGTGGCGGGGCCAGCCGGTCGGGGTCGTCGAGGCCGGGCATCCGGGCTGCCCGGTCGAGGCCTGCCTGCACTGGGGCGTGCGACGGGGCGAGGAGTACCTGAACCCGCTCCCCCTGGTCCAGACTGGCTCGGCGATCCGACTGAAGCCGTGGACCGGCTAGACCCCGGCCTGTTCCGTGAGCCGAGCCCGCAGCCGGAGGACCGCGCGCGTATGCAGCTGGCTGACCCGCGACTCGGTGACGCCGAGGACTCGACCGATCTCGGCGAGCGTCAGCCGTTCGAAGTAGTAGAGGCTGACCACGATCCGGTCGCGTTCGGTGAGCTGCGCGATGGCCTCGGCGAGCTGGCGGCGGTTGTCCCGGTCGACGAGGACGGCCACGGGGTCGATGGCGTCGTCGTCGGGGAGCGTGTCGACCAGCGAACCGCTCTCCCGGCCTGCCGCCATGAGGTCCTCGAGCGCGACGACGCTGGTCAGCTGGAGCTGGCTGTAGAGGTCACGCAGCTCGTCGAGGGTGATGCCCAGCTCGGCCGCGACCTCGGTGTCGGTCGGGGTGCGGCGCAGCCGGCCGCCGAGGCGTTCGAGCGCGCGCTCCACTTCGCGGGCGCGGCTGCGCACGACGCGGGGCACCCAGTCCTGCGAGCGCAGGTCGTCGAGGATCGCGCCGCGGATGCGCTGCATCGCGTAGGTCTCGAACCGCAGGCCGCGCTCGGGTTCGAACTTCTCGATGGCGTCGATCAGGCCGAAGATGCCGGACTGGATGAGATCGCTGACGTCGACGTGCGTGGGCAGCCCGGTGCCGACCCGCCCGGCGACGTACTTGACCAGCGGCGCGTAGTGCAGGACCAGGCGCTCGCGCAGCCGCTGCTCCGGGCGTTCGCGGAACTCGCGCCACACCGCCTGGATCGCGGAGTCACCGTCTCCCGCGCTCCGGGCGGACGACCCACCGGCTGGAGCGGTGCTGGTGCCCGCCGTGCCACCGGCCTGCGCCTCGCTGTCCGCGACCGCGCCGGTGGTCGCAGACGCTTCCGCGCCGCCGGGTGTCCTTGCACCGGCTTGGGAATCGCCGCTCGCGTTGGCCCCGGCCTGCGCCTCAGCATCAGTCGCGAGCGCCTCACTCCGAGGACCGAGGTCCGGGATGGGCGCGCCGGCGGGGTCGCTCCGAAGCCCACTGTCCGGTTCGGACTCGGGCAGCGTCGGGTGTCCGGCCTGCTCGGGGGCAGGGCGGGCAGGGGTAGCTCGCAAATCGGCCGTCACACGGAAACCGTTCTCGGTAGCGGGCTCAGGTCGTTCTCCGGGCTCGTACGGGACGGGCGGTGTCAACGATCCTGCCTGCCGTCCTCCGAGGTCATCGGGATCGGGGGTGGGCTTGGTCATGGATCGCCTTCAACCGCTCGACGGTCACGTGGGTGTAGAGCTGTGTCGTGGCAAGCGTAGCGTGACCGAGTAGCTCCTGAACGCTGCGAAGGTCGGCACCGCCCTCCAGCAGGTGCGTTGCCGCGGTGTGCCGCAGTCCGTGCGGACCCATGTCGGCCGCCGAGGGCACCGCGTCGAGGGCCTCGTGCACCACCCGCCGGACCGTTCTCGGGTCCAGCCGCCCGCCCCGGACGCCGAGGAACAGCGCGGATGCGTGCGGCTTCGCCACCGCACCCGCCACCGCCGGACGGCCGTGGTCCAGCCAGCCGCGCAACGCGCGGTCGGCCGGCGCGCCGAACGGGACCATGCGCTCCTTGCCGCCCTTGCCGAGGACGCGGACGAGCCTGCGGCCGAAGTCCACGTCGTCGACGTCGAGCCCGCACAGCTCGGACACCCGCACACCCGTCGCGTAGAGCAGCTCGAGGACGGCGAGATCACGCAAGGTGACCGGTTCCTGCTGCGCCGCGCCGCTGCCCGCGGCCGTCAGGACGTCCTCGGCCTCGTCCGGCCGCAGCACCGGCGGCAGGGTCCGGTGCACGCGTGGCGCGACCAGCTTCGCACCCGGGTCGTGGTCGAGCGCGCCCTGGCGACGGGCCCAGGCGGTGAAGGTCCGTGCCGAGGCCGCTCTCCGCGCGAGGGTGGTCCGGCCGGCTCCCCCGTTGCGCTGGTCGGCGAGCCAGGCCCGCAGCGTCCCGATGTCCAGGCCCTCGAGCGCGGCGACGTCCGGCTGCGGCTCCTCACCGTGCAGGAACCCCAGCAGGGACACCACATCCCCGACATACGCGCGCACCGTGTGCGGGGACAGCCCTCGTTCGAGCCCGAGGTGGCGTTCGTAGGCGTCGACCAGCTCGGCGGCGGCGCGCGGCAGGGCGTCCCGGAGGGCGTGCAGGTCCGTTTTGCGGCCCCGAGATTCCCGTGCGGACATGGTTGTTCACGCTGCGCGAAGGGACGCGTGCGGTCAAGCATCGCCACACCGGCGGCAGATGACGATCGCATCACCTCCTCGACCTGCGACGCCAGCCGCTCTCGCAGCGCACGGCGAACTCGTCGAGTTCGAGGGCGGGCAGCAGCGCCCGGACCCGGGCGACCGGCACCCCGGATTCGGTGGCGACCTGCTCGGCGGATTTGCCCTCGCGCCGGTCGAGCGCCTCGTGGACGCGCAGGGCGTCCGGCCCGAGACCGTCCGTCGGCCGTTTCGAGCGGACCTTCTCGGGCCGGGGTGTGCCCAGCCGCCCGACGGTTTCGATCACGTCGTCGACCGAGGCCACGAGGGTGGCGCCGGATTCGCGGATCAGTTCGTGACAGCCGATCGACAACGCGGAGGTGATCGGCCCGGGCACGGCCATCACGACCTTGCCGAGCGCGCCGGCCGTGGTCGCGGTGTTGCGGGCGCCACTGCGGCGGCCCGCCTCCACGACGATGGTTCCCTCACTGAGCGCGGCGATGAGGCGGTTGCGGACGAGGAAACGGTGGCGGGCCGGCGGTGTGCCCGGCGGGTACTCGCTGACGACGAGACCGCCGTGCTCGGCGATCTTGTCGAGCAGGACGACGTGCCCAGCGGGGTATCCGGCGTCGAGACCGCAGCCGAGCAGCGCGACGGTGGTGCCGCCGACGAAGAGGGCTCCGCGGTGCGCCGCGCCATCGACCCCGTAGGCGGCGCCGGAGAAGACCGACACGCCCTGGCCGGCTAACGCGGAGGCGAAGTCGCCGGCGACGTGCTCGCCATACCCGGTGGCAGCTCGCGCGCCGACGATCGCTACAGCCTGCTCGGCGGCCTCGTCGAAGCGGACTTGGCCGCGCACCCACAACGCGAGCGGTGGGGCGACGCCCTGCACACCACGGCTGGCGGCGAGTTGGAGGGACAGGAGCGGCCAACCTGGCCACTCGTCGTCCTCCGGGATCAGCAGCCGCATGCCGAGGCGAGCGCCTTCGTCGAGGTCGCGCTGGGCGTGGTCGTGCGTGCGGCGGGCCTCGGTTTCGTCGCGGACGCGGTTGGGACAGTCGCCGGCGCGGATCGCCTCAGCCGCCGCGACGGGTCCGTGCTGAGCGACAAAGTCGACGACGGCGGGTGCCGGCGGCTCGGCGACACGGACCAGGTAGGAGCGGGCCAGGCGCTCTGCGTCGAGCTTGGCGCTGGCGGACTCGGGGGTGGTCGTCATGCGGCCCTCCCCGCGTGGCGTGTCGGTGCTGGAGCGGGTCGGACGACGCGCGCCACGGCCGGTGCCGGAGCGGTGTAGAGGACTGTCGGAGGTTCTTGCAGCCCTCCGCGGAAGCTGGATGGCGACATGCTCCTGACCAGTTCCGAGGTGGCACGGCGCGAACGTCGAAGACTCATGCGGCCCGTCAAGAGTGCCGGTGTGAGAACCGGGGTTGTGACATGCGCCGTGGCAAGCGGTGAGGTCCGAGGGCTCATGCGGCCCTCCCCGAATGCCGGGTACCGAAGCACGGGCGACGACGCGCGCCATGGCCGGTGCCGAAGCGGTGCGGAGGAGTGGCGAAGGCTCGTGCAGGCCTCCGTGTGTGAACTGCCTGCGCCTTGGCCAGGGCCGAGGTTGCGCAGCGAACGTCGAGGGCTCATGCGGCCCTCCGGTCTCGGAACTCCAGCGCGGCGGCGACGTGGTCGGCTTGGGGTTCGTCGGCGTCGGCGAGGTCGGCCAGCGTCCAGGCGATCCGTAGGCACCTGTCGACGCCCCGGGCGGTCACCGTGCCGCGTTCCAGGCTTCGGTTCAGCAGGGCTGTCGTCGTGGGTGGGAGGGCGAACTCGCGGTGCAGGGCGGGGCCGGGGACCTCGGCGTTGGTCTTCCAGCCGTGCTCGCTCCAGCGGGCGGCGGCGCGGTCGCGGGCGGCCAGGACGCGTTTGCGGACCACCTCCGTCGGCTCGGGCTCGCTGCTCTCGTGGCGGCCCATCGCCGTCATCGGGCGGAGCCGGACGCGCAGGTCGACGCGGTCGAGGAGCGGGCCGGACAACCTGCTGAGGTAGCGGCGGCGCTCGGTCGGTGAGCACGTGCAGTCTGTTTCGCGGGGTGGCGCGCACGGGCAGGGGTTGGTGGCCATGACGAGCTGGAAGCGCGCCGGGTAGCGGACCGAACCGCGGGCGCGGGCGATGCTGACCTCGCCCTCCTCCAGGACCGTGCGCAGGGAGTCCAGCCGCTGCGATCCGAATTCCGCCGCTTCGTCCAGGAAGAGGACCCCGCGGTGGGCGCGGCTGATCAGGCCCGGTGTGGCGATGCCCGCGCCGCCACCGATGAGCGCGGCCTCGGACACCGAGTAGTGCGGCGCGACGAACGGCGGGACTTTGATCAGCGGAGATTCGGGTGTCAGTTTGCCGTTGATCGAATGCACGGCGGTGACTTCGAGCGACTCCTCCGGCGAGAGCATGGGCAGGAGACCGGGCAGTCGCTTGGCGAGCATGGTCTTCCCCACGCCCGGCGGACCGGTGAGGAGGAGGTGGTGCGCGCCCGCGGCCGCCACTTCGAGCGCCCAGCGCGCCTCGGGTTGGCCGACGACGTCCGCCAGATCCAGCCCCTTGGGCGGCTCGCTCTCGGTGGGTGGTTCCGGCCGGGCCAGGGCGTTTTCGCCCTCCAGCCAAGCAAGGACGTCCCGCAGCCTCGCCGCGCCGTAGACCTCGAGGCCGTCGACCAGTGCAGCTTCGAACAGCGTCCCGGACGGCACGATCGCGCGCTTGATCCCTTCTTTGCGGGCCGCGAGCAGGCCGGGCAGGACTCCGCGGACTTCGCGCACCCGGCCGTCGAGCGCCAGCTCTCCCAGCAGGACCGTGCCGAGCAGCCGGGTGGCCGGCACCTTGCCCGCGGACGCGAGGATGGCCACCGCGATCGCGAGGTCGTAGCCAGAACCGAGCTTGGGCAGGTTCGCCGGGAACAGGCCGAGGGTGAGCTTGTCCTCCGGCCAGTGCTGGCCCGAGTTGCGGATGGCCGAGCGGACCCTGTCTTTCGCTTCGCGCAGGCCGGCGTCGGGCAGGCCGATCATCTTGATCCCCGGCAGACCACCGCCCAGGTCTGCCTCGACTTCGACCAGGCGGCCGTCGAGGCCGACGAGTGCCACCGACCAGGCGCGTCCGAGCGGCATCAGAACGCTCCCGGGATGTGGCGGACGCGGGGCTCGCCGTCGCCATCCGCGTAGACCGCGATGACGTCGAAGCGGACCCGGCACCAACCGACGCGGTGGATGCTCAGCCACTGCCCGGCGAGGCGCCGGATGCGGGCGACCTTGTCCTCGGTGACCGCCTCCGCGGGATCGCCGAAGCTCTCCCGGGTGCGGGTCTTGACCTCGCAGATGACCAGCGTGCGGCCGTTGGTGGCGATGAGGTCGAGCTCGCCCTGGCGGCAGCGCCAGTTCCTGGCCAGCACGACGAAGCCGAGCTTCTGCAGGTGGCGCGCGGCGATGTCCTCGCCCCGGCGGCCGAGTGTCAGGTGGCGGGCGGGTCTGGCCGCGGTGGTCATGGCTGGTCCCCCAAGGTCGGTGGTCGTTCACTGCCTTCGACGGTGCCATGACCTGCGGTTTCGTCGACAGAGCGAGTTGCCGGGCCTGTGGACAAGTGGGGTGTTGTGGACAAACCGCGGTGGGGTGCGGCTCGGTGGGGCGGAAATGTCGGACCCGGGTGGTAGGGGCGGCGGGCGGGAGATGAGCTGGGGTTGGAGGCGCGTGGGGCGGCCGGGAGCCCAGGTGAAGGCGGGAAAGGGCCGGGCAACGGTCGGGATTCGGGTCGAGATGGGAAACGGGCCTCGCAGCGGCCGGAGTGAGGGCAGAAGCAGAGTCGAGAGGTGGGTGGCGCCGGGGGAACGGCTGGTGGGGTGCGCCAGGGGGCGGACGGCTGTGTGGCGCGCCGGGAGGCCGACGGCCGGTGAGGTCCACGCCGGGAGGCGGACGGCCAGCAGGTCGCGCCGGGAGGCAGACCCCCGGTGGGTGGCGCCCGGGGCGGACGGCCGCTGGGTGGCGCCCGGGGGCAGACAGCCGCTGGGTGACGCCGGGAGGCAGACGGCCGGTGGCTCCCGCCAGGAGGCAGACGCCAGGTAGACGACGACAGGGGCAGACAGCCGCTGGGTGATGCCGGGAGGCGGGGGCCGGTGGGTGGCGCCGGGACGGACAGCTGGGGGTCGCGCCAGGAGGCGGACGGCCGCTGGGGGCGCCAGGGGTCAGGCCCGGGTAGGTGGCGAAAGGGGCAGACGGCCGGTGAGGTGCGGCGGTCAAAAGAAGAGGGACGTCCCCGCTGGGGGACGTCCCTCGTCGAGCTTGGGGTGTCAGCTGGAGAACGGGCCCTCTTCGGGGAGCCTCAGCTCTGGCTTTTCCAGCTCCTCCACGTTCACGTCCTTGAAGGTGATCACGCGGACGTTCTTGACGAACCGGGCCGGGCGGTACATGTCCCACACCCACGCGTCGGACATGCGGACCTCGAAGTAGACGTCTCCCCCGCTGTCCCTGACCTGCACGTCCACCGCGTTGGCCAGGTAGAACCGCCGCTCGGTCTCCACCACGTACGAGAACTGGCTGACGATGTCGCGGTACTCGCGGTACAGCGACAGCTCCATCTCGGTCTCGTACTTCTCGAGATCCTCTGCGCTCATGAAATCCGCGCCCCTCCTCGCGAGTTCGACCGGTCTCCGGCGGCGGAACTCCCATTCTGAACCACGGTGCCCTCCAGAGCACGTACCGGAGCATCGGACTGCCCCAATGCAGCAGCGGTGAGCATGACCTTCCGCGGTGGTCGCAGACCGTGGGCGGCGGCCGCCGCTGCCACATTGGTGTACGACCACCGGTGTACCTCACACGGCCCGTGTTCGACGAGCGCCGCGCCGTGGTCCGCGGTCGTGTACCCCTTGTGCACATCGAATCCGTACATCGGGTACTCCAGGTGCGTCTCGGCCATGATCCGGTCCCGCGTCACCTTGGCCAGCACCGACGCGGCCGCCACGCACGCGACCGCCCGGTCCCCCTTGATCACCGGCACGCTCGGCGCCGGCAGACCCGGCACCTTGAAACCGTCCGTCAGCACGTACCCGGGGCACTCCCGCAACCCCGCCACCGCCCGGCGCATGCCCTCGATGTTGGTGACATGAATGCCGAGCTGATCCACCTCTTCGGGCGAAATGACGACGATCGAGTAGTCCAGGGCGCGCACCAGGAGCCGCTCGTAGACCCGCTCCCTGGCCAGCGCGGTGAGCAGCTTCGAGTCGTTCAGCTCCGCCAGCCGGGCCGCGTCCCCCGGCCGGAGCACGCACGACGCGACCACCAGCGGACCCGCGCAGGCCCCGCGGCCCGCCTCGTCGACCCCGGCCACCGGGCCGAGACCACGCCGGTCGAGCGCCGACTGCAGACCCCACGCCGTCTCACCCCGGACGATCGCCCTGGGCGGGCGGAAGGAGGCCAGAACCGCCGAAGACCTACCCAACCTGGTTACCGCTTTCGCTCGACCGCCTCGCGCACCTTCGAGCCCAGTCGCCGTCCGCCCCACACCGCGGGCCACGCGGCGACGACCCCGAACCCGAGCGGAACGCCTTCCTGCCACGCCGGAGCGCTCATGCCGAGCGCGGCCGGCTGCGCGGCGGCCTGCGGGTTGTGGTCGCTGACCCCGCCCCACCGGCTGGGTGGCAACACGATGATGCGTGCCTTGCCGATGATGTTGTCCACCGGGACGGCACCGCGGACCCCGCCGCCGCCCTGGCAGCGCGAGTCGCACGAGTCGTTGCGGTTGTCGCCCATCACCCAGACGTAGCCGTCCGGCACCGTCACCGGATCGAACGGCTCCTGCCGCTGGTTGTCCGGATTCTGCCAGTGGATGTAGGGCTCGTCGAGGGCCTTGCCGTCGACGACGACCCGGTTCTGGGCGTCACAGCACTCGACGGTCTGGCCACCGGTCGCGATGATCCGCTTGACGAAGTCGCGCTCGTCCGGCGGCGCCAGCCCGAACACCGAGCCGATGTTCTGGAAGAACCGCACGACCGCGTTACCCGACCGCTCGGTCGCGACCTCGTTCTCCACCCACGGCTCCGGGCCCTTGAACACCACGACATCACCCGGTTCGGGGTCGGTGAAGTCGTAGGTGATCTTGTCGACGAGGACCTTGTCGCCGTAGCACCCGGTGCACCCGTGGAGCGTGGTCTCCATCGACCCCGAAGGAATCGTGTAGACCCGCGCCAGGAATTGCTGGAACACGAATGCCAGCGCCAGCGCGACGACGATCAGAATCGGGAGTTCGACCCAGAACGAGCGCTGTTTCTTGGGTTTACGGCGGCGCCGTTTCCCATTTGCGCCGGCATCGGCACTCTCGTCCGGTTCCGGGCGTTCGGGCTCGTCCTCAGCGGCGCTGGAGGGCACAGGTTCGACCACTTCGCCAGGCTATCGGAGAACGTCCGATCCCTCAGGACGCGGTCGGAGCCTCGCGGCGCTCCTTGATCTTGGCGGCCTTGCCGCGCAGCTCGCGCAGGTAGTACAGCTTGGCGCGACGCACGTCACCACGCTTGTGCACCTCGATCTTCGCGATGTTCGGGCTGTGCACCGGGAAAGTGCGCTCCACGCCGACACCGAACGAAACCTTGCGCACGGTGAAGGTCTCGCGAATACCGCCACCCTGGCGGCGGATCACGACGCCCTGGAAAACCTGAACACGCTCACGGTTTCCCTCGATGACGCGAACGTGCACCTTCAGCGTGTCACCCGGGCGGAAGTTCGGGATGTCGGAACGCAGCGACTGAGCGTCCAGGGCGTCCAGGGTGTTCATCGGGAGTCCGTCCTCGTCCTTCGTCTGTCTGGCAGTCATCCGAGCACGCGCACGCTCACTCACGGCAGGCGACCCGGGGGCTTGTGGCAGGCACGCACCACTGGCACGGCCAACCTGTCAAGTATTGCAGACGCGTCCCCGGCCGGATCACCCGGCCTGCCGCTGCTCGGACCGGACACGGTCGAGCACGGCGAGATCGCGCTGGTCCAGCGTACCTTCCGGCAACCGGTCGAGGAGATCGGGGCGGCGCAGGAGGGTCCGTTCGAGGGCCTGGTCGCGCCGCCAGCGGTCGATCAGCGCGTGGTTGCCCGACCGCAGCACCTCGGGCACGGACAGGTCGCGCCACACCTCGGGGCGCGTGTAGCTGGGGCCTTCGAGCAGGCCGTCGGAGAAGGAGTCCTGCTCGGCCGACACGGGGTTGCCCAGCACGCCGGGCAGCAGCCGGACCGTGGCCTCGACCATGACGAGCACCGCGGCTTCGCCACCGACCAGCACGTAGTCGCCGATGGACACCTCGTCGACCGGCATCCGGCGCGCGGCGTCGTCGATCACGCGCTGGTCGATGCCCTCGTAGCGGCCGCAGGCGAACACGAGGTGCTTCTCGCGGGCGTACGAGTGCGCCATCTCCTGGGTGAACGGACGGCCCGCCGGGGTCGGCACGACCAGCCGGGTCTCCGGACCGCACACCGCGTCCAGCGCGTCGCCCCAGACCTGGGGCTTCATGACCATGCCCGGACCACCGCCGTAGGGCGCGTCGTCGACGGCGCGGTGCACGTCGTGGGTCCAGTCCCGCAGATCGTGCACCCCGACCTCGAGCAGCCCGCGCTCGATGGCGCGGCCCAGCAGCGCGGCCCGCAGCGGGTCCAGGTATTCGGGGAAGATGGTGACGACGTCGATCCGCACGGCGCGAGCGTAACCAGCCCGTCAGCCGGCGTCGTCGAGCAGGCCCTCGGGCGGATCGACCACGACGCGGCCGCCCTTGACGTCCACCACGGGGACGATGGCCTGCACGAACGGCACGAGGACGGTGCGCCCGTCGCGGTCGAGCGCGAGCAGCTCGCCGTGCGGGGCGTGCACGACCTCGGTGACGGTGCCGATCACCTCGCCGTCGCTCAGCTCGGCGCGCAGACCCTCGAGTTCGTGGTCGTAGAACTCGTCCGGGTCGTCCGATGGCGGGAGGTCGGCGGTGTCGGCGAGCAGCAGGGCGCCGCGCAGGGCCTCGGCGGCCTCGCGCGTCACCACCTGCTCGAACGTGACCAGCAGCCGCCCGCTGTGTGGGCGGGCGGCTGCGACGGTCAGCGGGCGCGTGGTGCCGTCGCGGAAACGCGCGGTCACCGTCGCGCCGTCGCGGAAGCGTTCCTCGGGCGAGTCGGTCCGGATGTCCACGGCGAGTTCACCGCGCACACCGTGGGCCTTGGCGACCCGCCCGACGACGACGTCCACGGATGGGTCAGCGGTCGGTGTCGACGACGTCCACGCGGACGCCGCGGCCACCGATGCCGCCCATGACGGTGCGCAGCGCGGTCGCTGTCCGGCCGCCACGGCCGATGACCTTGCCGAGGTCGTCCGGGTGGACGTGGACCTCGAGCGTGCGACCGCGGCGGGTGGTGATCAGGTCGACCCGGACGTCGTCCGGGTTGTCCACGATCCCCCGCACCAGGTGTTCGAGGGAGTCGGCGAGGAAGCTCACGCCTCGTCCTTCGCCGCCTCGTCGTCGGCCTTCTTGGCCGACTTCTTCTTCGGGGTGGTGGCCTCGTTGGCGGGCTCGTCACCGGCAGCCGCGAGGGCCGCGTTGAACAGCTCCTCCTTGGTCGGCTTCGGCGCGGCGGTCTTCAGCGTGCCCTCGGCGCCCGGCAGGCCCTTGAACTTCTGCCAGTCACCGGTGATCTCCAGGATGCGCTGCACCGGCTCGGTCGGCTGCGCGCCGACACCCAGCCAGTACTGGGCGCGCTCGGAGTCGACCTCGATGAAGCTCGGCTCGGACTTCGGGTGGTACTTGCCGATCGACTCGATCGCCTTGCCGTCCCGGCGGGTGCGGGCGTCGGCGACGATGATGCGGTAGTACGGCGCACGGATCTTGCCGAGGCGCTGGAGCTTGATCTTGACGGCCACGGTGTGTGGGTACTCCTTGGTTCTCTGCGTGCTCGCGGGTGTCGGGTCACGATCCGTGTGGGGACACCGGACGAGTACCCGAAGCTTTCGGTCGCCACGGCACGGTGAGAGGGCCCGGCCGCAGCAGGCAAGCGACTATTCTGCCAGACCCGTTCGCGTGGCTCGCAGGCGGCGTCTAGATCGCCATGACGCCCAGCGCCGTGAGCAGCATCGCCACGGCGGGCAGGAAGTTGTTCATCTGGTGGGCCACGATGCTGCCGAGCAGGCGGCCGGTGAACAACCGGGCCAGGCCGATCGGGATGGCGATCACCAGCAGCAGCGTGGTGCGCAGCGGCTCCAGGTGGCTGGCCGCGAACACCGCGGTGGACAGCAGGAACGCCGCCAGGCGCGCCCACTTCTCCTGGCCCCAGTGCAGCCGCTCGACCGCGCCCCACAGCAGGCCGCGGTAGATGACCTCCTCGCAGATCGGACCGAGCAGCCACAGGTAGGCGAACATCACGATCGCCGCGCTCACCGACATCGGCTGTTCCTCGACCAGGGCGCTGATCGCCGAGCCGGCGTTCGCCTCGCCCACCGCCTGGGTCCAGATGAACGCGCTCACGGTGGTCAGGACCAGCCCGAACGAGCCGAGTTTGAGGCCGAGCTTCACGTCGTCCCAGCGCCAGGACAACCGCAGGTCGGCCAGCGGCCCGTTGCCGCGCACCTTGGTGATCAGGATGGCGACCAGCGCGGCGAGGACGGTCGGGGCCATCGTGCCGATCAGCACGTCCCGCGCGGGCAGCGGCTGACCGGGCGGCGCCGGGCCGAGCAGGACGCTGACGAACGCGGCGGAGGCCAGCAGGACGGCCTCGACGACCAGGAAGGCGCCGAACCCCCAGCGGTGCGACGGCGCCGGCTCCGCGGTGGCCGGCAGATCAGGCGGATCGAGCTCGCCCGGATGTGCCGTCACGGCTCGCCTCCCTCTGATCCTCGCCCAGCACCTACCGAGCCTAGTCGCCATGGTCGTTCCGCTCAGGACCCGGTGAACAGCAGCAACGCCGGGGCCAGGTTGTTCGCCGCGTGCGCGACGAAACTCGCCCCCACCCGTCCGGTCCGCCAGCGGGCCGCGCCGATCACCAGCCCCTGCGCGAGCAGCGCCAGCGTGCGGGTCGGCTCGCCGTGCAGGTAGGCGAAGACGACCGCGGTGAGCACGAGGATCACCCACTGCGGGACGCGGTGGTGCTCGAGCGCTCCCCACAGCGAGCCGCGCATCAGCAGCTCCTCGGCCATCGGGGTGGCGACCACGACGACGAGCGCGGCGAGCGCGAGCCAGACGAATTCGTCCCGGCCGCCGTCCTCGGCGAGGTCGGTGAGCGGGCTGTCGGAGACGCGGTCGGTGCCGTAGATGCCCAGCAGCACCAGGTTCACCAGGTAGCCGGCGAGCAGGGCGAGCGCACCGCAGGCCAGGCCCACCTTGACGTCGCGCAGCGTCGGGAGCCAGCCGAAGTCGCGCCGCGGCCCGCTCCCCCAGCGGCGCGACGCGACCAGCGGGGCGAGGCCGAGCAGGACGCTGGGCACGAACGCGAGCAACAGCACCGGACCGACGTCGAGCAGTTCCAGCGGGTCGACGCTGGCTTGCCCGGACCGCAACGCGGTCATCACGACGGTGACGAGGTGGTAGCCGCCGAGGCCGGCGAAGAACGCGACGAAACCCCAGTGGGCGCCGAAGACCAACCGGTTCCGCACGTCCTCGCCGATGCCCTGGCCCACCCTCGACGCGCTCATGGAGTTCAGGCTATGTGGCTGGGCGCGATCAATCGACCCCGGGGCGTGAGCGGTGTCACCGGATCCACAGGCCGACGGCGACCGGGTACCGGTGTGGCGAGCGCGGTCGGTGCGGCGCTAGCGGGGGTTGCCTGAGGCGTCGGCGACGAGCTCTCCGCGACGCTCGGCGCCCGACCGCCCGACGTGCACCCTGATTTCGACCGGTTCCCCGCGGCGCGGGCGGGTCACCTCGACGCGCAGCACGTCCGTGGCGTCGGGGTAGCGCTGGCGCGCCTGGTCGATCAGGCCCGGGACCGCGCCGAAGTCGACCTCGTCCAGGGCGAACGCGTAGTCGGGATCCGGCCCTGCCGCGTCGCCCGGGGCCGGTGAGAGGTCGCCGTCGCGGTAGATCACCGCGCGGTCGCCGCGCTGGCCGCGGATGACGTCGTGCTCGATGTGGATCGCGTCGTAGGTGGTGGCGACGCTGCGCAGCTCCTCGACGCCGGTCTCCAGGCCCTCGGCGGTCAGCAGGTCCGGGCCGCCGAACAATTCCGCGCGCAGCGGGAGCAGGCCGGCGACGACAAGCACGACCGTCGCGACGGCGACCCGCTTCCAGTCGGCGGCTGCGCGGCCGTTCATCCGGGCGACGACCAGCGCGAAGACGGCGGCCAGCGTGCCCGCCGCACCCACCCCGAAGGCCGCCAGGTAGAGGCCCTCCCCCAGGACGAGCCCGCCGACGACGCCGACGACGAGCAGGGCCAGCGGGACCGCGTAGAGCAGTCCCAGCGACTTGATGATCTTCACTCGGACATCTTGTTCAAGGATGGATCGGGACGGTAGCGGCATTTCGGCCGTCAGTGGAGGAGAGGGATGTGGGGGATCGGGGTGGGGACTGCTGCGGGAGTGGGCTCGCGGCGGGTGCTGGGGAGCGGGGACGGCCGGTGCTCTGCGGTGGGCGGATCGGCGCTGCTCTGCGGTGGGCGGATCGGCGCGGCGGTGTGGCGCCTATTGGCCGGTGCTTGGGCCCGGTGGGCAGCTGATGAGCTGATTGGCAACGCGGCAGAGGCGGCAGGGCGGCGGGTGCTGGTGCGGTGGGGCGGGGCGGGGCGGGCGGCAGGTGCAGCAGGGCGAGGGCGATTCGGCAGCGGGGCGGCTGGGCAGGCGGCGGCGGGGCGGCCAGAGGCGAACCGTGCAGCGGGCGGGCAGCCCTGCAGGCCAGGCAGCAACCCGCACAGCCCAGCGGGCCAGACGGGCAGAGCGGGCAGCGCCGTATGGCGGGCAGCAGGGCGCCCAGCGGCTGGGCGACCGGAGCGGCTCGGGCAGCGGGGCGGGCGGCAGCACAACAGGACGCCAGCGCAGCGGCGCGCCTCGGCGGCGCAGGGCGGCAGCGGGAAAGCGGTGCCGCCAAACCCCGCCCCCGCGGAGGCGGAACCCTCAGCGGATGATCGCGCCGCGCAGGACTATGTGCCTGGGTGTGCGCAGGGCGGAGAGGTCCTCGCGCGGGTCGGTGTCGTAGACCAGGAAGTCGGCTGGGGCGCCCTCGGTGATGGTGGCGTGGCCGAGCCACTCCCGGGCCATCCAGGAGCCTGCGGCGAGCGCCTGCTCCGCGGTCATCCCCGCGCGGTGGAGGGCTTCCAGTTCGTCCACGAGCCGTCCGTGGGCGATCATGCCTCCCGCGTCGCTGCCCGCGTAGACCGCCACGCCGGCGTCGAGTGCGTTTCCGACCAGCTCGCCGACCCTCGCGTGCAGCGCCCTCATGTGGGCCGCGTACACCGGGTACTTGCCGGCCGCGTCGGCGATGCCCGGGAAGTTCTCGATGTTGATCAGCGTCGGCACCAGCGCCGTGCCCCGGCGGGCCATTTCGGCCAGCAACGACGGGTCCAGGCCGGTGCCGTGCTCCAGGCAGTCGATGCCCGCGTTGATCAACCCCGGCAACGCGTCCTCGCCGAAGACGTGCGCCGTCACGCGAGCTCCGGCCTCGTGGGCGACCTTGATCGCCTCGGCCAGCACGTCGTCCGGCCACAGCGGCGCGAGATCACCCACCGAACGGTCGATCCAGTCCCCCACCAGCTTGACCCAGCCGTCACCGTCCGCGGCCTGCTCGGCGACCGCCGCGGGCAGCTCGTCCGGGTGCGACAGGTCGATGCCCAGCCCGGGGATGTAGCGCTTGGGCAGCGCGAGGTGCCGCCCGGACCGGATGATCCGCGGCAGGTCGGCGCGCTCCTGCAGGGGGCGGGTGTCGATCGGCTGGCCGCAGTCGCGGATCAGCAACGTCCCCGCGTCCCGGTCGGCCAGCGCGTTGACCACCGCGCCGTCCAGATCCGTCGGCCCGCCCGGCCCGATCGCCGGGTGGCAGTGGGCGTCCACCAGCCCCGGCACCAGGAAACCGTCCGCCACCAGGGTCCGCGCGCCCTCGACCGGGGAGAACGTGACCCTGCCGTCGCTGATCCAGACGTCGCGCTGCTCACCGTCGGGCAGCACCACCCCGCGCAGGTGCATCTACTTGTTCTTCGGCAGCTTGAACTTGGACGGGTCGAAACCGGGCACGTCGTTCATGCCGCCGCCCAGCTGGGACAGGTCGGGCATGCCGCCGCCGGCACCACCGGGCGGGAGCATCGGCATGCCGCCGGGAAACCCGCCGCGCACCTTGGGCTGCGTGGGGCCCTTGCCCTTCTTCCCCTTCTTGCCCTTCTTGCGCTTGGTCGCGCTGCCACCGCCGAAGCCGAAGCGGCCCGCCATCTGCTGCATCATCTTGCGGGCCTCGAAGAACCGGTTCACCAGGTCGTTGACCTCGCGGACCGTCACACCCGAACCCTGCGCGATGCGCTGACGGCGCGAACCGTTGATCATCTTCGGATCGGCCCGCTCGGCCGGGGTCATGCCGCGGATGATCGCCTGCAGGCGGTCCAGGTGCTTGTCGTCGACCTGCGCGAGCTGGTCCTTCATCTGCCCCGCGCCGGGCAGCATGCCGAGCAGGTTGCCGATCGGGCCCATCTTGCGGACCGCGAGCATCTGCTCCAGGAAGTCCTCCAGCGTGAGCTGGCCGGTGCCCAGCTTCGCCGCGGCCTTCTCGGCCTGCTCCTGGTCGAAGGCCTGCTCGGCCTGCTCGATCAGGGTGAGCAGGTCGCCCATGCCGAGGATCCGGCTGGCCATCCGGTCCGGGTGGAAGGTGTCGAAGTCCTCGAGCTTCTCACCGTTGGAGGCGAACAGGATCGGCTGGCCGGTGACCTGTCGGACGGACAGCGCCGCACCACCGCGGGCGTCACCGTCGAGCTTGGTCAGCACCACACCGGTGAAGCCGACGCCGTCGCGGAACGCCTCGGCCGTGGTGACCGCGTCCTGACCGATCATCGCGTCGACGACGAACAGGATCTCGTCCGGCTGGACCGCGTCGCGGATGTCCGCGGCCTGCTTCATCAGCTCCTCGTCGACACCGAGCCGTCCGGCGGTGTCGACGATCACGATGTCGTGCTGCGCGTGCTTGGCCTCGTCGATGCCGCGGCGGGCGACGTCCACCGGGTCGCCGACGCCGTTGCCCGGCTCGGGCGCGAACGTCTGGACCCCGGCGCGCTCGCCGACGACCTGCAGCTGCGTGACCGCGTTGGGGCGCTGGAGGTCACAGGCGACCAGCAGCGGCGCGTGCCCCTGCTTCTTCAGGAACAACGCGAGCTTGCCCGCCAGCGTCGTCTTACCGGAACCCTGCAGACCGGCGAGCATGATCACCGTCGGCGGGTTCTTGGCCAGGCTCAGCCTGCGGGTCTCGCCGCCGAGGATGCCGATGAGCTCCTCGTTGACGATCTTGATGACCTGCTGCGCCGGGTTGAGGGCCTCGGAGACCTCGGCGCCCTTCGCGCGTTCCTTGACGTGCGCGATGAACTCCCGGACGACGGGCAGCGCGACGTCGGCCTCCAGCAGCGCGATGCGGATCTCGCGCGCGGTGGCGTCGATGTCGGCGTCGGTCAGCTTCCCCTTGCCCCGCAGGTTCTGCAGGACCGAAGTGAGCCGGTCGGAGAGGGTGTCGAACACGGGTGTGCACGCTCCAGCTGGTCGTGGTTGTCCGCCTGCGGCGTCCCACCAGGGTAGCCGCTCGTGGCGGGTGACCTGTCAGGCCTGCCGTTCGGCGAGCAGCCGCATCCCGCCGGGTTCCAGCAGCACCACGCACGGGACCAGCTCGGTCGTGTCGTACTCGGAGCCCAGCACCTGCTCGTGGATCACCTCGGCCCAGCCCGAGTCCGCGCCTGCCACGAACAGCTCGTCCGGGCAGGGCAGGCCGACCACCAGCCGCTCCGTGCCGAGGTTGCGGGACATCTGCGCGGCGAAGTCGTCCAGCGCCAGCGCGGAGCCGGCCAGCCAGTTCTCGCGGGTGAGGTGCAGCAGGTCGCCGCGCTCGCCGCGGTGGCCGGTGACGCGCAGGCCGCGCTTGAGGTTCGCGCCCGCCTCGGCCATCAGCTCGGCGAACGGCGGCGAGCCCAGCTCCTGGTAGCCGTGCGTGGTGACGTGGTGCATGCCGACGGTGCCGCGCGGGGTGGGGCCGACGTGGGCGAGTGCGACGGACAACCGACCGGGCACCAGCGGGTGGTGCGGGACCGCACCGAGCACCTCCGCCCGCGGCGACGACGCGCTCCACAGCACCGGCAGCAGCTCCGGCTCGGGCGCGGCCTGCTCCGCCAGCACACGCTCGGCCTCGGCGAACGCGGCCGCCCAGCCGTCCGGGCCCGGCCGGTCGAAGCTGTAGGTCTGCCGGATGCCGGGGAACATCAGCGCCACGAACCCGAGGTCCTCGGCGGAGGGCTCCCACTCGCTGTACACGGCGGCGACGTCCCCCGGCTGGACCTGGCGCTCGGCGCGCACCTGGGCCCACGCCTGCCGCAGGGCGTCGTCCGCCACGGTGGGGGCACTCGCGACGACCGGTTCGTCCAGGCCGTGGAGCTGGAAGGCGAAGAGGTTCTGCGTCACGTCGGTGTTCACGCCGCGCTCACCAGCCCCGCCAGCGCCGGGTGGGCGCGGCCGACGTCGATCGTGGTGACGGAGTACTCGGCGACACCGGCCCGCACGAACGGGTCCTCGGTGGTGATGGCCAGTGCCGCGGCCCGGTCGACGCCACGCGCGAGGATCGCGCCGCCCTCGCTCGCGGGCACCGTCTGCCCCGACGCGATGAACGTGCCCGCGGCGTGGTGCCGCTCGAGGTACTCGACGTGGCCTGCGATGTGCGGCTCCACGTCCGCCTCGCTCCCCAGGTAGCGCAGGATCAGCAGATGCAGCATGCGCGACATCCAACCGCGCATGGGAAAGTGCGGGTGGCCCGCCCCCTCGCCGGGCCACCCGCACACGCACGCCGCGGCCGCCGGTCCCCCGGTGCTCGCCGTACCCCCAGTCCCAGCGAGTCCCTCCGGACATCCGTGGCGTGATGTCCCAAGACTGCCGGTTCCGCGAGGCACGGGGCAGCGTGAAGACCCCCAAGTAGTGGTAGGTAGATCTACTCAGGAACCGCGTGCGCGCAGGGGTGTGACCCGCGTCGCGCGGGTGCGTGACGCGGGTTCGGGCAAAAAGATTTCAGCGCTGCGACTTGGGCGCCGACTTCGCCTTCGACGTGGCCTTGCGCGCCCGGCCCTTCGCCTCCGCGGCCTTCTTCGCGGCCGCCTTGGCCTTCGCGACGCCCTGGTCGGCGTCGGTGCGGTCCTGCGCGCTGCTCTGCAACGCCTGCAGCAGTTCGGTGACGGCCTCGTCCTGGATCGCGGCGGTCGGGCGGACCACCTCGCGGCCCTCGACCTTCGCGTCGACCAGGTCGTGCAGCGCGGCCGCGTAGCCGTCGGCGAAGGCGGACGGCTCGAAGTCGCCGGAGAGGTTCTCGATCAGGTTCGCCGCGGCCCGCAGCTCGGGCATGCGCACGTCGATGTCCTCGTGCAGGAACGGGAAGTCGGGGCGGCGGACCTCGTTCGGCCAGTGCATCGTGTCGAGCACGATCAGCTGGTCGCGCACCCGCAGCGCGCCCAGGGTCTCCCGCTGCCGGATCGCGACCTTCACCAGCGCGACGCGGCCCGCGGTGAGCAGCGCCTCGGCCAGCAGCACGTATGGCTTCGTAGCCGGGACCTCGGGCTCCAGGTAGTAGCTCTTGATGAAGTAGACCGGGTCGATCTGCGACGGCGGGACGAACCCGCACACCTGGATCGAGTGAGCGCTTTCCGGCGCCAGCGACGCCAGTTCCGCCTCAGACAGGACGACGACGTCGCCGCCGGGCAGGGCGTAGCCGCGGCCGACCTCCTCCGCCGGGATCTCCGCGCCGTCGACCTCGCAGACCCGTTTGAACCGCAGCCGCCCGCCGTCGGTCAGGTGCAGCTGGTGCAGGCCGCTGCCGGGCTCCTCGGTGGCGCTGTACGCCTTCACCGGGATGGCGAAGCTGCCCACCCCGATCGTGCCCTTCCAGACTGTCCGCATCCCACCGAGGCTAGTCAGGCAGAACGCTGTGCAACTGCTACAAACGGGTGCTCTCGCCCGCGTTGGCGGCGATGAACGCGGCCAGCGGCTCGCTCTCGCCGAGCGCGTCCGCCGAGTAGCCGAACGCGGCTCCCGCCGCCTGGAGTATCTCCACGAGCGCGGCCATTTCCGCCGACGGCATCGCGGCCAGCGCGCCGAACCGCGCTTCGCCGAGCCGCTCGGCGAGCCCGGTGAGCGCGCCGGACAGGTGGCGCTGCCCGGCGACGAGGTGTTTGAGGACGGCGACGATCTCCCCGAGATCGGTTTCCGGCGCCCGGTCCAGCTCCGCGGCGCAGGCCTCCAGGTGCGCGGCGGCGACCGTGAGCGGCAGGATCGTCGACTCTGGCACGAGCGACATCCTGCCACCCCCGATCAAGAAAACCGTGGCGACACCCCGGAGCGGATCACGACGCCGCGGCGAGCACCGCCTGCTCGACCCGCTGCCGCCACGCCGGGTCCAGCTTCCCGTCGCGCGGGGAGACGGCGAAGGAGTCCACGACGGCCGCGCCGAGCGTGGCGACCTTGGCCCACTTCACCTCCGCGCCGCAGGACTGCAGCGCGCCGGCGACCCGGTGCAGCAGGCCGATCCGGTCGGTGGCCCGCAGTTCCAGCACGACCGTGTTCGGACCGCTGGTCTCGTCGTCGAACCACAGCACCTTCGGCCTGGCCGACACCCGCGTCGGCTGGTAGTCCCGTTCCTTCGCCGCGAGCTTCGCCTCCAGCGCGAGCCCACCGGCGACCGCCCGCGCGAACTGCTCGCGCAGCAGCGCCGGATCGGGCAGCGATCCGAACTTCGGGGACGCGGTGAAGATCCCGGCCCGTCCGCCGTCGTGGCCGCGCAGGACCGCGGTGTGCACCTCCAGCGAGTGCAGCGCGAGCACCCCGGCCGCGGGGGCCAGCAGGTCGGTGCGCGCGGGCGCGGCGACCACCACCGTGGCCATCTTGCCGTCGTGCGTGATCAGCACTTCGCTGCGGCCGGACGCCACCGCCGCGGCGACCAGCTCGCGCCGGCGCGCGTCGAGCGGCTCCGGCGGGCTGAACCCCTTGCCCTGCACGACCTGGCGGCACCGGTTGACCAGGTTGGCGACCAGCCCGGCCTTCCAGTCGGTCCACATGCCGGGCCCGGTGGCCAGCGAATCGGCCTGGGTCAGCGCGTGCAGCAGTTCCAGCAGGACCACGTCGTTGTCGACGGTCTTGGCCACCCGCGCGACGGTGCTCGGCTCCTCGATGTCGCGGCGGGTCGCGGTGTGCACCAGCAGCAGGTGGTGCCGCACCGCGGCGGAGACGAGCGCGGCGTCGGAGTCGGGCAGCCCGATGCGGCGGGCGACCTGCATCGAGATCGCGGCGCCCAGCTCGGAGTGGTCGGCCTCGCGGCCCTTGCCGATGTCGTGCAGGAGCGCGGCCAGCAGCAGCAGGTCCGGCCGGGACACCGTGGTGGTGAGCTTCGCGGCCTCGACCGCGGTCTGCACGAGGTGCCGGTCGACGGTCCACTCGTGCACCGGCTCGCGCGGCGGCAGGTCGCGCACCGCGCCCCACTCCGGGAACAAGCGTGCCCACAGGCCGGTGCGGTCCAGCGCCTCGACCGCGTCGATCAGGCCCTCGCCCGCGCCGAGCAGTTCGGTGAGCGAGTCCCGCGCGTCGGGCGGCCACGGCGTGCGCAGTTCCGGCGCCGAATCGGCGAGCGTGCGCAGGGTGCCGTGGGAAATCGGGGTGCGGGTGCGGGCGGAGGCGGCCGCGACGCGCAGCAGCAGCGCGGGGTCCTTGGCCGGGACGGCATCCCTGGCCAGCGCCACCTCGTTGCCGTGCAGCACCACGCCGTCGTCCAGCGGCGTGCGGCTGGGCCGGCGCGAGAACCGCCCGCGCGGCACCTCGGCCGTGGCGCGCAACGCGACGTCGACCGCGTACCCGACCGCGCGCCCGGCGCCGGAGAGCTTGCGCGCCAGCGTGAACCGGTCGCCGAACCCGAGTTCGGCGGCCACCAGCTCGGCGTCCACACCGGACAACACGTCCCGGTCGCGCCGCAGTTCGCGCCGCATCTCGGTGCGCACGTCCAGCAGCAGTTCCCTGGCCTGGCGCAGTTCCTCGCCCGGCCGGTCGGTGAGCTGGGCGACGGCGAGCGCCTCCAGCACCCCGAGGTCACGCAGGCCGCCCCGGCCGTACTTGAGGTCGGGCTCGGCGGACTGGGCGATCTCCCCGCTGCGCTGCCAGCGCTTGCGGGTCGATTCGGCCAGCTCCGGCAGGCGTTTCCGCGCGGTGCGGCGCCACTGGTCGCGCGCCGCCGTGGCGAGCCTGCCAGTCAGCTCGGCGTCCCCGGCGATGTGCCGGGCGTCGAGCAGTCCCATCGCGGTCCGCAGGTCCTCGGAGGCGACCTGGAGGGCCTCCCCCGGCGTGCGGACCGAGTGGTCGAGGCCGATGCGCGCGTCCCACAGCGGGTACCACAGCGCGTCGGCGATTTCGGCGATCCCCGGGTGCTGGTTGTGGACGAGGACGAGGTCCAGGTCCGAGAACGGCACGAGTTCGCGGCGGCCGAGGCCGCCGACGGCGACCAGCGCGACACCGGGTTCGGCGGTGTCCACGCCGGCCGCCGCGGCGGCCTTGCTGAGCCAGAACTCGTACAGGTCCACCAGCGCGGCGCGCAGTGCCGAGGCACCGAGCCTGCCGTGCCGGCCTTCCAGCAACCGGTTCGCCGCCTTGGCGAGTTCCCCCCCGACGACCATCCGGTGCTTCCCTAGAGCGCGTCCGTGCCGCGCTCGCCGGTACGGACGCGGACGACGGTCTCGACCGGGGTGACCCAGACCTTGCCGTCGCCGATCTTGCCGGTGTGGGCGGCGTTGACGATGGCCTCGATGACCTTCTCGACGTTCGCGTCGTCGGTGAGCACCTCGACCCGCAGCTTGGCCACGAAGTCGACGGCGTACTCGGCGCCGCGGTAGACCTCGGTGTGGCCCTTCTGCCTGCCGTAGCCCTGCACCTCGCTGACGGTCATGCCGAGCGTGCCCAGCTGCTCCAGCGCGGCGCGGATGTCGTCCAGCGTGAACGGCTTGACGATGGCGGTGATCAGCTTCATGCCTTGCTTCCTTCCAGGGCCGCCCCGTCCTTCGACGGCAGCGGAGCGGGGGACGATCCACTGTGGCCGCCGATGCTGCCGCCAACGAAGTCGTACGCGCTCTCCGCGTGCTGCGCCTCGTCGATGCCGCTGACCTCGTCCTCCTTGCTGACCCGGAAACCGCCGGCGACCTTGATGATCCCGCCGATGATGAAGGTCAGGACGAACGAGTACACCAGCACGACGCCGGCCGCGGCGGCCTGCTTGCCCAGCTGTGTGAACCCGCCGCCGTAGAAGAGGCCGTCGGCGCCCAGCGAGTTGACGCTGGTGGTGCCGAAGAAGCCGATCAGCAGCGTGCCGACGAGACCACCGACGAGGTGCACGCCGACCACGTCGAGCGAGTCGTCGAAGCCCAGCTTGTACTTGAGGCTGACGGCCAGCGCGCAGACGGCGCCCGCGATGACACCGATCGCGATCGAGCCGAGCGGCGTGACGAAACCGGCGGCCGGGGTGATGGCGACCAGACCGGCGATCGCGCCGGACGCGGCGCCGAGCGTGGTCGGCTTGCCGAACCGCAGCTGCTCCACGATCAGCCAGCCGAGGACGGCGGCCGCGGTGGCGACGGTCGTGTTGGTGAAGGCGACACCGGCGAGGTCACCGGCGCTCAGCGCGGAACCGGCGTTGAAGCCGTACCAGCCGAACCACAGCAGGCCGGCACCCAGCAGGACGAACGGCACGTTGTGCGGGCGACCGGTGTCGCGCGGCCAGCCGCGGCGCTTGCCGAGGACCAGCGCCAGCGCCAGGCCCGCCGCGCCGGCGTTGATGTGGACCGCGGTGCCACCGGCGAAGTCCAGTGCCTTGAGCTCGTTGGCGATCCAGCCGCCGACCGCGTCGGCGCTCATGAAGCCGTCGAACGCGAACACCCAGTGCGCCACCGGGAAGTAGACGATCGTCACCCACACCACGACGAACAGCGCCCAGCCCCAGAACTTGGCGCGGTCGGCGATGGCACCGGAGATCAGCGCCGGGGTGATGATGGCGAACATCAGCTGGAACATGGCGAACACGAGCATCGGGATGCCGTCGCCGCCGGGCCACGGGATCTCCGGCGTCGTGTCGGTCGCCGCGGTGGCGAAGCCGACCAGCTGACCCCAGGTGTCCGCCATGCCCGCGTGGCTGAAGTTGCCCAGCAGCCCGCTGAACGCGTCGTCGCCGAACGCCATCGTGAACCCGTAGAGGGTCCACAGCACGGCGACGATCGCCAGGCAGATGAAGTTCATCATGAGCATGTTCAGGACGCTCTTCACGCGGACCATGCCGCCGTAGAAGAACGCCAACCCTGGTGTCATGAGCATGACCAGCGCGGCGCTGGCCAACACCCATGCGGTGTCTCCTGCGTTCAGCACATCGTCCTCCCGTACACGAGATATTGACGGGGAGTTTTCGATTCCCGTGTTTCACGACGGCACTTCGCACGTTTCCCGCGGGTGAACTGTGCCGCCGCTCTTGTTACGAGCACGTTTCGCGCCACCAGGGCTGATATGTCCGGTCACGAAACGTCGGCGTCGAATACCGCCCGTCACCGGTGACGTTGGGTGAGCCCGCCGGTGTGATGAGATGTGGGCATGACCAGGCCCGCCACGCTGCCCGGCGCCGTCGTCGCGGCGTTGCGGTGCCCGTTGTGCGCGTCCGCGTTCGACCTCGACGGGCGGTCGCTGCGGTGCCCGTCGCGGCACTCGTTCGACCTGGCGAAACAGGGGTACGTGAACCTGCTGCACGCCGGCATCCCGGCGGGCACGGCCGACACCGCGGAGATGGTCGCCGCGCGGGTGGCGTTCCTCGGCGCGGGGCACTACGACGGGTTGCGGGACCTGTTGGCGCAGGTCGCGTCGGATGCCGTCGGTGACGGCCTGGTGGTCGACGCGGGCGCCGGCACGGGCTACTACCTCGCCGGCGTGCTCGACCGGCTGCCGGACGCGGCGGGGCTCGCGCTGGACGTCTCGGCGGTCGCCCTCCGCCGCGCCGCGAAGGCGCACGCGCGGCTGGGGGCGGCGGTGTGGAACCTGTGGGAGCCGTGGCCGGTCGCGGCGGAGACGGCCGCGGTGGTGCTGAACGTGTTCGCGCCACGCAACGCCGCCGAGTTCCGGCGGGTGCTGCGGCCGGGCGGGACTTTGCTCGTCGTGTCGCCCGAACGGGGGCACCTGGCCGAACTCGCCGCGGTGGCGCCGGTTCTCGAGGTGGATTCGCGGAAGGAAGAACGTCTCGACGCCGCGTTGTCGGAGCATTTCGAACTGGTGTCCCGGCGGTCGCTGCGGGACCGGGTGACGCTGGAGCCGGACGACGTCCGCAACGCCGTGCGGATGGGGCCGACCGGGCACCACCCGGACCGCCTCGCCGCGCTCGACGGCGTGGCCGGACCGGCGGCGGTGACGCTCGCGTTTTCGTTGTCGGAGTACCGGAGGACCGCATGACAGCCGTGCCGGCGACCGCGATCACCGACCGCGCCTGGCTGTCCGCGCAGCTGCGGCTGGCCGCCGGGCTGTACGGCGACGCCGGGCCGGTCGTGCTGGGGACGATCTGGTGGTACTCGGTGTCGGCGGTGCTGGTGACGCCCGCGCTGGACCCGCTGGTGGCGACCGGGCGCGCGATGGACCCCGCGCTGGAGGCGGTGACGCTGGACGTGGTGCCCGACGGCCGGGTGCTGGACGCCCGCTCGTCGCGGCCGCTGGGGTCCGATGTGGACGAAATCGGCAAGGCGCTGGCCGGGTCGCTGGACGCCGGGATCGCCGCCGTGGCCGAGGTGAGCGGCGCCGGAACCCGGGCGTTGTGCGCGATCGCGACCGACTCGATCGCGAACGTCCTGTTGTGGGCCGGGAAGGCGGCCGGGGACGTCGCGCGCGGGGTGTCGCTGGCCGGCGCGGTGGTCGCCGCGGTGGGCGACCACCTGCCCCGGCCGAGGTTCGTGGAGGTCGGCGGAACCCCGGTGGTGCGGCGGGCGTCGTGCTGCCTGATCTACCGGACCGGCGGGGCGCCCAAGTGCGTCAGCTGCCCGCGCCAGACGCCTTCGGAGCGGGAGCAGCGGTTGCGGATGACGTTCGGCTGAGGGATCAGCGCACCGCACGGGGATCGCGGACGCCGGCCGCGAGCAGGCCCACAGGCAGCGCGACGACGAACAGACCGAGCCCGACGAGCAGTCCGGTCTGGGTAGCCGAAGCGAACCCGTGTCCGGCCCAGCCGCCCGAAGAACGCTGTGCCGATCGTCCCGGGCCCGGCCGACAGCCCCAACTGGACGGCGGTGTTGACGACCCCGGACGCGGCGCCCCCGTCCGCCTCGCCCGCGCCGGACAGCGTGGCGAGGTCGCACGGCTCTTCGGGATGAAGGGCTGACCCCAGCTGGACGGGAGCAGCGGTTGCGGCTCACGTTCGGCTGAGGAACTCGTCCAGCAGCTTGTTGACGGTGTCCGGCACCTCGGCGGCGACGAGGTGGGCCGCGTCCTCGATGACGACCAGTTCGGCGCCCGGGATGGCGGCGGCCATCTCCTCGACCTCGCTGGGCGGGAAGGTCGCATCCTCGCGGCCGCCGATGACCAGCACGGGCGTGCTGATCGAGGCGAGCAGCCCGCGCTGGTCCGGCCGCCGGGACACGACACTGGTCACCGCGTGCCTCACGGACCGCGGATCGTTGCGGCGGGCCAGGCCGAGGACGCGGGCGACGACCTCCGGCCGGGTGCGCAGCGAGGTCGGCCCGAGGAACGCCTTGACCACCGACCGGGTCAGCGGCGGGCGGATGCCGCCCAGGAGCCGCACCGCCGCCACGAGCACCGCGTACTCGGCCTTCTGACGGGCCGGCGCGGCGGAGGCGGTGCCGTTCATCAACGTGCTGGTGAGCACCCGGTCCGGGTGGCGCGCGGCGAAGGTGGCGCCGACCATGGCGCCCCACGAGTTGCCGACGAAGTGCGCCCGCTCGAACCCGAGCGCGTCCAGGACCTCGCAGACGACCCCCGCGCACTCGTCCAGGGTGAAGGTCCTGGTGAGCGGGCTGCTGGCGCCGTGCCCGGGTGGATCGAGGGCGACGGTGGTGTACCGCTGCGCGAAGTGGCGGGCCTGCGCCTGCCAGAGCGTGTGGTCCATCAGGAGGCTGGGCCACATCACGATCGGTTCACCGGAGCCGCGGACGGCGACCCGGAGTGTGCCGAGAGCGGTGGGGACGTCCCGATCCTCGTTGATCATGAACTCACCGTACGTGGCGCGCTCGTGGTCCACCGCGCGGGAACGGTCGCCCGACCGCCGCACCGGGAGGTAGCGTCGGCCGGGTGAGTGAGCGCAGCTGGGGCTTCCGCACCCGCGCCCTGCACGCCGGCGGGTCTCCCGATCCGGTGACCGGGGCGCGGGCGGTGCCGATCTACCAGACCACGAGTTTCGTCTTCGAGGACGCGGCCGACGCGGCGAACCTGTTCGCGTTGCAGAAGTACGGCAACATCTACAGCCGGATCGGCAACCCGACCGTGGCGGCCTTCGAGGAGCGCCTGGCCAGCCTGGAGGGCGGCATCGGCGGCGTCGCGACCAGCAGCGGGCAGGCCGCGGAGTTCCTCACGTTCGCGGCGCTGACCGAGGCGGGCGACCACGTCGTGTCGGCGAGCGGGCTCTACGGCGGCACCGTCACGCAGCTGGACGGGACGCTGCGCCGCTTCGGCGTGGACACGACGTTCGTGGCCGGTGACAGCCTCGACGACTACGCCGCCGCGATCACCGACCGCACCCGGCTGATCTTCACCGAGGTCATCGGCAACCCGAGTGGCGGCATCGCGGATCTCGCCGGGCTCGCCGACCTCGCGCACAGTCACGACATCCCGCTGGTGGTCGACGCGACGCTGGCGACGCCGTACCTGTGCCGCCCGATCGAGCACGGCGCGGACATCGTGCTGCACTCGGCGACGAAGTTCCTCGGCGGGCACGGCACCACGCTCGGCGGGATCGTCGTCGAATCGGGCACGTTCGACTGGGGCAACGGGAAGTTCCCGCGCATGACCGAGGTCGTGCCCAGCTACGGCGGCCTCAAGTACTGGGAGAACTTCGGCGAGTACGCGTTCTGCACCCGCCTGCGCGCCGAGCAGCTGCGGGACATCGGCGCGGTGCTGTCGCCGCACTCGGCGTTCCTGCTGCTCCAGGGCGTCGAGACGCTGCCGCAGCGGATGGACGCGCACCTGGCCAACGCCAAGGCGGTCGCGGAGTTCCTGGACGCCGACGACCGCGTGGCGTGGGTGAGCTACGCCGGGCTGCCCGGGCACAAGCACCACGAGCTGGCGAAGAAGTACCTGCCGCTCGGGCCGGGCGCGGTGTTCTCGTTCGGCGTCAAGGGCGGGCGCGCGGCCGGCGAGAAGTTCGTCGAGTCCGTCGAGCTGCTGTCGCACCTGGCGAACGTCGGCGACGCCCGCACGCTGGTCATCCACCCCGCCTCCACGACGCACCAGCAGCTCTCCGACGAGCAGCTGGAGGCGGGCGGCGTCGGCCCGGACCTGATCCGGCTGTCGGTCGGGCTGGAGGACGCCGAGGACATCCTGTGGGACATCGACCAGGCCCTGACCGCGGCGGTGAAGGCCGCATGAGCCTGGAGACGACCGTGCCCGCCGGAGCCGTCCGGTCGGAATCGCCCCTGTCCTGGTCTCCGCCGACGGCGCGGGAGCGGCTCGCGCTGCTGTCGCGGACGAAGTCGGTGACGATCGTGGGCGCGTCGGACAACCCGGCGCGGCCGAGCTACTTCGTCGCGACCTACCTGCTGTCCTCCAGCGAGTACGAGGTGCACTTCGTCAACCCGCGGCTGTCGACGCTGCTGGGCCGTCCGGTGTACCCGTCGCTGGCGGACGTGCCGGGTGAGCCGGACCTGGTCAGCGTGTTCCGCAAGCACTCCGACCTGCCCGAAGTGGCCGAGGAAGTGATCAAGGCGGGCGCGCGGACGCTGTGGCTGCAGCTGGGCCTGTGGCACGAGCCGGTGGCGCAGCGGGCGAGCGAGGCGGGCCTCGACGTGGTGATGAACCGGTGCGTGAAGATCGAGCACGCGCGCTTCGCGGGCGGGTTGCACCTGGCCGGTTTCAACACCGGGGTGATCTCCTCGCGGCGGCGGTTGAAGCCCTGATCCCCCGCCCACGGAAGCGATCCGGCGCAACTCACCCTCCACTGAGGCTCCTCCGGGAACGGCCGTTCGTGTCAGACTCATTGGTGTGGCGGGAAGTTCCCCGTGTGGAGGTGGGTGCTGGTGATGGCGAACGGTGTGCAGGTGACCTACGTCGGCGGCCCGACGCTGCTGCTGGAGGTGGGTGGCAAGCGGTTCCTGACCGACCCGACGTTCAGCCCGGCCGGCGTGCACGAGACGACGCCGGGGCGGCCGCTGACGAAGACCGAGGGCCCCGGCCTGTCGGCGGCGGAGGTCGGCCCGGTCGACGCGGTGCTGCTGTCGCACGACCAGCACGCGGACAACCTCGACCCGGACGGCCGCCGGTACGTCGAACAGGCCCTGCTGACGCTCACCACGCCGAGCGGCGCGCGCCGGCTGGGCGGCACCGCGCAGGGGCTCGCGCCGTGGCACCAGCTGCACATCGGGCCGGTCGCGGTGACCGCCGTGCCTGCCCAGCACGGGCCGAAGGGCAGCGAGGAGCTGACCGGTGAGGTCATCGGTTTCGTGCTGACCGGCCAGGACCTGCCCACGGTGTACGTCAGCGGGGACAACGCGTCGCTCGACGTGGTGCGGGACATCTCCCGCCGCCTGCGGCGCCTGGACCTGGCGGTGCTGTTCGCCGGCGCCGCGCGCACGTCCCTGTTCGACGGCGCCCCGCTGACCCTCACCAGCGAGGACGCCGCCGAGGCCGCCCACGCGCTGCGGGCGCGCAACATCGTGCCCGTGCACACCCGCGGGTGGGCACACTTCAGCGAGGGCCCCGACGAGGTGCGGAAGGCGTTCGCCGGGGCGGGGTTGAGCGACCGGCTGCACGTGCTGGAACCGGGCGAAAGCGCACATATCAGCTGATACGTTCAGTTCCATGATCGAAACCGGCTTGCGTGACCGGACGGTTCTGGTCACCGGTGGCGCGGGCGGCATCGGCGCGGCGATCAGCCGCGCGTTCGCCGCCGAGGGGGCGCGGGTCGCGGTGCACTACCTGGCGGAGGACCCGGCGCCGCCGGAGGGCGGCGAGTGGGCGCACGTCACGCCCGCGGTGGAGGCGGCGGTTTCGCTGGCGCGGGACCTGGGTGGGGTCGCGGTCGCGGCGGACCTGGCGGATCCGGAGGGTCCACGCCGCCTGGTGGCCGAGGTGGCGGAGCGGCTCGGCCCGGTGGACGTGCTGGTCAACAACGCGGCGCACTGCGAGACGCCGGACACGATCGACGCGCTGTCGGCGGCGTCGCTGGAGCGGCATTACCGGGTCAACGCGGTGGCGCCCGCGTTGCTGATCGCCGAGGTGGCGCGACGGCGGGGCGCGGAGCCGCCGTGCGTGGTGAACGTCTCGACCGACAGCGCCAGGGCTTTCCCGGGGCAGATCGGATACGGGACCTCGAAAGCAGCGCTGGAGGCGCTGACGCGCGCGAGCGCGCTGGACCTGGGCGGGCAGGGGATCCGGGTGAACGCGGTCGCGCCGGGACCGGTGCAGACAGGCTGGATGAGCGCCGCGCTCGAGGAGGAGGTGCGCGGCCTGGTGCCGCTCGGCCGGGTCGGCGAGCCGGAGGACATCGCCGACGCCGTCGTGTTCCTCGCTTCGCGGCAGGCGCGCTGGATCACCGGCCAGGTGCTCCAGGTGGCAGGCGGACACGCGCTCTGACGCGTCCCGGGCAGCCCGCGCGCCATCAGCCGCTGCTCTCGGTGAACCGCCGTTCGAAGTCCGCCCGGCCACGCTCCGTCAGCGCGCCCCACAGGCGCAACCTGGCCATGCCGCCGTCCGGGTAGATGTCCAGCCGCACCACGCTCAGCTCGCGCGGCTCCAGGACCAGGAACCGGTGCCGCGCGCCGTCAGCCGCTGCTCTCGGTGAACCGCCGTTCGAAGTCCGCCCGGCCACGCTCCGTCAGCGCGCCCCACAGGCGTAGCCGCGCCATGCCGCCGTCCGGGTAGATGTCCAGCCGCACCTCGCTCAGCTCGCGCGGCTCCGGGACCAGGAACCGGTGCCGGGTGTCCGGCTGGAGCCGGGTCCTGGGCAGCACCTCGAACCACGAACCGTCCAAGCGTCCGCTCAACGACGCCCAGCCCGGCGCGTTGCCCTTGAAGTGCGTCGTGTCCAGTTCCGCCAGCCGCGGCACGCCCGCGCCGGCCAGCGCCACCGAGACCCAGTCGTTGCCGTCGTCGCGGCGGCGGGCCGTCTCCCAGCCCTCCCCCATCACCGCGGCGAAACCGGGCGAGATCAGGTTCGACGGCGACGAGTAGAACATGTTCGAGCAGCCCGCCACCCGCGCGCCGTTCTCCAGCGCCGCCAGATCCAGGGCCGCCGGGTCGACCAGCCGCGGGTCCGCCACCGGCGCGCCGTGCACCCGGAACCGCGCCACGCCGCCGTCCGGGTGGATCGACAGCCGCACGTGCGTCCAGCGCCGCGACGACGACACCGCGAAGAAGTTCTCCGAGTCCCCCGCGAGCGGCGACTTCGGCACCAGCGGCGTCCACTCCAGTTCGGCCAGCTCCGCCGGGCTCGGGTACCCGTCGACGGCGACCGCTTCCACCGACGCGAACGGCGGGTAGTTGCCGGTGAAGAACGCGGTGTCCACGACCACCCCGGTCACCACGCCGGGCAGCCCGAGCCGCACGATCGCCTGGTCCACGCCCGGCTCCCGGCGCCGCCGCGTCTCCCACCCGTCGTAGATCTGCCCCTTGTGCCCGAAGTTCCACGGCCGGAACTCCGCCGGCCCGGGCTTGATCAGGTTCTCCCGCTCGGCGAAGGCCTCGTCGTTGGCCCACACCACGCTGCCGCCGACTCGGCGCGACGCCAGATCCGGCTCATGAGTCCACTCCGGACGCTCGGTCAACACTGCCCTCGATTCAGCAACTCGCCCCGCGGACTGTCCCCGGTGACTTCCTGGCCCCGCAACCACGTCTGCCGCACGACCCCGCGCAGCCGGCTGCCGTCGTAGGCGCTCACCGGGTTCCGGTGGCGTAGCTTCGCGACATCCACGACGAACTCCTCGTCCGGCGCGAACACGCAGAAATCGGCGTCGTAGCCGACGGCGATCCGGCCCTTGCGCGTCATCCCCGCCAGTTCCGCCGGCCGCGTCGCCATCCAGCGCACCACGTCCGCCAGCGTGTGCCCGCGCCGCGCCGCCCCGCTCCACACCGCGGGCAGCCCGACCTGCAGCCCGGCGATCCCGCCCCAGGCCTCGCCGAAGTCGCCGCTGTCGAACCGCTTCAGCTCCGGCGTACACGGCGAGTGGTCGCTCACCACGCAGTCGATCACACCGTCGGCCAGCCCCTGCCACAGCCGCTCGCGGTTGCCTGCCTCGCGAATCGGCGGGCAGCACTTGAACTGCGTCGCGCCGTCGCGGATCTCCTCCGCGGTGAAGCTCAGGTAGTGCGGGCACGTCTCGACCGTCAGCGCGACCCCTTCGGCGCGGGCCGCCGCGATCATCGGCAGGGCGTCCGAAGAGGACAGGTGCAGGATGTGCGCCCGCGCCCCGGTGCGCCGCGCGAGCTCGATGACCCGCGCGATCGCCCGGTTCTCCGCCTCGGGTGGCCGCGACGCCAGGAACCCCTGGTAGTGCGGGCCGTGCGGTCGCGGCGACGCGTCGATGGTCGGGGCGTCCTCGGCGTGCACGATCATCAGCGCGCCGAGCCCGGCGAGGATCCGCAGGTCGGCCTCCAGTTCGGCGTCGTCGAGCGGCGGGAACTCGTCGACACCCGAGTGCAGCAGGAAGCACTTGAACCCGAACACCCCGGCCTCGTGCAAGGCGGGCAAGTGCGCGCCGTTGCCGGGGATCGCGCCGCCCCAGAACCCGACATCGACGTGGACCCGCCCGGACGCGGTCTTCCGCTTGACCGCCAGCGCGTCCGGGTCGACCGTCGGCGGCAGGCTGTTCAGCGGCATGTCCACGATCGTGGTGACCCCGCCCGCCGCGGCCGCGCGGGTGGCCGTCTCGAAGCCCTCCCACTCGGTGCGGCCGGGGTCGTTGACGTGCACGTGGGTGTCGACGAGCCCGGGCATCAGGACGACGTCCTCCCCCAGCTCCACGACCCGGTCACCGGACAGCGCGCGCCCGGGTTCGACGACGGTGATCCGTCCTCTGTCGACACCGACCGAGCACGGTCCGTCGCCCGCGGCCGTGATCGCGCGCCGCGCCCGGAAGACCAGTTCCACCCGGCACTCCTTTCGTCCGCTTCCAGTTCCCCCGCCCGTACGGTTACCGTGCGGACGTGGAACTGCAAGCCGAGTTCACCACCGAACCGTTCCGCGGCGAGGGCGAACCGCCCGAGCACGCCGTCCGCGCGCGCACCGCCGCCGAGGAGGCCGGGTTGTCCGTGGACTTCGGCCCGCTCGGCACCACCGCCCGCGGCGACGCGGACGCCCTGCTCGGCGCGCTCCCTGCCATCGCCAGGGCCGCGCTGGACGGCGGCGCGAACCGCCTGACCCTGCAGCTGTCCACGCCGACCGCCGCCAGCGAACCGGACGGCGCGCCGCCCACCACGCTGGAGCGGCTGATCGCCGATGTCGAGCGGGAGCTCGGCACCCGGCTGGCCGACCTGGACCGGCCCGGCAAGCAACGCGCCGTGCGCCTGCTGGAGGAGCGCGGCGCGTTCGCCATGCGCAGGGCCGCGCCCACCGTCGCCGAAGCACTCGGCGTCACCCGGTTCACGGTCTACAACTATCTCAACCGCGAGCCATGATTTCAACAAATTGTTGACGCTCGTCGAACACGACCGTAACGTCCATTTCCCAGAATCGGCAGCACCGTGATCCGGAGGAACACTTGACTGTCACGCTCGCCGAGTTCAACACCGCCGACGTCCGGGACCTGCTCACGGCGTGTCTGGACGTGCCCCGCTGGGTGGACGCGGTGCAGGCCGGACGGCCCTACCCCGACCTCGCCGCACTGACCGGCGCCGCCCGCCTCACCCTCACCAGGGACGAGACCCGGCGAGCCATCGCGGCGCACCCGCGGATCGGCGAAAAGCCCTCCGGCGGATGGTCCCGTGACGAGCAGTCCGGTGTGGACGATGCCGCAGCCGCGGAGTTCCGCGCCGCCAACGCCGAGTACGAGGAGCGGTTCGGGCACGTGTTCCTGGTCTGCGCGAGCGGCCGCAGCGGGCCGGAATTGCTGGCGAACCTGCGGGAGCGCATGCACAACGACCCGGACACCGAACTGGCGGTCGCCGGACGGGAACTGGTCGAGATCGCCGTGCTGCGACTGGGAAAGGCGGTGACGGCATGAGCCTGGTGACCACCCACGTCCTCGACACTTCCGCCGGACGCCCGGCCGCGGGCGTGGCCGTGCGACTGGAAACGAGCGACGGCACGGTGATCGCGCGCGGCCGCACCGACGACGACGGCCGCGTCCGCGACCTCGGCCCCGCGGAACTCGACCCCGGCGTCTACCGGCTGGTGTTCGACACCGGCGCCCACCTCGGCCCGGACGCGTTCTTCCCCGAGGTCACCGTGGCCTTCCGGATCACCGACGGCACACAGCACCACCACGTGCCGCTGCTGCTGAGCCCGTTCTCCTACTCCACCTACCGAGGGAGCTGACGATGGCGATCAAGCTGGGGCCGAACCAGTACGGCAAGGCCGAGGTCCGCCTCGTCACGGTGACCCGGGCCGGGGACGTGCACCACCTCAAGGACCTCACGGTCTCCACCGCGCTGCGCGGCGACCTCGCGAAGACCCACCTCACCGGCGACAACTCCGACGTGGTCGCCACCGACACGCAGAAGAACACCGTCTACGCGTTCGCCAAGGAAAGCCCGGTCGGTGAGATCGAGGACTTCGGGCTGCGGCTGGCCAGGCACTTCGTCGGCCGGTTCGGGCAGATCACCGGCGCGCGCGTCACGATCGACGAGCACGCCTGGGATCGCATCGCCGTCGGCGGCCGCCCGCACGACCACGCCTTCTCCCGGTCGAGCGAGGAAAAGCGGACCACCGTGGTGACGGTCGAGAACGACCGCGCCTGGGTGGTGTCCGGCCTGCGCGACCTGGTCGTGCTGAAGTCCACCGGCTCGGAGTTCCACGGTTTCCCGCGCGACGAATACACGACGCTGGCCGAGACCGACGACCGCATCCTGGCCACCGCCGTCACCGCGCAGTGGCGGTACCAGGGCAGCGGCATCGACTGGCGCAAGAGCTTCGCGGAGATCCGGCGGATCCTGCTGGAGACGTTCGCGACGAAACACAGCCTTTCGCTGCAGCAGACCCTGTACGCGATGGGCGAGGCGGTTCTCGAAGCACGCGGCGAGGTGGCCGAGATCCGGCTGTCGATGCCGAACAAGCACCACTTCGTGGTGGACCTCAGCCCGTTCGGGCTCACCAACGACAACGAGGTCTTCCACGCCGCGGACCGTCCGTACGGCCTCATCGAAGGAACCGTCCTGCGCGACGACGCGGAGGACCCGGGCCCCGCCTGGCGGTAGCGCCGGGCGAGTTGGGAGAACCCGCGTGACCACGACCGCCACACCGGTGACCGACATCCACCCGGTCGACCGCAAACCCCCGGCGCTGCAACTGGTCGTCGGCGGCGTGCAGCACGTCGCCGCGATGTACGCCGGGGTCGTCGCCCCGCCGCTGATCATCGGCAGCGCCGTCGGCCTGTCCGGCGGGCAGCTGAGCCTGCTGATCAGCGCGAGCCTGTTCACCGCGGGGCTGGCGACCCTGCTGCAGACCCTCGGCGTGTGGCGGTTCGGCGCCCGGCTGCCGCTGGTCAACGGCGTCACGTTCGCGAACGTGGCCCCGGTGATGGCGATCGTGCAGCAGCACGGGCCGCGGAACGCGCTCGGCGTCGTCTACGGCGCCACGCTCGTCGGCGCCGCGCTGATGGTGCTCGCCGCGCCGTTCTTCTCCCGGCTGACGCGGTTCTTCCCGCCGCTGGTGACCGGCACGGTCATCACGCTCATCGGGGTCTCGCTGCTGCCGGTGGCGGTCAACTGGATCTCCGGCCAGCAGGACTCCGCCGAACCGCACGGCATCCTGCTCGCCGCGATCACGCTGCTCGCGGTGCTGGCGTTCAACCGGTTCCTGCCCGGCTTCTGGAGCCGGATCGCGTTGCTGCTGGGTCTGGTGGTGGGCACGTTGATCGCGTGGCCGCTGGGCGAGGTCGACACGTCAACCTTCCGCGAGGCGCCGGCATTCGGCGTGGCGAGCCCGTTCCACTTCGGCAGCCCCGCGTTCGACATCGCGGCCATCATCTCCATGGCGATCGTGATGATCGTGATCATGGCCGAGAGCACCGCGGACATGCTCGCACTCGGCGAGGTCGTCGGCCGGCCGACGGGACAACGAACGCTCGCCGACGGCCTGCGCGCGGACGGCGTCGCGACGGCGGTGTCCACGGTGTTCGGCGGGTTCGCCTGCACCGCCTTCGCGCAGAACGTCGGGCTGGTCGCGCTGACCCGCGTGTTCAGCCGGTACGTGGTGGCCGCGTGCGGCGCGATCCTCGTGCTGCTGGGCCTGTTCCCGGTCGCCGGCGGCGTGGTCGCGCTGGTGCCGCAACCGGTGCTCGGCGGCGCCGGGCTGGTGCTGTTCGGCAGCGTCGCGGTCTCCGGCATCCGCACCCTGGCCACGGCCGCGTTCGACCGCCCGGCGAACGTGACGATCGTGGCGGCCGCGCTGGGCGTCGGGATCATCCCGATCGCCGCGCCCGAGTTCTACGCGCACTTCCCGTCGGCCGTGCGGACCGTGCTGGACTCCGGGATCAGCGCAGGCTGCGTGGTCGCCGTGGTGCTCAACCTCATTTTCGGGACCCGACGGGAACGAACTCCCGCAACAGGTTCGTGAGCAGTTCCGGCTGGTCCTGCGGCACGAGCGTGTAGCTGTCCGGCACCTCGACCAGCCGCGCGTCCGGGAACAGCGCCGCCAGCCGCGGCCCGTGCTCGCGGGGCATGAGCTTGTCCTCCTTCGCCCACACCACGAGCACGGGCCCGGTGAACTCCCCCAGCCTGCCGGACCACTCCAGCAGCGTCTCCTTCGGCGGCGTGTGCAGGCCGTACTTCAGCATGTCCCGCATGATCGCCGGGTTCTCGCGGGCCGGGCCGAACCAGCTGTCCATGACCTCAGCGGGCACCGGCGTCTTGCTCATCCACCCCCAGGAACCCGGCGCGCGCTGGACGAACCGGAACTTCAGCAGGTGCAGCATGGCTTTCAGGCCGCCGGGGATCCGCGCGACGCGGACGAGCATGCGCCCGGACAAGCCCGGCGGGAAGTTGTCGAACGCCTCGCACGCCACGAGTGCCAGCCTGCCGACCCGGTCGGCCAGCCCTTCGCTGATCAGGAACTGCGCGCCGCCCCAGTCGTTGAGGACCAGCGTCACGTCCCGCAGGTCGAGCGCCTCCAGGAACTCGGCCAGCAGCCGCACGTGACCGCGCAGCGACAGGTCGGCGTCCGGCTTCATCGGCTTCCGGTGCGAGCCCAGCGGCCAGTTCGGCAGCACGCACCGGTACTCCCCCAGGCCCGGCACGACCTTGCGCCACACGGTGTTGTCGATGGTCAGGCCGTGCAGGAAGACGATCACCGGCCCCCCACCGCCGGTGTCGTCGTACTCGATCGTCCCCGCGGACAGTTCGACCTCGGGCATCTCCGCCCCCTCGGATTTGATAGATCGCTCTAGCGGGAGAGTAGCTAGGATCGGTGACGTGGGCAACACCAAAGAACGGATCCTGGCCGCGAGCGCGGAGCTGTTCCGGCGCAACGGCTACACCGGGACGGGCCTGAAGCAGATCGTCAGCGAGGCGAGCGCGCCGTTCGGCTCGATCTACCACTTCTTCCCGGGCGGCAAGGAACAGCTGGCCGAGGAGGTGATCCGCAGCTCCGGCATGGCGTACGGGAAGCTGTTCGACCTGCTGATCGCGCCGGCGCCGGACCTGGTCACCGGGCTGGAGCAGGCCTTCGCCGCCGCCGCGGTGACGTTGCGGGAGACCGACTACGCCGACGCGTGCCCGATCGCCACCGTGGCGCTGGAGGTGGCGAGCACGAACGAGACCTTGCGCCGGGCGACGGCGGAGGTGTTCGAGTCGTGGATCGCCACCGGGACGGGTGTTTTCACGCGTTTCGGCCTGAGCGAGGACGACGCCCGGCGGCTGACGATCGCGGTGATCAGCGCGCTGGAAGGGGCCTTCGTGCTCAGCCGCTCCCTGCGGGACGTGGAGCCGCTGGCCATCGCCGGGGAGGCCGCCGTGGCGACCGCTCGTGAAATGCTCACCGGGCGGGCCCGCGGGTAGTGTCGGCTTCATGAGTTCTGCCATCGATCTGCACGGCCAGCCGCACGTCGACCGCTACCTGGAGACCGACGGCGAGGACGGCTACCACTGGCGCAACGGGACGACGATCCTGATCCTGTTCACGAAGGGCCGCAAGTCCGGGCAGGAGCGCAGGCACGCCCTGATCTTCCGCGAGCACGAGGGCGCGTACCTGGTGGTGGCGTCCAAGGGCGGCACCGACGCGCCGCCGGCGTGGTTCGTCAACCTGCAGGCCGACCCGAACGTCGAGGTCCAGATCAAGGGCGAGCGCTTCAAGGCGGTCGCGAGGGTCGCCACGCCCGACGAGAAGCCCGCGATGTGGGCGAAGATGGCCGAGGTGTGGCCGGACTACGACGAGTACCAGAAGAAGACCACGCGGGAGATCCCCGTGGTGGTGCTGGAACGCGCCTGATTCCTGGCTGGGTTCCGGCGCCGCTGATGGTGTGCGCCGGAACCCGCGGCCAGCCACGCGCTGTGCCCGGCGCCCACGAACGCCTCAGCTGACGATGTGCTCCGGCCGCACCGGGACCCGCGGCAGGTCCTTGCCCGTCGCGGCTCGGATGGCTGCCACGATCGCCGGCGTGGAGGAGATCGTCGGGGGTTCGCCGACTCCGCGCAGGCCGTAGGGGGCGTTCGGGTCGGCCCGTTCCAGCACGTCGATGTCCATCGGCGGCATGTCGAGCACCGTCGGGATCAGGTAGTCGGTGAACGACGGGTTGCGGATCTTCCCGTCCCGCGTCTGGATCTCCTCCATCACCGCCAGCCCGAGCCCCTGCGCCGAACCGCCCTGGATCTGGCCCAGCACGGCCTGCGGGTTGAGCGCCCGCCCGACGTCCTGCGCGCAGTCCAGCGCGACCACCTTCACCAGCCCCAGCTCGGTGTCCACGTCCACCACCGCCCGGTGCGCGGCGAACCCGTACTGCACGTGCGCGTTGCCCGCCCCGGTCTCCGGGTCGAGCACCTCGGTCGGCCGGTGCCGCCACTCCACCGTCTCGTCGTAGACGTCGTCGCCGAGCGCGTCGGCCAGGTCCGCGACCACGCCGTCCCGGCCGGACACCAGCTTGCCGCCCACCAGCTCCAGGTCGGGCGAACCGATCCGCTTGGCCAGCGCCGTCCGCACCGCCACGCACGCGGCCCGCACCGCTCCCCCGGTCACGTACGTCTGCCGGGACGCCGACGTCGACCCGGCGTTGCCGATCGAGGTGTCCATCGGCAGGATCGTCACCTGCTCCACGCCCAGCTCGGTCCGCACGATCTGCTGCAACACCGTGACCAGGCCCTGCCCGACCTCGCACGCCGCGGTCTGCACCGTCGCGGCCGCCTCGCCGCCGACCACCCGCAGCTGCACACGCGCGGTCGAGTAGTCGTCGAAGCCCTCGGAGAAGCAGATGTTCTTGATCCCGACGGCGTACCCGACGCCACGTACGACACCCTCGCCGTGGGTGGTGTTCGAGACGCCGCCGGGCAACGTCCGCAGGTCCCGCTCGCCGGACGGCGCGGGCGGCATCGGTTTCGCCGCCACCCGCCGCAGCAGCTCGGCGACCGGGGCCGCCGAGTCCACGACCTGCCCGGTCGGCATGCGGGAGCCCTCGCTCATCGCGTTGCGGACCCGCATCTCGACCGGGTCCAGCCCGCACGCCTGCCCGAGTTTGTCCATTTGGGACTCGTACGCGAACGCCGCCTGCACCGCGCCGAAGCCGCGCATGGCCCCGCAGGGCGGGTTGTTCGTGTACGCGCCCCAGCAGTCGACCTGCACGTTGTCCACGTGGTACGGCCCCACGCCGAGGGTCGCGGCGTTGGCGACGACTGCGCCGGTGGACGACGCGTACGCGCCGCCGTCGAGGAACAGCCGCGCCTTGACGTAGACGAGCTTCCCGTCCCGGTCGGCGCCGTGCTCGTAGTACATCTTCGCCGGGTGCCGGTGCACGTGGCCGTAGAACGATTCCTCGCGGTTGTAGACCATCTTCACCGGCTTGCCGGTGTGCAGGGCGAGCAGGCACGCGTGGATCTGGATGGACAGGTCCTCGCGCCCGCCGAACGCGCCGCCGACCCCGCCGAGCGTGAGCCGCACCTTGTCCTCGGGCAACCCGAGCGCGGCGACGATCTGGCGCTGGTCGACGTGCAGCCACTGCGTCGCGACGTACAGGTCGACGCCGCCGTCCTCGGCCGGGACCGCGAGACCGGACTCCGGGCCGAGGAACGCCTGGTCCTGCATGCCCACCTCGTACACGCCGGACACCACCACGTCGGCAGCCGCAGACGGGTCGCCGCGGCGGATCGGCACGTGCCGCACGACGTTGCCGTTCGGGTGCACCTTCGGCCCGTCGCCGTGCACGGCCTGCTCGGCGTCGGTGACCGGTTCCAGCACCTCGTAGTCGACGCGGATTCGTTTCATCGCCCGGCGCGCGGTCTCCGGGTGGTCGGCCGCGACGAGCGCGACCGGTTCGCCCTGGTAGCGCACCACGTCGACGGCCAGCACCGGCTGGTCCGGGTGCTCCAGGCCGTACCGGTTCACACCCGGCACGTCCTCGTGGGTGAGCACTGCCTCGACACCGGGCACCTTCAGCGCCTCGGTGATGTCGATGCCGGTGATGCGCGCGGACGGGTGCGGGCTGCGCAGGGTCACGCCCCACACCATGTCCTCGTGCCACAGGTCCGAGGAGTACGCGAACTCGCCGCGCACCTTCACGATCCCGTCCGGGCGGCGCGGGCTGGCGCCGATCCCGCCTGCCGTGCCGGTGCGCTCGACTGACGTGGTCATCGCAACCTCCTGCTCGCGGCCGCCAGCTCGCCCGCGATCGCGGTCTCGTCGTCCGTGCGCAGTTCGCCGTCGGCGACCACCGTCCGGCCGCCGACGAGCAGCAGCTTCAGCGGCGGGGTCGCGCCGAGCACGAGCGCCGCCAGCGGGTCCTCGATCCCGGCGTAGCGCAGGCCGTTCAGGTTCCACACCGCGAGGTCGGCAAGCTTGCCGGGCTCGATCGAGCCGAGCTCGCCGTCGCGGCCGAGGCAGCGCGCGCCGCCCATGGTGCCCATCCACAGCGCCTCGCGGACGGTCAGCGCGGTCGGGCCGCCACGTTGCCGCGCTTGCAGCAGCGCTTGGTGCAACTCCTCGCCGAGCCCGCCGGACTCGTTGGACGCGGCGCCGTCGACCCCGAGGCCGACCGGGGCGCCGGCGTCGAGCAGGTCCCGCACGGGCGCGATCCCGGTGCCGAGACGGCCGTTGGACGTCGGGCAGTGCGCCGAACCGGTGCGGGTGGTGCCCATGCGGCGGATCGCCGGGCCCTCGAGGTGCACGGTGTGCGCGAGCCACACGTCGTCGCCGAGCCAGCCCAGCTTGTCGGCGTACTCGGCGGGCGTGCAGCCGTTCTCGGCGACGCACTGCTCTTCCTCGTCCAGCGTCTCGGCGAGGTGGGTGTGCAGCCGGACTCCCTTGCGCCGAGCCAGATCCGCGGCCTGGCGCATCAGCTCCTCGCTGACCGAGAACGGCGAGCACGGCCCGGCCGCGATGCGGATGCGGGCGTTCCGCGCCGGGTCGTGGTGGGCGTCGATCGCGGCTTCGGTGCCGAGCAACGCGGCTTCGGTGGTCTCCACCAGGTTGTCCGGCGGCAGGCCGCCGTCGGACTCGCCGCGGTCCATCGACCCGCGCACGAGGTGCATCCGCACGCCGATCCGGTTCGCCGCCGCGACGAGTGCCTCGATCTGGTCGCCGCTGTCGTGCGGGAAGACGTAGTGGTGGTCGGCGACCGTGGTGCAGCCGGTCATCGCCAGGTGCGCCAGCCCGGCGGTCGCGGCGGCATGTGTGATGCCGGCGTCCAGCCGCTTCCAGACCGGGTACAGGTGGACCAGCCACTCGAACAGCGTCGCGTCGGCCGCCAGCCCGCGGGTGGCCCACTGGTACAGGTGGTGGTGGGTGTTGACCAGGCCGGGCGTGACCAGGCAGCCGGCAGCGTCGATCCGCTCCCCCGGCACGGTCGCCGGGCCGGGGCCGACGGCGGTGATGGTGTGGCCGTCGATGACGACGTGCCCGCTGCGGTGCTCGGCGCCGTCGGCGTCGACCGTCGCGATGGCCGCGTTCTCCAGGATCAGGGTCATTTCGCCGCCGCCCGCACCGCGTCGAGGATCTTCTCGTAGCCCGTGCAGCGGCAGAGGTTCCCGGCGAGCGCCTCGCGGATCTCCTCGTCGCTCGGGTTCGGCACGCGGTTCAAAAGGTCGTGCGCGGCGACCACCAGACCGGGCGTGCAGAAGCCGCACTGCACGGCGCCCGCGTCCACAAAGGACTGCTGCACCGGATCGAGCCGGTCGCCGTCGGCCAGCCCTTCGACGGTGCGCACCTCACGTCCCTCGGCCTGCCCGGCGGCGACCAGGCACGCGCACACCGGCGTGCCGTCCAGGTAGACCGTGCAGGACCCGCATTCGCCCTGCTCACAGGCGTTCTTCGAGCCGGGCAGGCCGAGCCGCTCGCGCAGCAGGTAGAGCAGGCTCTCGCCCTCCCACACGTCGTCGGCCTGCCGGGCTTCGCCGTTGACCGTCACGTTCACGCGCATGTCCGCTCACTTCCCAGGTAGTCCTGCCAGGCCCAGCCGAGTGTCCGGCGGGCGAGCACCGCGAGCGCGTGCTTGCGGTACTCCGCGGTGCCACGCACGTCGTCGATCGGCGCGGCGGCCGACGCGACCAGCTCGCCGAAGCGCCGCTTGACCGAGTCGCGCAGCGGCGCGGGCGCGTCCCACGGCAACTCGGCGGCCAGGAACTCCTCGGCCGCGGCAGCACGGCGGGGAGTCGGCGCCGCGGAGCCGATCGCCGCACCCGCGCGCCGGTGCTCCGGGTCGAGCGCGACGGCGAACGAGCACACCGCGATGACCATGGCGTTGCGCGTGCCGACCTTCGCGAACTGCTGGGGGGCGGTCGCGACCGGCAGGTGCACCGCCACGATCAGCTCGTCGGGGGCGAGGCTGTGCTTCTTGACGCCGACGTAGAAGTCGTCCGCCTCGATCATCCGAGTGCCGCGGACGGACGCGACCTCGACCCGCGCGCCGGTCGCCAGCAGCACCGGGTGCGTGTCCCCCGCGGGCGAGGCGGCGCCGAGGTTGCCGCCGACTGTGCCGCGGTTGCGGATCTGCGGCGAGCCGACCGTGCGCGAAGCCATCGCCAGCGCGGGCAGCTTTTCACCCAGGTCAGTGATGAGCCGCGTGTAGGAAACGCCCGCGCCGAGCCGGACCACGCCGTCCTCGACGGTCCACTCGGCCAGTTCCACGACGCGGGTCAGGTCGAGCAGCGCGTCCGGACGGCGGTGGTCGAAGTTGAGCTCGACCATGACATCCGTGCCGCCCGCCAGTGGCACGGAGTCCGGGCGCTCGGCCTTCGCGGCGAGCGCCTCGGCCAGGTTCGCCGGTCGCAGGAAATCCATGGCAAGAAGTAGACGCCCGTGGCAGGGGGACCGGCAACGGCGGCTCAGTACGAACCGACAGCAGCGTGCGGGCCCCCGTTTGTGCTTTCCTACAACCCTGATGACGACCGTGAAAACTCTGCTGGAGATCCCGGAACTGCGCCTGCGGTTGCGCACCGGCGCCGGGCAGCTCGGCCGCGCGGTCAGCCGGATCTACGTCACCGAGCTGCCTGACCCGAGCCGGTACGTCTCGGCGGGCGAGGTCGTCCTCAGCGGGCTGCTGTGGTGGCGCGAGCCGGGCGACGCCGCGCCGTTCGTCGAAGCGCTGGCCCGGGCCGGGGTCGCCGCACTGGCCGCGTCCGGCGCTGACACCGGCGGAATCCCGCCGGACGTCGTGCAGGCGTGCGCGCGGCACCGCATCCCGCTGCTGGAGGTGCCCGCGGACCTGTCGTTCGCGGTGATCACCGAGCGCGTGGTGCTGGAGCTGGCCGCGGCGCGGGGCCGGGAGCCGAGCGGCGCCCGCAAACGCTTGCTGGCCGCGGCGACGGAGGACATCTCGCTGCCCGCGTTGCTGCGGCAGGGCGCGATCGAGCTGGGCGCGCCGTGCTGGGTGCTGTCCGGGACGGGCCGGGTCGTCGCGGGCACGGCCGAGCCGCCCGGGGACCTCGTCGAGCATTTCGTGCCCGGCCGGGAGGTCACGGTCCACGACGGGTACGCGCTGATGCCGGTCGGCGGGAGCTTCGCGGTGCCGTGGCTGCTGGCGGTCGCGCAGCCGGAGCCGGGCGACCTGGCCGCGGAGCTGGCCGAGCTCGTGCGGCTGGCGCGGGCGCGGGCCGACCAGGTGCGGCGCATGTCGGGCCAGGCGGCCGAGCCGTTGCTCCAGGCCCTGGCCGACGGCGGGCCGGTCGGGGACGCCTTCGCCGCGTCCGGACTGCCCGCGGAGGCGGAGATCCGCGTGCTGCTCGCCCGCGCCCCGGACGACAGCCCGGCCCTGGCGGCGGAGGTGCTGGCCGAGCTGCTCGCCGACGCGCGGCCGCTGGTCGGAGTCGTCGGCGAGGACGCCTACGCGCTGGTCGCAGGTCCGGGGAACTGGATGCGCGCGGCGGCCGAGGCGCTGACGCGGCTGGACCGGCTGATGTCGTTGTCGCGGTTCCACCTGGGTTCGGGCGGCCCGGTGTCGGTGGACGGCTTGCACGGCGCGACGCAGGAGGCGCGGCACGCGGTCGAACTCGCCGCCCGCCGCGGCGGCCGGATCGAGCTGGTCGCGGGCGAGGACATCGCCGTGCACCAGCTGCTGGCCGCCGGCGCGCCGGACGAGCTGCGCCGGTCGGTGCGGGCGCGGGTGCTCGGGCCGTTGCTCGCCTACGACGCGGCGCAGGGCACGGATCTGGTGCACACCGTGCGGGTGTACCTGGAGTGCTCCAGCTCCCCGACCGCGGCGGCGCGGGCGCTGCACGTCCACGTCAACACGCTGCGGTACCGCATCGCGCGGGCGTCCGAGCTGCTCGGCGTGGACCTCAACGACTTCGTCACCCAGGTGGACGTCTACCTCGCACTTCTGGTTACCGTCTAAGCCGCTTAACTGGTAACGTCCGGCGTATGGAGAAATTCGAGACACCGGGCGGGACCGTGCGCTGGGCTTCGTCGGGTTCGGGCCCGCCGGTCGTGTTGCTGCACGGCACGCCGTTTTCGTCGTACGTGTGGCGGGACATCGCGCCGGCGCTGAGTGAGCGGCACGAGGTGTTCGTCTGGGACATGCTGGGTTACGGGCGGTCCGAGAAGCGGGACGGCCAGGACGTGTCGCTGGGGACGCAGGCGGAGATCTTCGCGTCGCTGCTGGAGCATTGGGGGCTGGAGTCGCCGTCGGTCGTGGCGCACGACTTCGGGGGCGTCGTCTCGCTGCGGGCGCACCTGCTGCACGGCGCGCGGTTCGACCGGCTCGCCCTGGTGGACGTCGTGGCGATCGCGCCGTGGGGGACGTCGTTCTTCCGCCTGGTGCGGGACAACCCGCGGGTCTTCGAGCAGCTGCCGTCGCACCTGCACGAAGCGATCGTGCGCACGCAGACCGCGACCGCGTCCGCGGCAGGCCTGCGTGGCGGCGTGCTGGACGAGCTGGTCGCGCCGTGGCTCGACGCCGAGGGCCAGGCCGCGTACTACCGGCAGATCGCGCAGGCGGACCAGCGGTTCACCGACGAGATCGAGCCGCTGCTGGGCTCGCTGGACCTGCCGGTGCTGGTCGGCTGGGGCGAGGCCGACGAGTGGATTCCGGTCGAGCAGGGCAAGGAACTGGCGTCCCGCATCCCGGGCGCGGGGCTGCGCCTGTTCCCCGGCGCCGGGCACCTGGTGCAGGAGGACGCGCCGGCCGCGCTCACCGCCACGCTGCTGGAGTTCCTCGGTCAGCCGCGAAAGGTCGCGTAGCTCTCCAACCGCGCGCGGGTGAGGCCGGTCAGGTTCTCGGCCTCCGCGGCATCGATGGCGCCGCAATCCAAGCCGCGCAACAGGAAACCCGACAACGCACGTGCCGTGGCCGGTTCGTCGAGCACGCCGCTGTCCACCTGCGTGGCGTAGTCCCGCAACCGCGTCGCCGCCGCGGGCAGGCCCTGGCGGAAGAAGGCGTACGTCGCGGCGAAGCGGGTGGGCAATTGGTGCGGGTGCAGGTCCCAGCCCTGGTAGAAACCGCGCTCCAGCGAGCGTCGCACGAGCCGCAGGTGCTCGCGCCAGGCCGGCAGCAGCGCGTCGCCCACCGGGAGCTTGTTCGTCGATCCGTCGGACAGGCGCACCCCGGTTCCCGCAGCGCTGACCTGCATGAACGCCTTCGCGAAGTCCGCCGCCGGGTGGTCCATGCTCTGGTGCTCCGCGGCGATGCCGAGCCCGGCGCTGTAGTCGTAGGTGCCGTAGTGCAGGCCGCTGCACCGGCCCTCGGCGGCCTGGACGATCCGGGCCACCGCGACGCGACCTTCACCGTCCACGATGGACTGCGCGGTTTCGACCTGCACCTCGAACCGCAGCGCGCCGTCCGGCAGACCGTAGGCCGTCTCCAGGTGCCCGAGCACCTCGGCGGCGGCGCCGACCTGCTCGACCGCCGTCACCTTCGGCAGCGTCACCACGAACCCGGCGGGCAGCTCGCCGTTCTCCAGCAGTCCGGACAGGAACGCATCGAGCGTCCGGATGCCGCGACGACGGGTCGCCCGTTCGAAGCTCTTGAACCGGATGCCGCAGAACGGCGCGGCCGGGTTCGCCGCCAGCACGCGGCCCGCCGTGACCGCGGCCTCGTCCTCGGCGTCGTCGCCGGGGCGGCCGTAGCCGTCCTCGAAGTCGATGCGCAGGTCCTCGATCGGCTCGGTGACCAGCTTGCGCCGCACCCGCTCGGCCACGGCCGGGTCGAGCCCGAGCGCGTCGCCGCACGCGTCGAACACCGCGCGGGCCTGCTCGCCCCAGCGCGCGACCAGGTCGGCGGAGTACCGGTGCGCGGGCACGTAGACCGTGTGCACCGGTTGCCGCCCGGACGGCTCACCGGGGTACCGGGCCTCGACCCGCGCGTCCACTTCGGACAGCCGGGCGTCGATGCCCGCGTACACGTCCCCGGTGAGCCGTCCGGTCACGGTTACTTGATCCGCTCGTAGGCGGGCAGGGTCAGGAAGTCGACGAACTCGTCGGCGAGCGCGACCTCCTCGAAGATCTCGACCGCCGGGGCGAGCAGGTCCGCCGGGACCTGGCCGTCGAGCTCCTTGCGCACGTCGTCCAGCACCGACTTGACCAGGTCGCGGGTGACCTTCTGGCCGTTGTCGAGCTGGGTGCCGTTCTGCACCCACTGCCAGATCTGCGAGCGCGAGATCTCCGCGGTCGCGGCGTCCTCCATCAGGTTGTGGATGCCCGCCGCGCCGTTGCCGCCCAGCCAGGACGCGATGTAGCGGACGCCGACGTCGACCGCGCCACGCAGGCCGGCCTCGGTGGCGCCGCCCTCGGTGCTCGCGACGTCGAGCAGCTGGTCGGCGGTCACCGACACGTCCTCACGCAGCCGGTCGAGCTGGTTCGGCTTGTCGCCGAGGACCTTGTCGAACTCCTCCTTGCACAGCTCGACCATGCCGGGGTGCGCGACCCACGAGCCGTCGAAGCCGTCGCCCGCCTCGCGCGCCTTGTCGGCGTGGACCTTCTTCGAGGCGTTCTCGTTGACCTCGGGGTCCTTGCTCGGGATGAACGCCGCCATGCCGCCGATCGCGAACGCGCCGCGCTTGTGGCAGGTGCGCACCAGCAGCTCGGTGTAGGCACGCATGAACGGCGCGGTCATGGTGACGCTGTTGCGGTCCGGCAGCACGAACTTCTCGCCCGCGTCGCGGAAGTACTTGATGACGCTGAACAGGTAGTCCCAGCGGCCGGCGTTGAGACCGGAGGCGTGCTCGCGCAGCTCGTAGAGGATCTCCTCCATCTCGAACGCGGCCGGGATGGTCTCGATCAGGACGGTGGCGCGGACGGTGCCGTGCTCGATGCCCAGCGTCTTCTCGGCGTGGGTGAACACGTCGTTCCACAGCCGGGCCTCGAGGTGGCTCTCCATCTTCGGCAGGTAGAAGTACGGGCCTTTGCCGCGCTCGAGCAGCTCCTTCGCGTTGTGGAAGAAGTACAGCCCGAAGTCGACCAGCGCGCCGACGCCCTTGCGGCCGCCGAAGGTCAGGTTGTGCTCGTCGAGGTGCCAGCCGCGCGGGCGGACCACGATCGTCGCCAGCTCGATGTCCTTGCGCAGCTCGTAGTGCTTGCCGTTGGAGTCGAGCTCGATGGTGCCGCGGATCGCGTCGTACAGGTTGACCTGGCCGCCGACGACGTTGTGCCAGTGCGGGGTGTTGGCGTCCTCGAAGTCGGCCAGCCACACCTTCGCGCCCGAGTTCAGGGCGTTGATCGTCATCTTGCGGTCGGTCGGGCCGGTGATCTCCACCCGGCGGTCGCGCAGGGCGGGCGGCGCCTCGGCCACGCGCCAGTCGCCCTCGCGGATCTCCTTGGTCTCGGGGAGGAAGTCCAGGCGCCCGGTGCGCTTGGCCTCCTCGCGCCGCTTCGAGCGGGCGGCGAGCAGCTCGTCACGGCGAGCCGCGAAGTTCTCGTGCAGCCCGGCCAGGAAGTCCAGCGCTTCCCGGGTCAGGATCTCGTCGCCTCGCTCGACGGAGCCACCGAGCACCTGGACGTCAGCCATGCGGAACACTCCCAAGAAGACTTGCGGTTCGGTTTTTTACATCCCGGACTATAGTTTCTACATAGCGGAAGCTCAATGTGAGGAGTCGCGGTGGCCGAGGAGAAGGCAGGACGAGACGGCGGGGTCCAGTCGCTGCGTCGCGCGTTCGAGCTGCTCGAGCGGCTGGCGGACACCGGCGGCGAGGCCAGCCTGTCCGAGCTGGCGGCCACGTCCGGCCTGCCGATGCCGACGATCCACCGCCTGATCCGCACGCTCGTGCAGCTCGGCTACGTGAGGCAGAACACGAACCGGAAGTACGCGCTGGGCGCGCGGCTGATCCGGCTCGGCGAGAACGCGAGCATGCAGTTCGGCACATGGGCACGTCCGCTGCTGGCGGAGCTGGTGGAGGCGACCGGGGAGACGGCGAACCTGGCGGTGCTGGAGCGCGACGAGGTGGTGTACGTGTCGCAGGTGCCGTCGAAGCACTCGATGCGGATGTTCACCGAGGTCGGCCGGCGGGTGCTGCCGCACGGGACGGGCGTCGGGAAGGCGATCCTGTCGCAGCTGCCCGCCGAGGACGTCCGGGCGCTGCTGGGTCGCACGGGGATGCCCGCGTACACCGACCACACGTTCACGGACCCCGACGAGCTGCTGGCGCACCTCGCCCACGTGGCGGCGCAGGGTTACGCCGTCGACGAGAGCGAGCAGGAGCTGGGGGTGCGGTGCATCGCGGTCCCGCTCACTGGAACACCGGCCCCCGCGGCGGTCTCGGTATCCGGCCCGTCCGGACGCCTGACCCGCGAGGCGGTCTCGCGGATCGCGCCACTGGTCCAAGCGACGGCGGCGACGTTGTCGACGCACCTCGCGGAGAGCGCCTGATCAGCCGAACCAGGGGTTTTCGAGGGGCTGGTCGTCGACCTGGATCCGGTAGTCGGCGCCGCCGTTCGCGACGGCCGTGACGGTCGCGGTGACGCCGTAGCGCTTGCCCCCGTCGGTGAGCACGCAGCGAGCGGTGTTACCCGGCTGCGCGGCCAGCGGGTCCGGGCAATCGACCGCCTCCGGCCGGTGCCCGACCATCCTGAGGACCGTGTCGGAAATCCCCTGCTCGACGGTCTCCTGACTGAGCGACGGGGTCGCCCCGACGGTGACCGTGCAGCCGGCGAGCAGCAAGGCGGAGCAGACGACGAGCGCGGCGCGGAACATTGCGAGAACCCCCGGGAAGTGAAAGAGCGCGCCGCCTCCCCAGCGGCGCGCCCTCACATCCTGGACTGCTCTGACCTCGCTTGTACAGCGTTCTCGATCTTCTCACCCGACCGGATGAAGCAAGATCATCCGAGCAGGGCGTCCACGAAGGCGGCCGGCTCGAAGGGCGCCAGGTCGTCCGGCCCTTCGCCCAGTCCGACGAGCTTCACGGGCACCCCGAGCTCCCGCTGGACCTGGAACACGATGCCGCCCTTGGCGGTGCCGTCGAGCTTGGTCAGCACGATCCCGGTGACGTTCACGACCTCCCGGAACACCCGGGCCTGCATCAGCCCGTTCTGCCCGGTCGTGGCGTCCAGGACCAGCAGCACCTCGTCGACCTTGGCCTGCTTCTCGACGACCCGCTTGACCTTGCCCAGCTCGTCCATCAGGCCGGTCTTGGTGTGCAGGCGGCCCGCCGTGTCGATCAGCACCGCGTCGACCCCGGCGTCCACGCCCCGCTTGACCGCGTCGAACGCCACGGACGCCGGGTCGGCGCCCTCCTTGCCGCGCACGACCTCGGCCCCGACGCGCTCCGACCAGGTCTGCAGCTGCTCGGCCGCCGCCGCGCGGAAGGTGTCCGCGGCGCCCAGCAGTACCTCGCTGCCCTGCGCGACCAGCACCCGCGCGAGTTTGCCCGTCGTCGTGGTCTTGCCGGTGCCGTTGACGCCCGCGACCAGCACGACGGCCGGCTGCTTCGTCCCGTCCACGGTGTGCGCGAGCGCCCGCACCGAGCGGTCCCAGTCCGGGTGCAGCGCGTTGGTCAGCACGGTCTTGAGCACCGTGCGCGCCTCCGCCGACGTCCGCACCGCCCGCGCCGTCAGCTCGGTCCGCAGCGTCTCCACGATCTCCGTCGTGGTGGCCGCGCCGAGGTCCGCCATCAGCAGGGTGTCCTCGACGTCCTGCCACGAGTCCTCGTCCAGGTCACCGGCGCCGAGCAGCCCGAGCAGGCTCTGCCCGAACATCGACCGGGACTTCGACAGCCGCCCGCGCAGCCGCTCGATCCGCCCGGAGACCGGCTCCGGCTCCTCGACCGCGACCGCCGCCTTCTCCGGCTCACGCGCGGCAGGCACCTCGAGGGTCGCCGGGACCTCGGGCGTCGCCGGGACCTGCGTCGGCGGCGCGGGCGCCTCGGCCTCCGGGAGGCCCACGTCGACGATGCCCCGCCGCGGCGAGTCGCGGGGCACGGAGGCGTCGTCGCCGACGCCCGGCTGCCCGTCCACCTCGGTGCGCTCACCGGCGGGGTGCTCGGGCAGCTCGGCCGTCTCCGTCTTCTGACCACCAGGCGCCAGGGCGATGCCGCCGCCGGCCTGGTAGTTCCCGCCTCTCGGGGGCTTGGTCTCCCGCTCCGGCTCCGCCTCGGTCAGGCTGATCCGCCGCCTGCGGGCGAAGACCAGACCGGTGATGAGGAGGATCGCCAGCAGGACGACGACCACCAGGATGATCCAGAACCAGAGGTTTTCCGCCACGTGGCCATCCTCGCATCTGCCGGTTGACCGGGCAGGACACCCCTCGCGGACAAAAACTCACCGGATGCCTTGCGCTCCGGTCAAAAAAGGACTAGACCACTCGGTCATGCGCGTCGTCGGGCTCATCTCCGGCACGTCGGTCGACGGGATCGACGTGGCACTGGCCGAGTTGACCGCGTCCGGCGACGAGGTCGTGCTCGTCCCGCTCGGGCACTCCTCGGTCCCCTACCCCGGCGACCTGCGGCGGGAGCTGCTCGCGGCGCTCCCGCCGTCCGGCACCACCGTCGAGCAGGTCACGCGCCTGGACACCAGGGTCGGGCAGGCCTTCGCCGAAGCCGCGAGCAACCTGTCCGACACAGCGGACCTGGTCGCCTCCCTCGGCCAGACCGTCTTCCACTGGGTCGACGGCGGCCGCGCCCGCGGCTCCCTGCAGCTGGGGCAGCCGGCCTGGATCGCGGAACGGACCGGGCTGCCGGTGGTCGCCGACCTGCGCGTCCGGGACATCGCCGCCGGCGGGCACGGCGCTCCGCTGGCCAGCACCCTCGACGCGTTGTGGCTGCGGGACCTGGCCCCGGCCGTCGCGCTGAACATCGGTGGCATCGCGAACGTCACCGTCGTGCGGGCGGGGGGCGTGCAGGCTTTCGACACCGGCCCGGGCAACGCCCTGCTCGATCTCGCCGCGCACCAGGTGACCGGCGGCGCCCAGAGCAGCGACCTGGACGGCGCCATCGCCGCCCGCGGGCGGGTTCACGAGGAACTGCTCGGCCGCCTCCTCGCCGAGCCCTTCTACGCCGCCCCGCCACCGAAGTCGACCGGCAAGGAACTGTTCCACGCCGGCTACCTGCGGGCCGCGACCGACGGGCTCGACGTCCGCGACGAGGACCTGCTCGCCACCCTCACCGAGCTGACCGCGGTCACGATCGCCCGCGCCTGCGCGGACGCGACCACCGTGATCGTCTCCGGTGGCGGCGCGGACAACCCGTCGCTGATGCGGGCGCTCGCGCGGCACCTGCCCCGCGCCCGGCTGGCGACGAGCGACGAGTTCGGCCTGCCCCGCGAGGCGAAGGAGGCGTACCTGACCGCGTTGCTCGGCTGGCTCACCTGGCACGGCGTCCCGGCGAACCTGCCGGACGCGACGGGCGCGCGCGGACCCCGGCTGCTCGGCAGCATCACCCCGGGCGCGCACCCGCTGTCGATGCCCGCTCCACATCCGGTGACCGTCACCCGTCTGCGGGTAGCGGCTCACCCGGACCAACCGATAGGAGTGCCTGATGCACCCAGTTGACCTGGCGATCATCGTGGTCTACCTGGCCGCGATGCCCGCGATCGGCGTGCTCGTGGGGCGGCGCCAGCGCTCGGCGGCGGACTACTTCATCGGCGAACGCAGCCTGCCGTGGTGGGCGGTGTGCTTCTCGATCGTCGCCACCGAGACCTCCACGCTCACCGTGATCAGCACGCCGGGCCTGATCTGGGCGGCGTCCGGCAACTACAACGGGCTGACCTACCTGCAGCTCCCGTTCGGTTACATCATCGGGCGCACCCTGGTGTCGTTCGTGCTGCTGCCGCGCTACTTCAAGGGACAGCAGACCACCGCGTACGCGTTCCTCGGCGAGCGGTTCGGCTCGGCCATGCAGGGTGTCTCGTCGGTGGCGTTCATCGTGACGCGGCTGCTGGCCGAGGGCGTGCGGTTGTTCGCGGGCGCGATCCCTATCCAGGTCATCCTCAAGCACTTCGGGCTGCACACGTCGTACTGGCAGATCGTGGTGGTGCTGACCGCGCTCACCGTGATCTACGCGCTGGTCGGCGGCATCAAGGCCGTCGTGTGGGTGGACGTGATCCAGCTGTCGGTCTACATCGGCGGCGCGATCATCGCGATGATCGTGCTGGCCGGGAAGCTGCCCGACGGGTGGACGTCGCGCGCCGCGGACGCCGGGATCTTCCGGCTGTTCGACTTCAACTTCGACTTCCTGCACCTGCTGACCAGCCAGTACGCGTTCGTCACGGCCGTGGTCGGCGGCGCGATCTTCACCATGGCCTCGCACGGCACGGACCAGCTGATCGTGCAGCGGTTCCTCGCCTGCCGCAGCGTCGCCGACGGCCGCAAGGCGCTGATCGGCAGCGGTGTCGCGGTGACGATCCAGTTCGCGTTGTTCCTGTTCGTCGGCGCGATGCTGTGGGCGCACAACGGGTTCCGCACCCTGCCCGAGCTGGGCGTGAAGGGCGACGACGTGTTCACGAACTTCATCACCAGCGAGCTGCCGGTCGGCGTCGCCGGACTGCTGATCGCCGCGATCCTCGCGTCCACGATGGGCGCGCTGGCCTCGGCGCTCAACGCGTTGTCCAACTCCACGGTCGCCGACCTCTACCAGCGGTTCACCAAGCGCCAGCCGGAGGATTCGAAGCTGCTGCGGCACGGCCGGATCTGGACGCTGGTGTGGGCGGTGGTGTTCGCGGTGTTCGGTTCGCTCTTCAGCAACCGGAACAACCCGGTGATCGAGCAGGGCCTGTCGATCACCGGCTACACCTACGGCGCGATGCTGGGCGCGTTCTTCCTCGGCATGTGGGTCAAGCGGGCGCGGCAGCTGGACGCGATCATCGCGTTCGTGGTGACGGTCGCGGTGATGGCGGTCGTGGTGCTCGCGGTGAAGATCCCGCCCGCGCCCGGAGCGAAGCCGGTCGTGCTGGCGTTCCCGTGGTATACGCTGCTCGGCGTACTGATCACGCTCGTCGTGGGCGGCGCGCTGTCCCTGCGGCACCGCACTCCGGACACCACGGCCGCGAAGGAACCGGAGCCGGTCTAGATGGATGCGAACGCCCTGCTGTCCACCGCGCAGGAGTGCGCGGAGTTCCTGTCGGGGCAACTGCACCGCGACTGGTCGGCGGCCATCCCGGAGATGGACATGACGGTCGCGCAGGTCGTCGCCCACATCGCCGACTGCGTGCACTGGTACTCCTATGACCTCGCCGCCGGGCCGGTCGAGTTGTCGACCATGGAGTCGAAGGTGCGGCCGGAGTCCGAGCCGGCCGAGCTGGTGGTCACGCTGGGCACGACGGCGAAGGTGCTGGCCGCGGTGGTCGCGACCAGCTCGCCCGACGCCCGCGGCTGGCACCCGTGGGGCATCGCCGACGCGTCCGGTTTCGCGGCCATGGCGTGCGACGAGCTGCTGGTGCACACCGCCGACGCGGCGCGCGGGCTGGGCGTGGAGTTCTCGCCGACGCCCCGCCTGGCGGCCGCCGCCTTGTACCGGCTGTTCCCGTGGACGCCGATGGACACCGACCCGTGGCCCACCTTGTTGTGGGCCAACGGGCGGGCGTCCCTGCCGGGCCACCCGAGGCTGACGAAGTGGCGCTGGCACTGTGCACCAATGTCCGAATGGGACGGTTCAGCGCCGATCAGCTAGGGCGCGCGGCCGCTGGGTGGGCGTTATCGCGAGCACCGCGCGGCGGGCCCGAGCGCCGGCCACGATGGCGAGCAGGCAACCACCGTGCCGAGCGGCTTCGCAATGCGGACGGCCACCGCGGCGGACCGGCTGGACCACCATCCAGCCGCGCAGCCACAAACCGGGCCGCGCACCGCAGCGGCGACACCCCGCCACCCGCCCGATCATCGCCAACCCCCCAGCCCGAGCACCCACGGCACACGGGTAACCGCCACAACGCCCCGGCCGCAGCACCACCACCCGCGCAGCCACAAACCGGCTCCGCGCACCGGAGCAGCGCTCGGGACCTAGTCCTGCGCGGGCTGAGTCGGCGCGCCCTGCGAGAAGACCGTGTAGCGCGACGCCGACCAGGCCGGCGCGCCGGCGACCGGTTCCAGCCGCACCTGCACCGACGTCTGTCCGGCCGTCGCTGAGGCCGGGATGTCGAAACTGTCCTCCAGCCACCGCGAATGCGTGTTGCCCAGCGGCTGATACCACTCGCCGACGAGCCGGTCGTTCACGAACACCCGCGCGTGCTGGAACGCCTGGGCCTGGTCGGAAACCCGGTGCAACCGCAAGCCGCCATTGGCCTGGTCCACCCGGGCGGTGAACGTCACCGGCTGGGTGGTGGCCGTCGTCGTCCCAGTGACCGGCGTGCGGTCCCGCTTGCCCTCGAACGTCGACGTCAGCGACTCGCGCGTCTCGCCCGGCGCGGAATACCCGTGCTGCGACCGGCTCGCGTCGTCGCCGACCTCGACCACGTCGCTCTGGCTCATCGACGGCGTGCTCTGCCCGTACCAGTACGCGGTCGAGCTGTAATCAGCAGGCATGGACGACCGGTCGCCGTGCTCGATGTCGAACTCGATGCCGTTGCCGAAGGGCACCCCGTCGCCGATCATCAGCCGGTAGGCGTTGAGGCACACGTACTGGCAGCCGTCGCTCGCGTCCTCCCGGCTGACCAGCCCCGCCTGCGGCATCGCGTACGGCACGCCCTCGACCCCGCCGTCGCGGCCGTCCTGGAAGTACCAGCCGGACTCGTAGAAGTCCTCGGACCCGGTGCCGTGGATCGCCGGGCTGGCCGAGCCGTTCGGGTACATCCGCTCGTCGCCTTCGAGGTAGTTCAGCTGGTTCTGCCCCGGCGGGATGCCGCCGCGCATGCTGGAGGTGACCCCGTAGAACACGCCCCGCCCCTGCGCGGTGAGGAAGTTCCAGTCCTTACCGGACACCGTCTCGGCCCGGTGGTGCGTCGCGTGGAAGTAGCCGAGGGTGCCGTCCCGCAGGCCCGCCGTCACGCCCGAGTCCGGCGCGGAGGTCACCTCCAGGCTGCCCCCGGTGACCGGCACGCCCGAGCTGTTGACCAGCTCCGCCACCGCGCTGCGGGCGTAGGGCATCGGCCACCACGCCGTGAACGCGCCGTTCTCCGTGGTGTCGATGGCGTGCAGCAGCGTCCGCGACGCGTACTTGCCGAGCCCGGAGCCGAAGAACTCGCCGACCGGGGCGTCGACCGTGGTCTGCCCGTCGAAGGTCAGCCGCAGCCGCAGGCCCTCCAGCACCGCCTCGGACGCCGTCGCCTGCCCGGGGTCGGCCGGGTAGCGGAAGCGCCGCAGGCCGGCCCACCGCTCACCGTCCACCCGGTACCCGTGCACGGCTTCCTCGTTGGGGTGGTTGTGGCCGAGGTCGAGCACGTCGGTGCGCACCCACTGCCCGCCGACCTTGCTGTGCACCTCGTAGCGGAACTCGTTGACGTCCTCGGCGGAGGAGACGAACCTGGTCGCGACCTGCACCTGCGACCGGCCGCGAGTCAGGTCCGCCGGCACCTCGACGACCTGGTCCAGCCAGCCGCCGCCGGCGCGGGCCGGACCGCTGTAGAACTGGCCGGCCGGACGCCCCCCGACCAGCAGGTCCGCACGCTGCTCGCCGATGCCCGCGTCGACGCGGCGGGTGATCCGCACGCCGTCGTTGTCCGGCGCCACGGTCGCGGTGAACGAGCTGCCGCCCTGGCCGTACGCGCGGCCGTCGTCGGACATCCCGGGGGCCGCGATGACCTGCGGCAACCGGAGGTTGAGCTGCGTGATGCGCCGCGCGCCGGACGGGAGCGGGATCGAGAGGGCGGACCCGGCCGGGACGTCGACCGCGGCCGACTGCACCCGCGCACCGGGCGCCGCCGGTTTCGGGTCGCGTACGCCGAACCCGCGCAACCGCTGGATGACGTCCGTGGCCTTGTCCGCCGGGTTGAACGTGCGCACCCCCGCCGCGTCGGCGAACTGGCGGTAGGTGACGTGGTAGAAGTGCGGGTTGTTCTCGGTGGTGATCCGCATCGAGGTCGTGTACGGCATGGGCACCTTGATCGCTGCACCGCCCATGGTGTCGGCCGAGTTCCCCACCAGCGGCCACACGAACGGCGCGCCCTTCGCGCCGTTCACGATGTCCTGCAACGAACCCTGCAGCACGACCTTGCCGTCCAGCTCGATCTTGATCCGCCCGATCGCGGCGACCGACGTCGACTCGTAGGTGAACCAGATCGAGGACACCTCGCCCGGCCCGCGCGCGTCGGCGAGCAGGCAGTCCCCGTTGGCCTCCTCACGCAGGCACGAGTAGGTGCCCACGAAGCCGTCGTCGTTGTTGCCCGCGCGGTCGAAACTGGAGAACTGCTTGACCTGCTCGCCGGGCCGCATCCGGGCGAGCCCGTCGATCGATCGGTAGACGTCCCAGCCCACGGGTCCCTTGTCGCTCGCTCCGGGAGCCGGCGCCGCACCGGCGGGAACACCGACCACGAGCGCGAGAACCAGCCCGAGCACGACGATCACGGAGCGGTTTTTGGGCGCGACAAAGGAACTTTCGGGCACAGTGGGGACCCCCAGCCTGGACGGACCGCCGCGCCGCAGCGCGAGTAAACGATTTCTGAACTTAGCGCCTGGTGGCGTCAGTGTGTCTAGCGCCACATGGGTGGTTACGGATCAGACACTGAGGGTTATTGCCGGGCAGGAGTGATCGAAACGGACACTTTCGAGGGATCCGGTGGTCAGAGCCGATCGTTGAACAATTCTCTCGTGGATTGCTCACAGATCTGCACGGGCACCGCTTCCGCCGCCGTCGACCCGCCGGCCAACGGCTGGGAGCCGGCGGGAACGGCACCTGCGTGGCGCACCGGGCGTCCGAGGGCGGCAAGTACAACCTTCCCGAAGGAACGAAGATCACGGTCTTCTTCCTGGGTGGCCCGCAGGAGATCTTCACGTCCCGCAACTTCGTGAACGACCACTGAGCGGCGCCCGTCTCCCGCCCGCCGGGCGGGAGACACTTCACGCAGCCGGGAGGTCTTACGCCTCCTGGCGCAGGCGCTGGCTGATCACCTTCGTGATGCCGTCGCCCTGCATGCTGACGCCGTAGAGGGCGTCGGCGATCTCCATGGTCGGCTTCTGGTGCGTGATGATGATCAGCTGCGAGGACTCGCGCAGCTGCTCGAGCAGGCCGATCAGCCGCCGCATGTTCGTGTCGTCCAGCGCGGCCTCGACCTCGTCCATCACGTAGAACGGCGAGGGGCGCGCGCGGAAGATCGCGACCAGCATCGCGACCGCGACCAGCGACTTCTCGCCACCGGACAGCAGCGACAGGCGCTTGACCTTCTTACCCGGCGGCCGGGCCTCGACGTCCACACCGGTGGCGAGCATGTCGTCCGGCTCGGTCAGCACCATCCGGCCGTCGCCGCCGGGGAAGAGCACCGAGAACACCGTCTCGAACTCGCGGGCGACGTCGTGGTAGGCGGACGTGAAGACCTCGAGGATCTTGTCGTCCACCTCCTTGATGACCGTGAGCAGGTCCTTGCGCGTCGCCTTCAGGTCTTCCAGCTGGGTGGACAGGAACTTGTACCGCTCCTCGAGCGCGGCGAACTCCTCCAGCGCCAGCGGGTTGACCTTGCCCAGCGTCGCGAGGTCCCGTTCGGCCCGCTTCGCGCGCCGCTCCTGGGTGCTGCGGTCGTACGGGATCGACGGCGGGGCGCTCACCTGCTCGCCGTTCGCCTTGGCCTCCTCGTACTCGGCCATCTCCTGCGCGCTCGGGGGCACCGGCACGTCCGGGCCGTACTCGGCGACAAGGTCCTCCAGGCCGATGCCGAAGTCCTCGGCGATCTTCGTTTCCAGCTGCTCCAGGCGCAGGCGCTGCTCGGCGCGCAGCACCTCGTCCCGGTGCACCGCGTCGGTCAGCTTCTCCAGCTCGTGGGTCAGCTCGCGAACCTTGTTGCGCACCTGGGTGAGCGCGGCCTCGCGCTGCTGGCGCACGGCCTGCGCCTCGTCGCGCTCGGCGGCGGCCCGCTGCACCGACAGCTCGATCCGCTCCAGTGCCAGCTCACCCGCGTCGACCACGGCGGCCGCGATCTCCGCGCCACGCGCCCGCGCCGCCCGCGCCTTCTCGGCCCGCTCCCGCGCCGCGCGCTCCGCGTGTGCCGCCCGGCGCAGCGAGTCCGCCCGGCCGGCGATGCTGCGGGCCCGCTCCTCGGAGGTCCGCAGCGCCAGCCGCGACTCGACCTCCTCCTGGCGCACCGCCGCCAGCCGCTCCGCGGCCTCGTCGCGGGCGCTGGTGTCCGGGTCCTCGTCCACCGGCTGTTCCGCGACCGCGGCCAGCCGCTCCTCCAGCTCCGCCAGGCTGGCCAGCGCCTGCTCGCGGCTGGCCTCGACCTTCGCCCGCTGGTCCCGCAGCCGCGTCACCTCGGCTTCGGCGGACCGCGCGGCCTGCTGCAGCCGGTTCAGCCGCTCCGACGACCGGGCCTTGCGGACCTTCGCCTCGGACAGCGCTTCCTTAGCCTGGGCCACCTCTTCGCGCCGGGCCTGCTGCTCGGCGCGAGCGCCCTCCAGCTCGGCGGCCGTCTGCTCCAGGCGGCGTTCCGCGGCCATCAGCCGGTCGCGCGCCTCGTCGACCGCGGCCTGCACCTCGATGACGCTCTCGCTGCGGCCGGAGCCACCGACGGCCCAGTGCGAACCGAACACGTCGCCCTCGGCGGTCACGGCGCTGACCTCCGGGTGCACGGCGACCAGCTGCCGCGCCGCCTCCAGCGTGTCCACCACGGCGATCCGGTCCAGCGCGCGCTCCACCGCGGGACGCAGCGGCTCCGGCGCGGTGACCACCTCACGGGCCCACCGGGCACCGTCCGGCAGCGACGGCCAAGCCGAGGTGTCCACTGTGTACGGAGCACCGCCGAGCAGCACCCCGGCGCGGCCGGATTCGTTGTCCTTCAAGAACTTCAGCGCCGCGATCGCCTCGTCGCCGCCCTGCACCGCGACCGCGTCGGCGACCGGGCCGAGCGCCGCGGCGAGCGCGACCTCGTAGCCGGTCTCGACCGACAGCAGCGCGGCGACCGATCCGAGCAGCCCGGGCAGCTGGTCGCTCGCGCCGAGCAGCTCACCCGCGCCGTCCTTGCGCCGCAGCCCCATCGACAGCGCGTCCACCCGCGCCTTCTCCGACGCGATCTCGCGCTCGGCCTGTCGCTCGGCCTTGACCAGCTCCTCGACGCGAGCCTTGGCGGCCTGGTTGGCCTGGACCGCGCGGTCGTGCCGGTCCTGCAGGTCGGCGTCGTCGGACTCCTCGACCCCGCCCTCGGCGCGGGCCTCCTCCAGCTCCTCGACCGCCAGCTCGGCACGCGCCGCGGCCTCGTCGATCGCCGCGGTGAGGCGGTCGATCTCGTCGGAGGTCGCGCTGTTCTTGCTGCGCAGCGCCTCAACCTGGCCGGTGAGCTTCGCCAGGCCCTCGCGGCGGTCGGCGATCGCGCGCACCGCGGCCATGTGGGCCTTCTCCGCGGCCTGGACCTCGTGCTCCAGCTCCTCGCGGCGCAGCACGGCCTCGGCGAGCGTCTCGCGCGCGATCATGACCGCTTCGTTCAGCTCGGCCTCGCGCTCGGCGACCTGCTCGGCCTCGGCCAGCAGCTCCTCCGGGTCGCGGCCGCCCGTCGAGGTCTCGACGTCGGCGGACAGGTGCCGCTGCCGCTCCACCGCCAGCCGCACGGTGCCACGCAGCCGCTCGCCGAGGGCGGACAGCTTGAACCAGGTGTCCTGCGCGGCGTTGAGGCGCGGCGTGTCCTCCGCGACCATCGCCTCCAGCTGGGCCTCTTCGGCTCCGGCGAGTTCGAGCGCCTGCTCCACCTCGGCGCGGCGGGCGCGGGCGGCGTTCTCGTCCGCCTCCTCGCGCGCGATCGCCTCGCGCTGCGTGACCAGGTCGTCGGCCAGCAGGCGCAGCCGCGAGTCCCGCAGCTCGGCCTGCACGGCCTGTGCCTTGCGGGCGATCTCGGCCTGCTTGCCCAGCGGCTTGAGCTGGCGGCGCAGCTCGGCGGTCAGGTCGTTGAGGCGGTCCAGGTTCGCCTGCATCGCGGTGAGCTTGCGCAGCGCCTTTTCCTTGCGCTTGCGGTGCTTGAGCACACCCGCGGCCTCCTCGATGAAGGCGCGGCGCTCCTCCGGCTTCGACTCCAGGATCTGCGCCAGCTGCCCCTGGCCGACGATGACGTGCATCTCGCGGCCGATGCCGGAGTCCGACAGCAGCTCCTGGATGTCCAGCAGGCGGCACGAGCTGCCGTTGATCTCGTACTCGCTGGCGCCGTCGCGGAACATCCGGCGCGTGATCGAGACCTCGCTGTACTCGATCGGCAGTGCGCCGTCGGCGTTGTCGATGGTCAGCGTGACCTCGGCGCGGCCGAGCGGGGCGCGGCCAGAGGTGCCGGCGAAGATGACGTCCTCCATCTTGCCGCCGCGCAGGTCCTTCGCGCCCTGCGTGCCCATCACCCAGCGCAGCGCGTCGAGCACGTTCGACTTCCCCGACCCGTTCGGGCCGACGACGCAGGTGATGCCCGGTTCGAACCGCAAGGTGGTAGCCGAGGCGAAGGACTTGAAGCCCTTCAGCGTCAAGCTCTTGAGATGCACGTGGCGGGACCCTTCAACGCCTGGGTGATCCACGGAGTCTATCGGGGGCCGGCGAACGTCCCGGTCATGCCCGTGGGCGTGTTGTCCCCGCGCGCCCCACTGTGCTCAGGCGCCCCACGCGTCACTCCTCGACGAAACCGTCCAGCCCGCCCTGCGCAGGCGACCAGTGCTCGACGACTTGATCCACACGACCGGGTGATGATGTTGAGCGAAGGGTGTCAAGTAGCTGCTGACAGTGGTCCCGACTACCCTCCGCCAATACCCGAACACGCCCGTCGTCGAGGTTGCGCGCACTGCCGACCAGGCCGAGCTCCAGCGCCCTGCACCTGGTCCACCAGCGGAAACCCACTCCCTGAACCCGTCCGCCGACCCACGCCGTGAGCCGGACGGCGTCCTTTTCACCCGTCACGTCCCCTATCCTGCCGGAAGCTTTCCGACTGCGGAGGGTGATCATGCCGGTGCTCCTGGACAGATCGGTACTCACTCCCAGTGCTAATCTCCCCGGCAGGCGCCACCATTCGGGCTCACCCGTCCGGATGTGCTCAAGCCGGTTTCCCCGCCAGTCAAGGAGCGTCACATGGCCCACGTGGGTCGTCGGACCGAGGTGTCCCCGCCACGCGACTCCGCCTCGCGCAGCCAGCGCAGCGGCTACGTGCTGCTCGCGGTCAGCGGCGTCGTGCTCGCCACCGCGTTCGGCGGACTGGCCACGATCATCGCGCCGGGCGACTCGCCCAAGGTCGCGGTGCCCGGCGGCACCAACTCGACCTCGGGGGCGCAGCTCATCCCCGGCGACGCGGCGCCCGGCCAGACGCCGGTGACCGTCGACGGCGTGGCGATCCCCGCGGGCACCCGCACGGCCGTGGTGACGACCAACCCGGACGGGACGCAGGTCGTGACGCTGGTGCCGGCCGAGGGCTCCGGCGAGGCGCCGATCGTGCTGCCGCCCGGCACGCCGCTGCCGCCCGGCACGGTCATCCCGCCCGGCACCACGCTCCCGCCGGGCACCACGACCACTCCCCCGCGCAGCGACACCACCGCGACGCGCACCACGCCGAAGCCGCCGTCGAGCACCCCGTCGACCAGCAGCAGCACCCCGACCACCGAGCCGACCACCTCGACCGGCGAGAGCACCACGCCGCCGAGCAGCACGACCGACGAGAGCTCGACGTCAAGCGGCAGTGGTAGCCCGAGCCCGAGCGGGCAGGACTGATCGCCGCCGGCTGACCAGCCGCGTGACCAGCGCGATCACCGACAGCAGCGGCATCGGAAAGCCCAGCACCAGGCCGATCGCGGCGTCGGCGAGCGGCGCGCACACCGCGGCGACGAACACCCACACCGGCCCGGTCTGCGGTTTCGCGGCGCCGGCCCAGGGCGTGCGCTTCCAGGGTTTCGCCACGGACAGCCAGGCCTGGAAGGCGATCGCGCTCACCATGAGCACCGTGCCCGCGATGAGCCCCCACGGCGCGGGCGACGGATCCCCCGCCAGTGCCGCCTGTTCGGCGTCGGCCAGTGCCGGGGACAGCACGATGATGGCGACGTTGAACTGGACCACGGTGATCGTGAACTTGCCGAACACCCACCAGTGCCGGAAGAAGCCCCACGGCGTCGCGGCCGCGAGCAGGAACCCGGTGAACGCGGACGCGTTGGCCAGCGGGGCGAGCAGGTGCAGGTCGATGGCGTGGGCCATGGACATCGCGCTCGCCCGGCGGCCGGGATCCCCGCCCGAGCCGATCAGCATGAGCGTGAACAACGTGAGGGCCTCGGCCATCCAAGCGACGGACGTGATGATGTGCAACCAGACGGCCGCGTGCCGCCAACTCTTGAGCATGCCTCCGAGGCTGCCGCCCGGGGAGGCCGCGCACATCGGGCGCCGCCCGGATCTCTGCCCTGGTACGGAAGTCGCCGGATGTTGACAGGGCGGATCTCCCGGAGGCGACCGCTCCCCGCGGCGGGGTAGCCGTTCCCGCCGGGGCCGGGGGCTCAGGCTTCGAAGCGGTACCCCATCCCGGGCTCCGTGATCAGGTGCCTCGGCCGCGACGGCTCCCGCTCCAGCTTTCGCCGCAGCTGCGCCAGGTAGACCCGCAGGTAGTGCGACTCGTTCTCGTAGCCGGGGCCCCACACCTCCCGCAGCAGCTGCTTCTGCGCCACCAACCGGCCCCGGTTGCGCACCAGCAGCTCCAGCACCCCCCACTCGGTCTTGGTCAGGTGCACCTCGACCCCGTCGCGGTGCACCTTCTTCGCCAGCAGGTCCAGCGTGAACGACTCGGTCTCGATCAGCGCCTCGCCCTCGGCCGACGGCACCGCCGAGCGCCGCATGGCCGCGCGCAGCCGGGCGAGCAGTTCGTCCATTCCGAACGGCTTCGTCACGTAGTCATCCGCGCCCAGGTCGAGCGCCTTGACCTTGTCGGGCGACTCACCCCGCGCGGACAACACGATGATCGGCACCGTGGTCCACCCGCGCAGCCCGGTGATCACGTCCGTCCCGTCGATGTCCGGCAACCCCAGGTCCAGCACCACGACATCGGGCTTCGTCTCGGCCACCGCCCGCAGCGCCGCCGCCCCGTCGTGCGCGGTCACCACCTTGTACCCGCGCGCGGTCAGGTTGATCCGCAGCGCGCGCACGATCTGCGGCTCGTCGTCGACCACCAGTACCGTGCCGGTCTGCTCGGTCACGGAGCCACCTCCTTCAGCACCACCGGCACCACGTCGGGAGCCTGGCACGCCTTGAGCGCCACCACCACCGTGAGCCCGCCACCGGGCGTGTCCTCCGCCCGGATCACGCCGCCCATGGCCTCGGTGAATCCTTTCGCGACGGACAACCCGAGCCCGACCCCGGGCGTCGCGTCCCGGTCCCCGAGCCTTTGAAACGGGGCGAACGCCGCCTCCGCCGTCCCCTTCTTCAACCCGCGCCCGTGGTCCACGATCCGCAGCTCGACCCACTCCGCGTATGCCGAACCCCGCACCGCCACCGGACCGCCGCCGTGCCGCAACGCGTTGTCCAGCACGTTCGCGATCACCCGCTCCAGCAGCCCCGGATCGGCCATCACCGCGGGCAGCCGCTCGTCCACCTCGACCGCGACCGACTCCGAACCGTCCACATTCGACAACGCGTGCGCCACCACCTCGTCGTAGCCCACCGGCCGCAGGTGCGTCCGCACCGCCCCGGCCGCCAGCCGCGACGAGTCGAGCAGGTTGTTCACCAGCCGGGCGAGCCGGTCGGTCGACTCCTCCGCCGCCTCCAGCAGCTCCTCGGTGTCCTCCGGCGACAGGTCGATGTCCTGCGCCCGCAGGCTCCCGATCGCGGCCTTGATCGAAGTCAACGGCGTGCGCAGGTCGTGACCCAGCGCGGACAGCAACGCCGTGCGCAGCTGGGTCGCCTCGGCCTGGCGCTCGGCTTCCGCCTGCGCCGCCGCCATCCGCTGCTGCCGCAACGCGAGCAGCGCCTGCCCGGCCGCCGCCTCCAGCGCCCGCCGGTCCGCCGCGGGCAACGCCCGGCCCCGCAACGTCAGGTGCACGTCCGCGGTGACCGGGATGTCCACATCGGCCTCGTCCGGCTTGCCACACGGGTTGACGCCGGCGTGCTCGACCGCCTGCCACTTCCCGCCGCGCTTTTCCAGCAGCACCACGCATTCCATGCCGAAGTTCTCGCGCACCTTCTCCAGCAGCCGCGGCAACGGCTCGGCGTTCGTCAGCACCGTGCGCGCGTAGGACGCCAGCAAGGCCGCCTCCGTGCGCGCCTGCGCCGCCTGGGTCGCCCGCCGCGCCGCCCGGTCCACGACCAGCGCGACCAGCACCCCGACCAGGACCATCGCGACCAGGGTGATCACGTTGCTCTGCGCGTGCACGGTCAGTGTGTAGAGCGGTTCGGTGAAGAAGAAGTTCAGCAGCCCGGCCGACAGCAGCGCCGCCACCAGCGCCGGCCCCAGCCCGCCGACGAGCGCGACCACCACCGTGGCGAGGAAGTAGTCGACCACGTCGGTGGAGAAGTCCAGCTCCCGGCGCAGCAGCACCCCGGTCAGCGTGGCCAGGGCGGGCGCGAGGAACGCCAGCACCCAGCCGGCCAGCAGCCGCGACGGCGCCAGCGGGCTGCGCCTGCCCAGCCACGACCGCAGCCGCCCGCCCGCCTCGTCGTGGGTGACCATGTGCACGTCGATCTGCCCGGACCGCTGCACCACCGTCGCACCGATGCCCTCGTCGAACAGCCGCGCGATGCGCGACCGCCGGGACGTGCCCAGCACGAGCTGCGTCGCGTTGACGCCGCGTGCGAAGTCCAGCAGCGCGGTCGGCACGTCGTCGCCGACGACCGTGTGGAACGTGCCGCCCAGCTGGTCGGTGAGCTTGCGGTACCGGCCGGTCTCGACGTGCCCGAGCGCGGACAGCCCGTCGCCGCGCAGGACGTGCAGCACCAGCAGCTCCGCCCCGGCCCTGGTGGCGATGCGGCTGCCGCGCCGGATCAGCGTCTCGCTCTCCCGTCCGCCGGTGATCGCGACGACCACCCGCTCCCGCGTCTCCCACGTGTCGGTGATCCGCTGCTCGGCGCGGTAGCGCTGCAACGCCACGTCCACCTGGTCGGCCACCCACAGCAGCGCCAGCTCGCGCAGTGCGGTGAGGTTGCCGGTGCGGAAGTAGTTGCCCAGCGCGGCGTCGATCCGCTCCGCCGGGTAGACGTTGCCGTGCGCGAGCCGCCGCCGCAGCGCCTCTGGCGTGATGTCGACCAGCTCCACCTGCTCGGCCCGGCGCACGACGTCGTCGGGCACGGTCTCCTGCTGCGCGACGCCGGTGATGCGCTCGACGACGTCGCTCAGGCTCTCCAGGTGCTGCACGTTCACCGTCGACAGCACGTCGATCCCGGCGGCGAGCAGCTCCTCGATGTCCTGCCAGCGCTTCTCGTTGCGCGAGCCGGGCACGTTGGTGTGCGCCAGCTCGTCCACAATGGCCACCTCGGGGGCGCGGGCGAGCACCGCGTCCACGTCCAGCTCGGTGAAGTCGCGGCCGCGGTAGGTCATCCGCCGCCGCGGCACCGTCTCGATGCCTTCCAGCAGCGCCGCGGTCTTCGCCCGGCCGTGGGTCTCCACCAGCCCGGCGACGACGTCCGTGCCGCGGTCGAGGCGGCGCCGCGCCTCGCCCAGCATGGCGTAGGTCTTGCCGACGCCGGGCGCCGCGCCGAGGTAGATGCGCAGCTCTCCCCGGCGCGGCGGTTCCTTCTCCACGTCCACGCCTTCAGTGTGCTCCTGCCAGCTGGACGGCGAGGTTGAGTTCGAGCACGTTCACCCCGGGGATGCCGATGCCGTGACCGGTCGTGTTCGCCTCGACCAGCTGCCGGACCCGGTCCTCGGTCAGCCCCGTGTTGCGCGCCACCCGCGGCACCTGCAGGTCGGCGTAAGCGACGCTGATGGCCGGGTCGAGGCCCGACGCCGAGGCCGTGACCGCGTCGGCGGGCACCGCGTCCGGCGAGACGCCCTCGCGCTGCGCGATGGCCGCCTTGCGCTCCTCGACGGCCGCGACCAGGTCGGAGTTGAACCCGCCCTTGTTCGAGCCGCCGGACACCGACGGGTCGCCGGTCGCCGAGGGCCGGGTGTGGAAGTACGGGTCGTGCGCGGGGTCGGCCGGGACCGGGTCGATCCCGATCAGCGACGAGCCCACGACCTGCCCGTTCGCCGTCACCAGCGACCCCTCGGCGTTGTCGTGCAGCCCCGGGATCCGGGACAGCGCCCACACGCCGAGCGGGTAGACCACCCCGAGCAGCACCGTGAACACCAGCAGCACCCGCAGGCCGGCGCCGGTCTGCTTCACCAGATTCTTGATCATGACTACCCGATTCCAGGGATGAAGCGGACGACGAGGTCGATGAGCCAGATGCCGAGGAACGGCGTCGCGATGCCGCCGGCCCCGTAGACCAGCAGGTTGCGCCGCAGCAGCGCGGAGGCGCTGGACGGCTTGTACCGCACGCCCCGCAGCGCGAGCGGGATCAGCACCACGATGATCAGCGCGTTGAAGATCACCGCGGACAGGATCGCCGACCGCGGGGTCGCCAGGTGCAGGATGTTCAGCGCCGCCAGCTGCGGGAAGATCGCCACGAACATGGCGGGCAGGATGGCGAAGTACTTGGCGAGGTCGTTGGCGATGCTGAACGTCGTCAGCGCGCCGCGGGTGATCAGCAGCTGCTTGCCGATCTCCACGATCTCGATCAGCTTCGTCGGGTCGGAGTCGAGGTCGACCATGTTGCCGGCCTCCTTCGCGGCCGACGTGCCGGTGTTCATCGCGACCCCGACGTCGGACGCGGCCAGCGCGGGCGCGTCGTTGGTGCCGTCGCCGGTCATCGCGACCAGCCGGCCGCCCTCCTGTTCGCGCTGGATGAGCGCCATCTTGTCCTCGGGCTTGGCCTCGGCGAGGTAGTCGTCGACGCCGGCGTCCTCGGCGATGGCCTTCGCGGTGCGCGGGTTGTCCCCGGTGATCATCACCGTCCGGATGCCCATCCGGCGCAGCTCGGTGAACCGTTCCCGCATGCCCGGCTTGACCACGTCGGACAGCCGGATCACGCCACGCACGAACGCGTGCCCGCCGGTCAGCTCGGCGACCACCAGCGGGGTGCCGCCCTGCTCGCTGATCTCGTCGACGATCCGCTCGGTCTCGTCCGGGAAGTCGCCGCCGTGCTCCCGCACCCACTCGCGGACCGCGCTCGCCGCGCCCTTGCGGACCTGGCGGCCGGGCAGGTCGACGCCGCTCATCCGGGTCTGCGCGGTGAACGGGACGAACTCGCCGCCGCCGGGAACCGTGGTGCCCTCGGTCAGCTCGACGACGCTGCGGCCCTCCGGGGTGCCGTCGGCGAGGCTGGACAGCCGGGCGGCATCGGCCAGCTGGTGCGGGTCCGTCGAGCCGACCGGGATCAGCTCGGTCGCCCGCCGGTTGCCGAAGGTGATCGTGCCGGTCTTGTCCAGCAGCAGCGTCGACACGTCACCGGCGGCCTCCACCGCGCGGCCGGAGGTGGCGAGCACGTTGCGCTGCACCAGCCGGTCCATCCCGGCGATGCCGATCGCGGACAGCAGCGCCCCGATCGTCGTCGGGATCAGGCACACCAGCAGCGCGGTCAGCACGATCACCGACTGCTCGCTGCCGGAGTAGGCGGCCATCGGCTGCAGCGCCACGACAGCGAGCAGGAAGATGATCGTCAGCGTGGACAGCAGGATCGTCAGCGCGACCTCGTTCGGCGTCTTCTGCCGCGACGCGCCCTCCACCAGCGCGATCATCCGGTCCACGAAGGACTCGCCGGGCTTGGTGGTGATCCGGACGACGATCCGGTCGCTCAGCACCGTCGTGCCGCCCGTGACGGCGCTGCGGTCACCGCCGGACTCGCGGATCACCGGCGCGGACTCACCGGTGATGGCCGATTCGTCGACCGTCGCGATGCCCTCGACCACGTCACCGTCGCCGGGGATGATCTCCCCCGCCTCGACGACAACCAGGTCGCCCACCCGCAGTTCGACACCCGGCACGCGTTCCTCGCCGTCCGGGGTGATCCGCCGCGCGACGGTCTCCTTCTTGGTGCGGCGCAACGACTCCGCCTGCGCCTTGCCCCGCCCCTCGGCGACGGCCTCGGCCAGGTTCGCGAACACGACCGTGAACCACAGCCACACCGCGATCAGGATCGTGAACACGCTCGGGTCGGTGACCGCGAAGACCGTGGTGAGCACCGAGCCTGCCCACACCACGAACATGACCGGGTTGCGGACCTGGTGCCGCGGGTGGAGCTTGCGCAGCGCGTCGGGCAGCGAGGTCAGCAGCTGCCGTCCGTTGAACACGCCCGCGCCGACGCGAGCCGGTGTTTCGACGGGCCGGTCTTGGGTGATGGTCATGCCATGGCCTCCGCGATGGGACCGAGCGCGAGCGCCGGGACGAACGTCAGCGCCGCGACGAGCAGGATGGTTCCGGCGAGCACGGAGCCGAACAGTGGCCCGGTCGTCGGCAGGGTGCCCGCGGTCTCCGGCACCTTCTTCTGCGCGGCCAGCGAACCGGCCAGGCACAGGACCGCGATGATCGGCACGAACCGGCCGATCAGCATCGCCACCGACAGCGAGGACTGGAACCAGCCGTCCGTCACCGTGATGCCGGCGAAGGCGCTGCCGTTGTTGTTGCCGGTGGAGGCGTACGCGTAGAGCACTTCGGACAGTCCGTGCGCCCCGCTGTTGCCCAGCGCGCCCGCGGTGCCCGGCATGAGCAGGGCCGCGCCGGCGCCGAGCAGGACGACCGCGGGCATCGCCAGCATCGCGATCGCGGCGGCCGTGACCTCGCGCTTGCCGAGCTTCTTGCCCAGGTACTCCGGCGTGCGGCCGACCATCAGGCCGGCCAGGAACATCGCGATGATCGCCATCACCAGGATGCCGTACAGGCCGGTGCCGACACCGCCCGGCGAGACCTCGCCGAACAGCATGTGCAGCAGGGTCATGCCGCCACCGAGGCCGCTGTAGCTGTCGTGCAGCGAGTTCACCGCGCCCGTCGAGGTGCCGGTGGTGCTGGTGGCGAACAGCGACGACGCGCCGATGCCGAACCGCTGCTCCTTGCCCTCCAGGTTCGCGCCTGCCAGCAGGGCGGCGGGGCCGTTCGGGTGCGACTCGGCCCACCAGGTCACCGCGAGCACGAACGTCCACAGCAGACCCATCACGGACAGCAGGACGTACCCTTGCTTCGGGTTGCCGACGAGCCTGCCGAACGTCCGGGTCAGCGACACCGGGATCACCAGGATCAGGAAGATCTCGATCAGGTCGGTCCAGACGTTCGGGTTCTCGAACGGGTGCGCGGAGTTGGCGTTGAAGATGCCGCCGCCGTTGGTGCCGAGCTCCTTGATGACCTCCTGGCTCGCCGTGGGCGCCATCGAGATGGTGCTCTGCGTGCCGTCCAGGCCGGTGACCGTGACGCCGGCGCGGAGGCTCTGCGTGACGCCGAGCGCGATCAGCACGATCGCGAACACGACCGACAGCGGCAGCAGGATCCGCACGGTGCCGCGGGTCAGGTCGACCCAGAAGTTGCCGAGCCGGTCGGTCCTGGACCGGGTGAACCCGCGGACCAGCGCCATCGCGACCGACAGGCCGACCGCGGCGGACAGGAAGTTCTGCACCGTCAGCCCGGCCATCTGGACGAGGTGGCCCATGGTCGTCTCGGGCACGTAGGACTGCCAGTTCGTGTTGGTCACGAAGCTGACCGCCGTGTTGAACGCGACGCCGGGGTCGACCGGACCGCGGCCGAGGCTCAGCGGCAGGACGGACTGCAGGCGCTGCAGCAGGTACAGGAAGACGATGGACACCACCGAGAACCCGAGCACGCCCAGCGCGTAGGTGGGCCAGCGCTGCTCGGAGGACGGGTCCACCCGGAACGCGCGGTACAGGCCGCGCTCCAGCTTGAGGTGCCGCTCGCTGCTGAACACACGCGCCATGTAGTCGCCGAGCGGTTTGTGGACCAGGGCGAGCGCGGTGACGAGGATGCCGACCGTGACCAGGCCGGACGCGAGGTCCGACATCAGAACCTCTCCGGCTTGGTGAGTGCGATGAACAGGTAGACGATCAGGCCCAGCGCCAGCACCCCGCCGACGACGTTGGCCACCACCCCCGCGCCGCTCACAGCTTCTCCAGCCCGCGCAACGTCAGCGCCAGCACCGCGAACACCGCGATCAGCAGCACGGCGTACAGCAGATCCGCCACTTCACACCTTCCAGCACGGGTCACCCGATCGGTGACCGCTCCGGTGACAGCGTGCGCTCGGATGTCCCGTGTCCTCGTCCGGATGACGGCGCCTTGACGCCGCCTCGGCGCGGATTTACGCGTTCTTGAGGCGCGTGTGCGACCGGCCACACTCCGTGAAATCCATCCCGTCAGAGCGGACGAATCGAGCAGACAGTTACCGGTGAGTTGTGTTACCACGGTGTTACGCATAGTTGTACTTGCTAAGCATCGGGAGGGTAGTACGCATGTGCGGCATCACCGGCTGGGTCTCCTTCGAGACCGACCTCACCCAACGGCGCGAAGTGCTCGACGCCATGACCGGGACCATGGCCTGCCGTGGTCCGGACGACTCCGGGACGTGGATCGCCCCGCACGCCGCACTCGGCCACCGTCGCCTCGCGATCATCGACCTGCCCGGCGGGCGGCAGCCGATGTCGGTGACCACGCCGGCCGGCGAGGTGGCCATGGTCTACAGCGGTGAGGCCTACAACTTCACCGAGCTGCGCCGCGAGCTGGAGGGCAAGGGCCACACCTTCCGCACCGACAGCGACACCGAAGTCGTGCTGCACGGGTACCTGGAGTGGGGCGAGTCCGTCGCCGACCACCTCAACGGCATGTACGCCTTCGCCATCTGGGACGCCCGCGACGAGAAGCTCGTCATGATCCGCGACCGGATGGGCATCAAGCCGTTCTACTACTACCCGACGCGCGACGGCGTGTTGTTCGGGTCCGAGCCGAAGGCGATCCTGGCCAATCCCGCGGCGAAGCGGATCGTGGACGCGGACGGGTTGCGGGAGCTGTTCTCCTTCACCAAGCAGCCTGGCTGGTCGCTGTGGCACGGGATGTCCGAAGTGGAGCCGGGCACGATCGTCCGGGTGGATCGGGACGGCGTGCACACCCGCACGTACTGGAAGCTGGAGGCGCGCGAGCACACCGACGACCAGGAGACCACGGTCGCACGGGTGCGCGAGCTGATGACCGACATCGTGCACCGGCAGCTGGTCGCCGACGTGCCGCGCTGCGTGCTGCTGTCCGGCGGCCTGGACTCCAGCGCGATCACCGGCCTGGCGGCCGCGCGGCTGCGTGAGGAGGGCGAGCAGCTGCGCACCTTCTCGGTCGACTTCGTGGGGCAGGAGGAGAACTTCAAGCCCGACGAGATGCGCGACACCCCGGACTCGCCGTTCATCCGGGACGTGGCGAAGCTGGTCGACTCGGCGCACCAGGACGTCGTGCTCGACCCCGCCGCGCTGACCGACCCGGCGGTGCGGCGGGCGGTGCTGACCGCGCGGGACATCCCGGCCGGCATGGGCGACATGGACACCTCGCTGTACCTGCTGTTCAAGGCCATCCGGGCGGAGTCGACGGTGGCGCTGTCCGGCGAGTCGGCCGACGAGGTGTTCGGCGGGTACCGGTGGTTCCACGACGAGACCGCCCGCAACGCCGACACGTTCCCGTGGCTGGCGTTCAACACGGGCGCTCTCGAACGCGGCGGGCTGCTGCGGGCGGAGGTGCGGTCCACGCTGGATCTCGAGGGCTACATCGCGGACCAGTACCGCACGGCGCTGGCGCGGGTCGAGCACCTGGACGGGGTTTCCGCGGAGGAGCGCCGGATGCGCGAGGTGTGCCACCTGCACCTGACGCGGATGGTGCGGGCGCTGCTGGACCGCAAGGACCGCGCGTCGATGGCGGTGGGCCTGGAGGTGCGGGTGCCGTTCTGCGACCACCGGCTCGTCGAGTACGTCTACAACACGCCGTGGTCGCTGAAGACGTTCGACGGCAGGGAGAAGAGCCTGCTGCGGCACGCGACCAAGCACGTGCTGCCGCAGTCCGTTGTGGACCGGGTGAAGAGCCCGTACCCGTCCACGCAGGACCCCGGGTACGCGGCGGCGTTGCAGCAGCAGGCGAAGGAGGTGCTGGCGACGCCCGGCGACCCGGTGTTCGAACTGGCCTCCCGCGAGTGGGTGACGGACGCGGTGGGCCAGGACCCGGCCACGATGACGTCCCTCACACGCCACGGCCTGGACCGGCTGCTCGACCTGCACCACTGGTTCGACATCTACCGGCCGGAGCTGCGAGTCTGAGGATTCCCTGTGAGGTTCGGACATGGGGCACAAGTGGGTATGCGGGAGCGTTGAACAGGTCAGGAGAGGTGAGGAAGATGACCCAAGCATTCACGCAGACCGCTTTCACCAACGCCCGGACGAGCCCGCAGCTCCCGACCCTGCCCACCGGCTGGCCGATCGGGTCCTACGACTCCTACGAAGAGGCCCAGCGTGCGGTCGACCACCTCGCCGACAACGACTTCCCCGTGGCGGACGTCACGATCGTCGGGGTCGAGCCGATGCTGGTCGAGCGGGTCGCCGGCAAGCTCAGCTGGGGCCGCGTGCTCGGCGGCGCCGCGATGTCGGGCGCCTGGTTCGGTGTGTTCGTCGGCCTGTTGCTGACGCTGTTCACGCCGGGCGCCGGGCTGCTGCCGATCCTGTTCGGCCTGGTCGCCGGTGTCGCGTTCAGCATGGTGTTCGCGGCCATCAGCTACGGCGCCACCCGCGGCAAGCGTGACTTCGTGTCGCAGACGCAGCTGGTCGCGCGCCGCTACGACGTGCTGAGCCAGCCGCGCAACGCCGAGAAGGGCCGCGAGCTGCTGGCGAACCTCGCCGCGCGGACGCACGTGTTCAACTGAGGTAGCCGAGGAGAGCCCCGGGCCGGTCGCCGGCCCGGGGCTCTTTCAGTTGCGGGGGCGCGACAGGACGTCGCCGCACACGCTTTCCCGGCGCAGCTGCGTCCAGTCCGGGCCGGACCAGACCGTGGCCGGCTGCGCCGCGGCGGGACAGGCGAACAGGTCGAGCAGGCACCAGCCGTCGTCCCTGCCGAGTTCACCGATGACGAAGCTGGCGGTCCCGTCGGCCACGAACACGGCCACGGCGACGTCGTCCGCGCTCTGGCGCACGTCGAAGACGGAGATGTCGCCGATGGTGAACGCCGAGACGGTGCCCTGGCCGGGCAGGCTGACCTCGTCCACCGGTGGCAGGTCCGCGCAGTGGAGGTCCCGGTAGGCCGCGTGGTCCTCGCCGGTGAGCGCCGTGGCGATGTCGTCCGCGGTGTCCGCGGGGTCGTCGTCGAACACGTGCACCACGAGCAGCACGACAGCCGCGACCAACACGGCGGCCACGCCGCCCAGCTTCCACCACCGCGCCCGTTTCACCGCACCTCCCGAGATCATCCTGGAGGTAATCGCATCCAGGCGGTGGTCGTCGAGGCCGGTGTCCTGATGCGGTCAGCTCCCGCTGGAGATGCCCAGCGGCGTGGAGCCGCCGGAGCCCGGGCTGCGGCCCGTGCGCAGCAGCTCCCGCCACCGGCGCACGTCGTGCTGGGCCGGCCTCGTCGTGGCGAGGAAATCCCGCAGGACAGCCAGAAACCGCTGCGGCGCGGTGTGGTGCGGGAAGTGCCCGGCACCCTCGAAGAATCTCCGATCGAGCATGTTCACCGCTGTCCTGATGCGGTCAGCTCTCGCTCGAGATGCCCAGCGGCCTGGCGCCACCGGAACGCGCGTTGTGACCCGAGCTCAGCAGCTCCCGCCACCGGCGCACATCATGCCGCGCGGGCCTCGTCATGGCGAGGAAATCCTCAACTCCCACTGGAGATGCCCAACGGCGTGGAGCCACCGGAACGCGGGCTGCGGCCCGTGCGCAGCAGCTCCCGCCACCGGCGCACATCGTGCTGGGCGGGTCTCGTCGTGGCGAGGAAATCCCGCAAGACAGCCAGAAACCGCTGCGGCGCGGTGTGGTGCGGGAAGTGCCCAGCACCCTCGAAGATCTCCAGCCTGCTGCCCGGCATCGCGGCGTGGGCGACCAGCGCGTGCTCGCTCGGCACGACGTGGTCCCGCGTCCCCCACACCAGCATCGTCGGGATGCCCTCCGTCAGGTAGCTGCGGTCGAGCATGTTCACCACCTGCCCGCGCCAGTCCACCACCGCGCGCAGCGTGCGCAGGAACGCCTGCCTGCTGGTCGACTCCGCGAGCCGCACGTACTTGCCGATCACGTAGTCCAGGTCCGCCCCCAGCCCGAACCCGCCGCCCGCCCGCAGCAGGCTCCGGAAGCGCCGCAAGCCTTCCCGCACCGGCGGGGTGCCGAGCAGCGGCAGCACCAGATCGGCGCCCGGCGCGGCCGCGAGCCGCAGCAGCGGGTGCACGCCAGCGCCGATGCCGCCGGAACTGACCAGCACCAGCCGCTCGCAGCGTTCCGGGAACTGGTAGGCGAATTGCATCGCCACGCCGCCGCCGAGCGAGTGCCCGATCACGGTCACCCGGTCGATGTCGAGTGTCGCCAGCAGGTCCCGCATCCCGCAGGCATAGGCGGCCACCGAATAGTCGGCGCGCGGCTTGTCCGAACCGCCGTGGCCGAGCAGGTCCGGCGCGATCACCGTGTAGTCCCTGGTCAGCGACGCGAGCACGTCCAGCCAGGTGGACGAGTCGTCGCCGATGCCGTGGACGAACAGCAACGCGGGACCGCTGCCCGCCATGCGGTAGGCGCGCCGGTAGCCGTGGATCGTGCGGTGGCGCAGGTCGAACGTGTCCGGGCCGATCCCGGTGAGCGCGGTGTCCGGGGAACGCACCCGGCAAGCCCACCAGCCGGCTGTTACCGCTGTGTTGCCCCCGCCGAAAGAGTTTCCGCGAGCCGCGGGACCTGCAACTGCGACCACGGGCTGAACACGAACGGCGTGCGGCTCATGCTCTCCACCAGGTCGGTCCAGGCCGACCAGCGCCACTCGCACACCTCGTCCGGCTCGGGCAGCGGGTCCGCGTCGGCCTCGGCCACCCACACGGGGCAGAACTCGTTCTCCACCACGCCGCCCGCGTCCGTCGCCGTGTAGCGGAAGTCCGGCAGCACCTTCCGCAGCCCGGTGACCTCCAGGCCCAGCTCCTGCTTCGCGCGCCGCGCGATGGCCTCGGCCATGTCCTCGCCCGGGCCGGGGTGGCCGCAGAACGAGTTGGTCCACACGCCCGGCCACGTCTTCTTGCCGATCGCGCGCCGGGTCAGCAGGACGCGGCCGGCGCGGTCGAAGACGTAGCAGGAGAACGCCAGGTGCAGCGGGGTGTGCGCGTCGTGCACCGTGCGCTTCGGCGCTGTGCCGACGGGGTCGAAGCGCTCGTCGAGCAGCACCACGAGTTCTTCCTGGGCCACGTGACCTGCCTTCCGGTGTCAGGAGGAGCGGCGCGGCCGGGGCTGGCAGCGCGGGCAGAAGTAGGACGACCGGTTCATGAACGGCTCGCGGCGGATGGGCGTGCCGCAGCGGCGGCAGGGGCGGTCGCCCTGGCCGTAGACGTTCAGCGAGCGGTCGAAGTAGCCGGACTGGCCGTTGACGTTGACGTACAGCGCGTCGAACGACGTGCCGCCGGCGTGGAGCGCCTCGTTCATCACCTCGGTGGCCGCTTCGAGGACGGCCGCGCCCTGGGCGCGGGTGAGCTTCTCGGTGGGGCGGGCCCAGTGCAGCCGGGCGCGCCAGAGGGACTCGTCGGCGTAGATGTTGCCGACCCCGGACACGAGCGTCTGGTCGAGCAGGGCGCGCTTGATCTCGGTGCGGCGGGAGCGCAGGGCCTTGACCGCCTGGGCCGGGTCGAACGCCGGGTCCATCGGGTCGCGGGCGATGTGCGCGATCGGCGCGGGCAGGAGCGTGCCGTCGGAGGTGACGAGATCGGCCAGCGCGAGCCCGCCGAAGGTCCGCTGGTCGACGAACCGCAGCTCGGGGCCGCCGTCGTCGAACCGGATGCGGACGCGCAGGTGCTTCTCGTCGGGGGCGCCCTCGGGCTGCACGAGCATCTGACCGCTCATGCCCAGGTGCGCGAGGATCGCTTCCTTGTCCGACAGCTCCAGCCACAGGTACTTGCCACGCCGCCGCGCGGCCTCGACGCGCGCCCCGGCGAGCCTTCCGGTGAAGTCCTCGGGGCCCAGCTCGTGACGGCGGATCGCGCGGGGGTGCAGCACCTCGACACGAGCGATCCCGCGGCCCGCCACGTGGGCCTGCAGCCCGCGGCGCACCACTTCTACTTCGGGAAGCTCCGGCACCACACCACCCTATCCACGACCCCCGACAATTCCCGACGTCCGACCGGGTCGCATGACGACGACACACTGTGACGACAGGCCTTCCCATGGAACGCCGAACCCGCACGAGATATGCCGGGAACGACGAAGCCGGGCCGCTGCACCAACGGCAGCGACCCGGCTTCGCACGAGATCTACTCCGAGCCCTCCGGCTTCAGCTCCTCGGAAAGAGCCCGCCAAGCGGTCTCGGCGGCCTTCTGCTCGGCTTCCTTCTTCGTGGTGCCGTTGCCGTTGCCGAAGTCGCGGCCGGCGACCAGCACCGTGGCGCTGAACTCCTTGCGGTGGTCCGGCCCGGTGTCCTCCACCTTGTACTCCGGCACACCCAGCCCGGCCGACGCGGTCAGCTCCTGCAGGCTCGTCTTCCAGTCCAGCCCGGCACCGCGCAGCGGCGCCTCCGCCAGCAGCGCGTCGAACAGCCGGTGCACCAGCTCGCGAGCCGCGTCGATGCCGTGCGCGAGGTACGCCGCACCGATCACGGCCTCCAGACCGTCGGCGAGGATGCTCGCCTTGTCACGGCCACCGGTGAGCTCCTCGCCCTTGCCGAGGAGCAGGTGCGCGCCGAGCCCACCGGGACCCAGCCCCCGCGCGACCCCGGCCAGGGCGTGCATGTTGACCACACTGGCCCGCAGCTTCGCGAGCTGCCCCTCCGGCAGCTCGGGGTGCGTGCGGTACAGGTGGTCGGTGACGACCAGACCGAGCACGGCGTCACCGAGGAACTCGAGCCGCTCGTTCGGCGGCAACCCACCGTTCTCGTAGGCATACGAGCGGTGGGTGAGCGCCAGCGTGAGCAGCTCGGCGTCGAGTTCGACGCCGAGCGCTTCGAGCAACGGTTTCGGGTCGGCGGCCGGCCCTCCCGATCTCGACCTGCCCCCCATACTGGTCAGCGACCTCAGGCGGGCTCGACGACCTGACGACCGTCGTACTGGCCGCAGGTCGGGCAGGCCACGTGCTGCGGCTTCGGCTGCCGGCAGGCCCGGTTCTGGCAGGGCACCAGCTGCACGGGCGTCGCCTTCCACTGCGCACGACGGTGGCGCGTGTTGGAGCGCGACATCTTCCGCTTCGGGACGGCCACGACTGAATCTCCTCATCCACGGTTCGCTCACGCGGGCGCGAGCGTGCTTACTCAGGTGCTTACGAGCTGATGCCCGTCAGGCTTGCCGGCCGGGCCCGCCGGAGGACGAGTCGTCGAAACGCTCGACCAGCGCGGCCCACCGAGGGTCTATCGTCTCATGCCCGTGTCCGGGCTCGAGATCGGCCCACTTCCCGCCGCAATCGGGGCACAGCCCCGGGCAGTCCTCGCGGCACAGCGGGACCTGCGGCAGCGCCAGCACGACGGCGTCGCGGACCAGCGGTTCGAGGTCGATCCGGTCGTCGACGAGGCGCATGACCTCGTCCTCGTCGGTCGTCTCGTCCGTGGTCGAGTCGGGGTAGGCGAACAGCTCGGTGAGCTCGACCTCGACCTCGTCGTCGATCGGGTCGAGGCAGCGGGAGCAGGCGCCGGTGGTCCGCACCGCGGCGGAGCCGGTGACCAGCACGCCCTCGACCACCGACTCGAGCAGCAGGTCCAGCTCGACCTCGGCGCCCTTCGGCACCACGATCACATCGGGCACGCCCCACTCGACGGCGGTGGGCGCCGTGCGCTGGATGGTCCGGCTCAGGCCGGCGCGCCGGCCCAGCTCACGGGTGTCGACGACCCACGGGTTGCGGGCGTCGGAAGAGTCATTGTGCTGAGACATGGGTCCGTTGAGTAGAGGGCGGAAGGCAACCCCACCACTCTACGCCGCGATCAGGGCTGGAAGTCGTACAGGGGCGTGGGGCGCTGGCCGAGGCTCGACGGGCCGCGCAGGTGGTTGCGGCCGGAGTCGACCGTCCGGAGCGTGGTGGACAGCAGCTCGGAGAACTCGGCGAGCTTGCCGTCGACGTAGGCGTCGCAGTCGGCGCGCTGCCGGTCGGCCTCGGCGTGGGCCTCGTCCACGATGCGCGCGGACTCGGCGTGCGCGGCCTGCACGACCTCGGTCTGGGACACCAGCCGGGACTGCTCGTGGCGGCCGTCCTCGACGGCGCGCTCGTAGGCGTCGCGACCGGCCTGCATCATGCGCTCGGCCTCGGCGCGGGCCCGCTCGGTCAGGTTGTGGTACTCGGCCTGGCCCGCGGCGATCATCCGCTCGGCCTCCGCGCGCGCGTCGGCCATGACCTGCTCGGCGCGCGCCTGCGCGTCGGCGATCATGCGCTCGGCCTCGGCGGCGGCCTCGGAGGTGACCCGCTCGGCCTCGGCGTTGGCGTCGCCCACCGTCGTCTCGGCCTGGTGGCGCGCCTTGTTGATCAGCTCGTCGCGCTGGTCGAGCACGTCCTGCGCGTCGTCGACCTCGCGGGGCAGCGCGTCGCGCACGTCGTCGAGCAGTTCGAGGACGTCCCCGCGGGGAACCACGCAGCTGGACGTCATCGGCACCCCGCGTGCCTCTTCCACGATCGTGACGAGCTCGTCCAGCGCCTCGAACACCCGGTACACAGCGACTCCCTAGGTGGCCTTTCCCCATCCGGCTTGACCACAAGTCTGCCCGTTTCTCCGGGGAAAGGGGGGAACGCTGCGTCACCGGGCGTGTCAGCGACGCGAAGCGTCTCCGTTGAGGGTGGTGGTGGGCGACGGGCGGGCGTGTCAAGGGGAACCGTCAGGAATTCACGTCCACCAGGTCGAAGCTCGCGTAGTGGTCGCCGGTGTAGAAGTACTCCCCCGCCGAGCCGGTGACGATGCGGCGCGCGCCGCGGTCGTCGCTGCCGGGGGTCTCCACGGTGTACTCGTGGTAGTAGCCGCTCGCGCAGGCGGGCAGCAGCCCCTCGCGGTTCTGGAAGACCGTCCCGTCCTGCTCGTACGGGTACGGGCCGCCCTGCTGGATCAGCTCGTAGGTGTCGGTGGCCTCGGCGGGCAGCGAGGACAGCGCGACCACCGTGAAGCCGGAGGTGTCGCCACACTCGGCCTGAGTGGCGGACAGCGGCGCGGCCGAGGCGGGAGCGGCCGGCCCGAACCCGGTGAACAACGTGAGGACGACCGCGAGCAGCGCACCCGCCACCCGGGACTTCGTGATGTTGGTCATTTTCGGACCGTAGCCCGAACGCGTTACCTGGAGGGGGCCGTCAGGTGAACGAGCCCGAAGTCCCGACGAAAGTCGTCGCCCGATCAGGCGCGTTCGGCGAGTTTCGCGGTGAGCCGCTCGAAGACCACGTCCGGCACCAGGTTCTTCACGTCGCCGCCGTAGGTGGCGACCTCCTTGACCAGCGAGCTGGACACGAAGCCGTAGGCCGGGTTGTTCGACATCAGCAGGGTCTCGACGCCGGAGAGCTCCCGGTTCATCTGCGCCATCTGCAGCTCGTAGTCGAAGTCGCTGACCGAGCGCAGGCCCTTGGCGATCGCCGCGATGTCGTGCTGCCTGCAGTAGTCCACGAGCAGCCCGTGCCACGAATCGACGCGGACGTTGGGCAGGTGCGCGGTGATCTCGCGCAGCATGTCCAGCCGCTCCTCGATGGTGAACATGCCCTTCTTGGACTTGTTGATCATGACCGCGACCACGACCTCGTCGAACAGCTTCGCCGCCCGCTCGATGATGTCGAGGTGGCCGTTGGTCACCGGGTCGTAGGAGCCTGGACACACCGCACGCCGCATGTGGCGGACGCTATCAAGCTCTACCCGCCGTGGCGCGGTGAAGTGACGTACTCCGCCCAGTACAAGGCCGTGTCGCCGTAGCGCGAGGTGCGCAGCGGCGCGAACCCGGCGGGCCAGTCCGGTTCGCCGTCGCGCAGCGCCCGCTCGACGATCACCAGCCCGTCCTCGGCGATCCACCCGCCAACGCCCAGCGCGGCCAGCACCGCGCCGATCTTCTGCGCGCCCACCGAGTAGGGCGGATCGGCCAGCACGAGGTGGAACGGCTCGTCGGCGGGCTGCGCCAGCACCGTCTCGACCGGGCCGGAGCGCACCGAACCGCCCAGCCCGAGCGCGCTCACGTTGGCCTTGAGGACCTGCACCGCGCGCCGGTCGGACTCGACGAACACCGCGTCCGCCGCGCCCCGCGAGAGCGCCTCCAGCCCCAGCGCGCCGGAACCGGCGTAGAGGTCCAGCACCCGCGCGTCGGTCAGCTCACCCGCCGCCTCCAGCGCGTTGAACAACGCCTCCCGCACGCGCTCGGACGTCGGCCGCGTGCCCTGCGCCGGCACCTTGAGCCGCCGCCCGCTCGCCGCCCCGGCCACGATCCTCGTCACAGCCCCATCATCGCGCTGTGTTCTGCGCGGTGTTTTGCCCAGGACCCGGTGAACGGCCCGCGGGGCACGCGTAGAGTCAATCTTCCTGTTGCCGGCGAGTGAGCTGTAGGAGCGCTGCGTGTCGGAACCTCGGGTCAGACGGGCCGAGATCGCCATCGAACAACACCACGTGGACCGCGTCTACACCCGGCTCGCCGAACTCCGGGCGCAGGCGGAGGCGATGCGTGCCAAGGGCTACGAGATCGGCCACGGCGCCCAGCGCGAAGCCGTTTTCGAGCAGGCCTCGATGCTGTTCGAGCGCGACATGATGGTCCACCACGCGACCCAGACGCTGCAGACCCTGGACGCCGAGTACGAGGGCCTGGTCTTCGGACGGCTCGACCACACCACCGGCGAGAAGATCTACGTCGGCCGCCTCGGCATCCGCGACGCCGAGTTCGACAACCTCGTGACCGACTGGCGCGCCCCGGCCGCCGCCGCGTTCTACCAGGCCACCGCCGAGGAGCCGATGGACGTGGTGCGCCGCCGCGTCATCCGCTGCTCCGGGCAGACCGTGCTCGACGTGGACGACGACGTGCTGATCCCGGACGCGGTCGGCGACGACATGCAGGTGGTCGGCGAGGGCGCGCTGATGGCGGCGCTGGGCCGGTCGCGCGGCGACAAGATGCGCGACATCGTCGCGACCATCCAGAAGGAACAGGACGAGGTCATCCGGGCACCGTGGCGCGGTGTCACGGAAATCACCGGCGGCCCCGGCACCGGCAAGACCGCCGTGGCACTGCACCGCGCGGCCTACCTGCTGTACCGGTACCGCCGCCAGCTCGGCGGGGCCGGGGTGCTGGTGGTCGGGCCGTCCGGGGTCTTCACGAACTACATCTCGCGCGTGCTGCCGTCGATGGGCGAGACGAACGTCGAGCTGCGCGCGCTGGGCGCGGTGCTCGACGGCATCAGCACCGACCGGCAGGACCCGGCGCCGCTCGCCGCGATCAAGGGCTCGCTGCGGATGCGCAAGGTGCTGGCGAAGGCGCTGCGGGACACGCCGCCGGACGTGCCCGACGAGATGCGGATCGTCTACAAGGGCGACGTCCTCAAGCTCAACCGCAAGGAGCTGGAGAAGGTCCGCCGCAAGGTGCACGGCCACGGCGGGCCGCCGAACCGCTCGCGCGTGCGGGCGGCCGAGGCGCTGCTGGAGGCGCTGGCCGACCGGGCCGAGGAGAACGCGCGCTCCGACGGCCGCTCGATCGAGCGCGCCGAGGTGATCCACGACCTCGGCGAGCGGATCGACTTCCACCGCTTCCTGGTCGTGTGGTGGCCGGTGCTGTACCCGGGCGAGATCCTGCGGTGGCTGGGCGATCCGCGGCGCCTGACCAAGGCGGCGCGCGGTGTGCTGACCCCGGCCGAGGTCGACCTGCTGGCCGCCTCGTTCGCCGACCGCGAGCGCGAGTGGACGGTCGCCGACGTGGCGTTGCTGGACGAGCTGCGCGTGCTGGTCGGCCCGCCGCCCAAGCGCCGCCGCCGGGCGCAGCAGATCGAGCTGGACGCGGCGCCGCCGGAGCGCGGGTCGCAGGGCAAGCCGCACCGGCCGGAGCACTACGACGAGTACTCGCACATCGTGGTCGACGAGTCTCAGGACCTCTCGCCGATGCAGTGGCGGATGGTCGGCAGGCGCGGCAAGTACGCCAGCTGGACGGTGGTCGGCGACCCGGTGCAGAGCTCGTGGCCGGATCCGGAGGAGGCGGCGCAGGCCCGGACGCAGGTGTTCGGCGCGCGCACCCCGGTCCGCCGCTACACGCTGCGCACCAACTACCGGAACTCGGCGGAGATCTTCGACCTGGCCGCCCGCGTGGTCGCCGGGCACGCCGCCGAGGGCGAGCTGCCCCGGGCGGTCCGGACCACCGGGATCGAGCCGGACGTGCGGCTGGTCGAGCGCGGCAGCGTGGAGAGCGCGGTGCAGGCGGCGGCGAAGGAGCTGCTGGACGCCGTCGAGGGCACGGTCGGCGTGGTGTGCGCCATGGACCGGGTCGCCGAGGTCGGCGCCTGGGTGCGGGGGCAGGCGGACGAGCGGCTCAAGGTCGTCGGCAGCCTGGACGCCAAGGGCCTGGAGTACGACGCCGTCGTGCTGGTCGAGCCGACCGAGCTGATCACCGAGTCGCTCACTGGGCGGCGCGTGCTCTACGTCGCACTGACCCGCGCGACGCAGCAGCTGACGGTCGTGGCCTCCGACGACGAGTGGCTGCCTGCGGAATAAATCACGAAAAACGCAACGCCTTCGTTAGCCCCCGCCATTTCCCGGGCAATTACCATGCACGGCGAGACCGACCGTCTCTTCGTGGTGTCACGGGACTGTGGATGGAGCACCTCATGGCAGGTTGGGTGCGTGCTGCGCGCCGTACGGCGGCCTCGATCGGCCTCGCCGTGGCGTTGCTCACGACGGGCGTCGCCTGTACGGGCGACGACAACGCGAGCACCGGCGGCGAGGTTTCGGCTGGTCAGGGCGTCATCGGCGAAGCGCCGGTAGCGAGCGACGCGGACCTGGCGGCCAGCCCGACGGCGCAGGCCATCAAGGCCCGCGGCACGCTCGTCATCGGCGGCGACGAGAACCTGCCCCTGCTGTCGCAGCGGAATCCGATCACCGGAAGCACCGACGGATTCGACGCGACACTTGGAAAAATGCTCGCGAAATACATCATCGGCAGGCCGAACGTCAACATCGTGACGACCACACCGGAAACCCGGGAAGCGATGCTGAAAACGGGCACGGTGGACGCGGTGATCCGGATCTACACGATCACCGCGGAGCGGGCGCAACGGGTCGCGTTCGCCGGGCCGTACCTGCTGTCCGGGCAGGCGATCGCCACCCTCAAGGGCACCACCGGCATCGACGACCCCGGCGACCTCAACGGCAAGACCGTCCTCGCGGTCGCCGGGACGACCAGCGTCGCGGCGATCCAGCAGCGCGCGCCCGGCGCGAAGATCACCACGTTCGGCACCGCCGAGGAGTGCGTGCAGGCGCTGGAGCAGGGCAAGGGCGACGCGTACGTGCACGACCTGACCGTGCTGGCCGGCGAGGCGCAACTGGACTCGAAGCTGCAGATCAGCGGGCAGCCGTTCACCAGCGAGCCGTACGGCATCGGCCTCAAGCTCGACGACGACTCGTTCAAGCGGTTCGTCAACGAGTGGCTGCGCAAGATCGAGGCGGCCGGGCTGTGGCAGCGGGCCTGGCAGGAGACGCTGGGCACGGTCGTGACCGGCGGCGTGCCGTCCCCACCCGCGATCGGCTCGGTCCCCGGCTCGTAGCACGCAGCCACGCATCGGGACGACCCCGACGGTGTTCAATCGCGCCGCCGTCCGGCGGGGCGATTGAACACCGTCGGGCGCAGCCCCTCCTGGTGCTCGATCCGCACCGTCCGCCCCGCGAACGGCCGCAGTGCATCGAGCAGGTAGCGCGCCTGGTGGATGGCGCTCAGCCGGCCGCCGGAGACGCTCGCCTTGCCCACCTGCTCCGATTCCCCCGCTGTGCGGGTCACTTGTCGGCTCCATATGCGCGCGCCGGTGAAGATCGGCAACGCGTCCTCCCGCGACGCCGCGCTCGCCACCGCCCTGCGCAGAGTGAGGCCCGCCATTGAACCCGCGGCAGGCGTGGGGAAGCGACCCCGGGGTGCCCAGGACAGCGCGTGCGAGCCGGAGCGTGCGATCCGATGTCACCGCGGGGATGTGAAGCCCGGCCGTTGTAAGCGCGCGGCCCTGGGATCTTCTGTTCCCTGCCACGCCCGGCGGTGTCTGCTGACCATCGCCGAGGGGTAGGACAAAACCGGGAAGAGCCGCGGCCGGGGCAGCGTTGGACGTTGCCGTGAAGCCTCTGTCCGATGTCGCGTTGTCCGTGCTGGACCTGTCCCCCATCCCGAGCGGCGCGGACGCGCGCACCGCGCTCCGCGGGTCCGTCGAGCTGGCCCGGCACGCCGAGCGGCTCGGCTACCGCCGGTTCTGGGTGGCCGAGCACCACAACATGCCCGGTGTGGCGAGCTCGGCGACGACCGTCCTGATGAGCCACGTCGCGGCGGCCACCGAGACCATCCGCGTCGGTTCCGGCGGCATCATGCTGCCCAACCACGCGCCGCTCGTGGTGGCCGAGCAGTTCGGGATGCTGGAGGCCTTCCACCCGGGCCGCATCGACCTCGGCATCGGCCGCGCCCCCGGCACCGACCAGCGCACGGCGCTCGCGCTGCGCCGGTCCCCGCAGGCGCTCGGCGCGGACGACTTCCCGGAGCAGCTGACCGAGCTGATGGGCTACTTCGACGGCGCGGGCGCGGTGCGCGCGGTGCCGAGGTACAAGCCGCCGGTGTGGCTGCTCGGGTCGAGCGGGTTCAGCGCGCGGCTGGCCGGCTCGCTCGGGTTGCCGTTCGCCTTCGCCCACCACTTCAGCGCGCGCAACACGATCCCGGCGGTCGAGCTGTACCGCGAGTCGTTCCGGCCGTCGGAGGCGCTGTCCGAGCCCTACGTGATGCTCGGCGCGGCGGTGATCTGCGCGGACACCGACGAGCAGGCGCGGTGGCTGGCCGGGCCGAGCGGCCTGCAGTTCCTGCAGCTGCGCCGCGGCAACCCGATCCCGCTGCCGTCACCCGAGGAGGCCGCCGAGTACCCGTACTCGGACATCGACCGGCACTTCGTGGACGAGCGCCTCGGCACGACGATCCACGGCTCGCCGTCGACCGTCCGGAAGGGCCTGGAGACGCTGGTCGCGGACACCGGCGCCGACGAGATCATGATCACCACGATGGTCCACGGCGAGGCCGACCGCCTGCGCTCCTACGAGCTGGTGGCCGGCCTCGCCCGCGACTAAGACAGCCAGGCGCTGCGCACCGGCGGCATCCCGCTGCCGCCGCGCGCCGTCGGCTTCACGGCGAGGATCTGGTTCACCCCGATCGCGCCGCTTTCGAAGCTCAGCGCGCACGCGGCCATGTACAGCCGCCACACGCGGGCCCGTCCGGCGCCGCTCAGGCGAACGGCTTCGTCCCAGTTCGCCTCCAGGTTGGCGACCCACGCGCGCAACGTGCGCCCGTAGTGCTCGCGCAGCGCCTCGACGTCACGCACCTCGAAGCCGGCCTCTTCGAGCGCGCCCGCCATCACGCTGACCGGCTCCAGCTCGCCGTCCGGGAAGACGTACCGGTCGATGAACGACGTCTTCTGGTCGCGCGGCGGCACCGACGGGTGCCGCGAGATGGCGTGGTTGAGCAGCCGTCCCTCCGGGCGCAGCAGCTCGAACAGCGATTTCGCGTACACCGGCAGCATCGACGCGCCCACGTGCTCGGCCATCCCGATGCTGGAGATCGCGTCGTACGGCCCGTCGGACACCTCGCGGTAGTCCTGCACCCGGATCTCCACCAGGTCCGACAGCCCCTCCTCGGCGACCCGCTTGCGGGCGAAGTCGGCCTGCGCCTGCGACAGCGTGACGCCGACCGCGTGCGCGCCGTACTCCTTGGCCGCGTGGATGACGAAGGTGCCCCAGCCGCAGCCGACGTCGAGCACCCGCATGTCTTCGCGCAGGCCGAGCTTGCGCGCGACCAGGTCGACCTTCGCGGTCTGCGCCTGCTCCAGCGTGGTCTCCGGCTTCGCCCACACCGCACACGAGTACGTCATGGACGGCCCGAGCACCAGCGCGTAGAAGTCGTTGCCGACGTCGTAGTGGTGCGAGATGGCGGCCGCGTCGCGCCGCCGGGAGTGCATGCGCCCGGCGAGCTTGATCTCCTCGGGCGGCGGCTTCGGCGGGAACCCGACGATGCCCAGCTTCAGCGCCGCCTTCGCGAGATCGCGCCGCAGCGACCACGTCAGGTCCACGTCGAAGTCGACGTCGTAGACCAGGTCGTGCAGCCGTTCCAGGGCTTCCACGAACGGCCCCTCGACGTCGAGCTCGCCCGCGACATGCGCCCGCGAGACGCCGAGTTCGTTCGGCGCCCACAGCAGCCGGCGCAGCGCCCGGCGGTGCCTGATGTGCAGGACCGGCGCGTCCGGCGGGCCGGTTTCACTGCCGTCCCAGCAACGAATCCGGATCGGGACAACCTGGCCGAGCGCCGTGTGCAGGAGTTCACCAACGGCGCCGGCGACTCCGCCTGCGCTACCCACGAACCTCATTCAAGCACGCGCCGCGCGAAATCGCTTGTATTAGCGAAGTAATTCACCAATGGTGTGCAGCACGGGTGCCAGAATCGCCAGTTCCTCCCGTTTGCCGGAAACGCATTCGGTGACGCCCGCGCCCACGACCTCGAACTCCGCGAGCGCGCGCAGCCCGTCGACGAGCTGCGTCACGCTCATCCCGTCGGGTTCCGGGTAGTCCATTCCGGCGAACGCGGACGGGTCCAGAACGTCGAGATCAACATGGACGTACAGCCGTTCGATACCGGCATCGCGGACTTCCGCGACAATCCGCGACGGTTCTCCCGTAACCAGCCGGACCCGGCCCGCCTCGATTTCGTCCCGTTCCGCCGGGTCCAACGCCCGGGCGCCGACGAGCACCGCGTGGCCCGGCTCCAGCGCGGGCGCGGCCGCGAACGCGGGATCGCCGTCGCCCAGCAGCGACCGCAGGACCATCCCGTGGAAGGCGCCCGACGGTGAACTGGCCGGGGTGTTGAGGTCGGCGTGCGCGTCGAACCACACCACGCCGAACCGCTCACCGTGCCGGGCGCGGGCGGCGGCGACCGGCACCAGGTCGGCTGCGCAGTCCCCGCCGACGGTGAGCACCGGGCCGTCGGCGAGCGCTTCGGCGTGCCGCTTCTTGTTGTCCAGCAACGCTTCCCGGTTCGCGACGCCCTCCACGACGGGTGTTTCGCCCGCCTCCAAACGCACCTCGCGCACCGGTGCCCCGAGAACCTCCGCCGCGAACGCGGAAAGGGCCCGGCACCCCGCGGGCAGATCGCCCGCCCGGGGTGTCCGGGCCCCTTGCCACTGCGGCACCGCTTGGATCAGCACGGCGCCGACCCTAACGACGGCACGGGTGCCGCCGCACGCGGTTTTACTCCAGCACGATCAGGAGGTCGCCGCCCTCGACCTGCTGGACCGAGTTGATCGCCAGGCGGGCGACCTTCCCGGACTCGGACGCGGTGATCGCGGCCTCCATCTTCATTGCCTCGATGGTCGCCACCGTGGCGCCCGCGGCGACCTCGTCGCCTTCGGCCACCGACAGCGTGACCACACCCGCGAACGGCGCGGCGACCTGCTTCGGGTCGGACTTGTCGGCCTTCTCCGCGGCGGGCAGGTCCGCGGCCACCGACCGGTCGCGCACCTGGATCGGGCGCAGCTGGCCGTTCAGCGTGGCCATCACGGTCCGCATGCCGCGCTCGTCGGCCTCGCCGACCGCTTCCAGCTCGAACAGCAGCCGCACGCCGGGCTCCAGGTCGACGGCGTACTCCTCGCCCGGGCGCAGACCGTAGAAGAAGTCCTTGCTGGGCAGCACGCTGGTGTCGCCGTAGGCGCGGCGGTGCTCCTCGAACTCCTTGGTCGGCCCGGGGAACAGCAGGCGGTTCAGCGTCGCGCGACGGTCCTTGGCCAGCCCCTCGCGGTCCTCGGCGGACAGCTCGGCGACCGGCTTGGGCTCGGCGCGGCCCTCCAGCGCCTTGGTGCGGAACGGCTCCGGCCAACCGCCGGGCGGGTCGCCCAGCTCGCCGCGCAGGAACCCGATCACCGAGTCCGGGATGTCGTAGCGGTTCGGCTCGGCCTCGAACTTCTCCGGCTCGACACCGGCGCCGACCAGGTGCAGCGCGAGGTCGCCGACCACCTTGGACGACGGCGTGACCTTGACCAGGTGGCCCAGGATCTTATCGGCCGCCGCGTACATCGCCTCGATCTCCTCGAAGCGGTCGCCAAGGCCCAGCGCCTTCGCCTGCGTGCGCAGGTTGGACAGCTGGCCGCCGGGGATCTCGTGGTCGTACACGCGGCCGGTCGGCGAGGCAAGGCCCGCCTCGAACGGCGCGTAGATCTTGCGCACGATCTCCCAGTACGGCTCCAGGTCGCCGACCGCGCGCAGGCTCAGCCCGGACGGCCGCGCCGAGTGGTCGGTGGCCGCGACGATCGCCGACAGCGACGGCTGCGAGGTGGTCCCGGCCATCGACGCGACCGCGCCGTCGACCGCGTCCGCACCCGCGTTGATCGCCGCGAGGTAGGTGCCCAGCTGACCACCCGCGGTGTCGTGGGTGTGGATGTGCACCGGGAGGTCGAACTCCTTGCGCAGCGCGGAAACCAGCTTCTCCGCGGCGGGCGCGCGCAGCAGGCCGGCCATGTCCTTGATCGCCAGCACGTGCGCACCCGCGCCGACGATCTGCTCGGCCAGCTTGAGGTAGTAGTCCAGCGTGTACAGCTTCTCGCCGGGGTCGGACAGGTCCGAGGTGTAGCAGAGCGCCACCTCGGCGACGGCCTTCCCGGTCTCCCGCACGGCCTCGATGGCCGGGCGCATCTGCTCGACATCGTTGAGTGCGTCGAAGATGCGGAAGATGTCGATGCCGGTGTTGGTGGCCTCCTCGACGAAGGCGTTGGTCACCTCCGTCGGGTACGGCGTGTAGCCGACGGTGTTGCGCCCGCGCAGCAGCATCTGCAGGCAGATGTTCGGCACCGCTTCACGCAGCTGCGCCAGCCGCTCCCACGGGTCCTCGGCGAGGAACCGCAGCGCGACGTCGTAGGTCGCGCCACCCCAGCACTCCAGCGACAGCAGTTGCGGCAGGGTGTGCGCCACGACCGGCGCGACGGCCAGCAGGTCCTTGGTGCGCACGCGGGTCGCGAGGAGCGACTGGTGCGCGTCGCGGAACGTCGTGTCCGTTACACCCAGCGTCGGCGACTCCCGCAGCCAGCGGGCGAACCCCTCCGGGCCCAGCTCGGTCAGCTTCTGCTTCGACCCGGCCTGCGGCTCGCCCGAGGGCAGCGACGGCAGCTTCGTGGTCGGGTCGATCAGCCGCGGGCGTTCGCCGTGCGGCTTGTTGACCGTGACGTCGGCGAGGTAGGTCAGCAGGCGCGTGCCGCGGTCGGCCGAGTGCCGCGCGGTCAGCAGGTGCGGGCGCTCCTCGATGAACGAGGTGGTGACGCGCCCGGCCGCGAAGTCCGGGTCGTCCAGCACGGCCTGCAGGAACGGGATGTTCGTGGAAACGCCGCGGATGCGGAACTCCGCGAGGGCACGGCGGGCGCGGCCCACCGCGGTCTTGAAGTCGCGGCCGCGGCAGGTGAGCTTCACCAGCATCGAGTCGAAGTGCGCGCTGATCTCGGTGCCAGCGAACGCGGTGCCGCCGTCGAGGCGGATGCCGGAGCCGCCGGGCGAGCGGTAGGCGCTGATCATGCCGGTGTCCGGGCGGAACCCGTTGGCCGGGTCCTCGGTGGTGATGCGGCACTGCATGGCCGCGCCACGCAGGTAGACCTTCTCCTGGGACAGGCCGAGGTCCGCCAGGGTCTCGCCGGCGGCGATGCGCAGCTGCGACTGCACCAGGTCGACGTCGGTGACCTCCTCGGTCACCGTGTGCTCGACCTGGATGCGCGGGTTCATCTCGATGAAGACGTGGTTGCCGTCCTTGTCGAGCAGGAACTCGACGGTGCCCGCGTTGCGGTAGCCGATCTTGCGGGCGAACGCGACGGCGTCGTTGCAGATGCGGTCGCGCAGCTCGGGGTCGAGGTTCGGCGCCGGGGCCAGCTCAATGACCTTCTGGTGGCGCCGCTGCACCGAGCAGTCGCGCTCGAAGAGGTGGATGACGTTGCCCGCGCCGTCGGCGAGGATCTGGACCTCGATGTGCCGCGGGTCGACGACAGCCTTTTCGAGGAACACGGTGGGGTCGCCGAAGGCCGATTCGGCCTCGCGCATCGCGGCCTCGACCGACTCGCGCAGGTGCGCGGGGTCGTTGACGCGGCGCATCCCGCGGCCGCCACCACCGGCGACGGCCTTGACGAACACGGGGAACCCGATCTCCTCGGCGGCCGCGGTCAGCTCGTCGACGTCGGTCGACGGCTGGGACGAGCCGAGCACCGGCACGCCGGCGTCGCGGGCGGCCGCCACGGCGCGTGCCTTGTTACCCGTCAGTTCCAGGATTTCCGCGCTCGGGCCGACGAAGGTGATGCCGGCTTCCTCGCACGCGCGCGCGAGATCGGGGTTCTCGGACAGGAATCCGTAACCGGGGTAGACCGCGTCCGCGCCGGCTTTCCGCGCGGCGCCGACGATCTCCTCGACGTCGAGATAGGCGCGGACCGGGTGTCCCGGCTCGCCGATCTCGTAGGCTTCGTCGGCCTTCAGACGGTGCAGCGAGTTGCGGTCCTCGTGGGGGAACACCGCCACTGTGCCCGCGCCCAGCTCGTAGCCCGCGCGGAACGCCCGGATGGCGATCTCCCCGCGGTTGGCGACCAGCACCTTGCGAAACATGCCCGGTCCTTCCCTGTTCACGGATCGGTAGTGCTGTGACGTTACCCTGCCGATCCCGCTCGTCGGGAGTTCTGTCCCGGGTGATGGACATCATCCGGGACGTGCGCATGCCGCACAGAAGTACGGGGTATTTCGGCTTTCAGCTCTCCCCGGGGCGGCTACCGGCTCTCGGACCGCTGACGTTCCCGGGCGAGGTGGACGGGCCAACCGCTGCGCGGGAAGCCGCGCGCTGGTCGCGTGAGCACCTGGGCCTGGGCGCCGGGCGTCATGGAAGCCTGGGGGCCCGACCGGATCACCTCTGATCGTGCCGTCGAGTTGCTGCAGGGCCAGATCACCGTCGACGATCTGCCTCCCCGCGATGACGCCGTGGTGGCGCCCCGAACGACGTCGAGACTCAGCCTTCCTGGGCGGACTCATCGAACCGCGTATACAGCAGCCGGTTCGGGGTGCCCTGCGGCAGGCCCGTCAGCACGTCCGGCGTGGAGTTGTTGATCAACGCGTTCACGACCTGCTCGGGTGTGTCGTCGGGGTGTTTTTCGCGGTAGAGCGCGGCCGCGCCGGCGACGAACGCCGCGGCCATCGAGGTGCCCGAGAAGGGCGTCGCCGCAGTGCTGCCGGGCGCCGTCGACGGGACGTCCACCCCGGGCGCGAGCAGGTCGACCCCCAGCCCGAAGTTGGACTTCGGCGCGAAGGCGTCCGTCCGGTCGACCGCGCCGACGGTCAGCAGCTCGGGGATCCGCGCCGGGGACGAGAACGACGAGTCCACTCCCGACCAGCCCGCCGCCGCGACCACCGGCATCACGCCGATCAACCGCCGCACCGCGTTGTCCAGCCCGTCGGACGCCGGGCCGCCGAAACCGATCACCGCGACCGCCGGCTGCTTCGCGTTCTGGGTGACCCAGTCGATGCCCGAGATGATGTTGTTCAGCCGCCCGTTGCCCTTGTCGTCGAGCACCTTGACCGGCACGATCCGCGCGGCCTTCGCGACGCCGAACTCCTTGCCCGCCACGATCCCGGCCATCCGCGTGCCGTCGCCGTTGCCGTCGGCCGGGTTGTCGGTGCCGCCCACGAAGTCCTTGCCCGGGTCGACCCGCCCGGCCAGGTCGGGCAGCGCCGCGTCGACACCGGTGTCGATCACGTACACCGTGACGCCCTCGCCGGTGCTGTCGTAGTGGTACGTCTGGTCAACGGCCTTGTCGCGCTGGTCGATCCGGTCCAGGGCCCAGCTCGGCGGGTTCTGCTGCGCGCCGGGCGCGGCCGAAGCCGGCGCCACGGCGGCGAGGACGAGCAGTGCCGAACCGATGACCGCGCGTAATCCAGTCTTGAGCACGCCTCAGCGTTGCTCCGCTGTGGATCAGGCACAACTCGGGCCGTCGCCCGATCGTGCGTCAGGTCTTCTCCAGGTACTCCGCGCGCTCGGAGTCGACCAGGTCGGACACCATGTGCGCCAGCCCGGGATGCCGCTCCAGCGCCGGGTCACCGCCCACGATCTCCTGCGCCCGCTCCCGCGCGGCCGCGATCACGTCCTCGTCCCGCAGCAACGACAGCAGCTTCAGCCCGGACCGCTTGCCGGACTGCGCCGCGCCCAGGATGTCGCCCTCGCGCCGCAGCTCCAGGTCCAACCGGGACAGTTCGAAGCCGTCCGTTGTGGACTCCACCGCGGCCAGCCGCTCCCGCGTCGCAGTGCCGTCCAGCGTCTCGGTGACCAGCAGGCACAATCCGGGCACGCTGCCCCGGCCCACCCGGCCGCGCAGCTGGTGCAGCTGGCTGACCCCGAACCGATCGGCGTCCATGATCACCATCATCGTCGCGTTCGGGACGTTCACGCCGACCTCGATCACCGTGGTCGCGACCAGCACGTCCAGCTTGCCCGCGGCGAACGCGCGCATCACGGCGTCCTTCTCGTCGGGCGGCATCCGCCCGTGCAGGATCCCGAGCCGCAGCTCCGACAGCGGACCGTTCTCCAGCTCGGCGGCGACGTCGAGCACCGCCAGCGGCGGGCGGCGGTCGCTGTTGTTCGACGCGGGCTCGTCGCCGATCCGCGGGCACACCACGTAGGCCTGGTGTCCCTTGCGGACCTCCTCGACCAGCCGCTGCCAGGCGCGGTCCAGCCACGCCGGCTTCTCCGCCACCGGCACGACGCTCGTCTTGATCGGCGACCGGCCGACCGGCATGTGCCGCAGCGCGGAGGTCTCCAGGTCGCCGTACACCGTCATCGCGACCGTGCGCGGGATCGGCGTGGCGGTCATGACCAGCACGTGCGGGCTGCCGCCGTTGGCCGCGCGGGAGCGCAGCGCGTCCCGCTGCTCGACGCCGAACCGGTGCTGCTCGTCGACCACCACGAGCCCGAGGTCGGCGAACGACACCGTGTCCTGGATCAGCGCGTGCGTGCCGACGACGATCCCGGCCGCGCCGCTCGCGGTGTCCAGCAGCGCCTGCTTGCGTTCCTTCGTCGACATCGACCCGGTCAGCAGCGTCACCTTCGTCGCGTTCTCCGCCGCGCCCAGCTCCCCCGCCTGGCCGAGGTCGCCGAGCATCTCGCGCAGCGACCGGGCGTGCTGCGCGGCGAGCACCTCGGTGGGCGCGAGCATCGCGGCCTGGCGGCCGGAGTCGACCACCTGCAGCATCGCCCGCAGCGCCACGACCGTCTTGCCGCTGCCGACCTCGCCCTGCAGCAACCGGTTCATCGGGTGCTCGCCGGACAGGTCGGCGGCGATGTCCTCGCCCACCGCGCGCTGGCCTTCGGTCAGCTCGAACGGCAGCCGTTGGTCGAAGGCGTCGAGCAGGCCGTCCGTCGTGCGCGCGCAGGCGGGCGCCGGCCGCGACACCGCGGAGAACCGGCGCTGCGCGAAGATCAGCTGCACCGCCATGGCCTCGTCCCACTTCAGCCGCTCCCGCGCGGCCTCCAGCGCGTCGTGGTCCTTGGGGCGGTGGATGTTGTGCAGCGCGTCGAACAGGTCCATCAGGCCGCGGCTGTCGAGCAGCTCGCGCGGCATCGGGTCCTCTTCGCGTTCCAGCGTGTCGAGCACCTGGCGGACGCACCGCGCGATCGACCACGACGGCATCCCGGCCGCCGCCGGGTAGACCGGGATGATCGCGCCGACGAAGTCGTCCATCGCGCTGTCGTCGTCGCCGTCGAGCATCTGGTACTCGGGGTTGGCCAGCTGCAGCGTGTTGCGGAACGCGGTGACCTTGCCCGCGAACAACCCGGTGCGACCCAGCCGCAGCTGCCGCTCGTGCTGGTGCGGGCGGCCGAAGAACGCGCACGACAGCCGTCGCTGGCCGTCGGTGATGACCAGCTCCAGGATGTGCCCCGGCTTGTTGCGCATGCGGCGCAGGTTGACCTTCTCGACGCGCGCCATCACGGTCGCGTGCTCGCCGATCTCCAGACCGGCGATGTTCGTCAGCTCGCCGCGTTCGGCGTACCGGCGCGGGTAGTGCCGCAGCAGGTCGGCGACGGTGTGGATGTCCAGCGACTCGGCGAGCGCCTTCGCGGTCTTGGCGCCCAGCAGCGGGGGCAGCTTGTCACGCAGTCCGGTCACGCGTTCACTCCACACCGATCAGCAGCACGGCATCGGCCTGGCCGCCGGGGTAATCCACGAACTCCACCTCCGGTCGCTCGGCCCGCAACCGCTCCCGCAGCTCGCCGGTCAGGCCGGACGGCGCCGCGGTGCCGGTCAGCACGGTGACCAGCTCGCCGCCGACGGCCAGCATCCGGTTCAGCACGCCCATCGCGGCCTCGGCGGGCTCGGCGCCTGCCGGTTCGACGAGCACGACCTCGCCGTCGACGAAGCCGATCAGGTCACCGGCGTGGGCCAGTCCCACCCAGGTTATCGACTCCTCGGCGGCGACCACGAGCTCGCCACGCCGGGTCGCCGCGGCGGCCTCGGCCATGGCCACGACGTCGTCGTTCGCGCGGCGCCCGGCGTCGTGCACGGCCAGCGCGGACAGCACCTGGACCGGGGACGCGCACGGGATGACCACCACGTCCCGGTCGCCGATCATCGGGTGGCCGGCGGCGTCGTCGGCGGCCCTGGTCAGGCTCTCCCCGCCGGCGAGGACGGTGATGTGACCGGCCGCACGCTCGGTGATCAGGCCGAGCATCTCCTCGACGCTCGGGGTGGCGTGGTCCGGCACCGCGAGCACCGCGAAGCCCTCCTCGCGCAGCAGCTCCGCCAGCTCCTCGCCGTGCACGACCGCGACCACCGCGCGGTCCGGCCCGGACGGCGGCTCGATCGGGGTCGGGGTGATCAGCGGTTCGACGCGGATGCCGCTGGGGCGGCCGGCGCGGAGACCGGCCTCGATGGCGGCGCCGATGTCCGCGCAGTGCACGTGGACCGCGTGTGCCCCGCTGCCGTCCCCGGCCACGGTGACGCTGTCGCCGAGGCCGGACAGCGTGCGGCGCAGGACCGGGACGTCCGCGTCGGCGACGCCTTCCAGCAGGTACATGACCTCCCACGCGTACGGGGCCTGCTCCGCGTCCGGTTCGGTGTGGGCGTGGGCCTCGCAGGAGTGCGAGATCTGGGTCTCGGTGCCGGTGACCACGCCGGCCAGCGCGTCGAAGACCGCGACGAGCCCGCGTGCGCCCGCGTCCACGACCCCGGCCGCGGCCAGGACCGGCAGCTGGTGCGGGGTCTGTTCGAGGGCCTCGGAGGCGGCCTTCGCGGCGATCGCCACGACGTCGGTGAGGTCGCCGGGGTCCGTGACCGCCTGGGCAACGGCCTGCAGGACGCTGAGCATCGTGCCCTGCACCGGGCGCGCGACGGCGTCGGTGGCCGCGCGGTGCGCGTTCGCGAAGGCCTTCGCCAGTGACGGCCCGTCCAGCTCGGGGACGGTGCCCGCGGTTTCGGCGAGCCCGCGGAGGACCTGGGAGAGGATGACGCCGGAGTTGCCGCGCGCGGCGAGGACGGCGCCACGGGCGAGCACGGAGAGTGCCTTGGCCGCACTGTCCGTGTCCGGTTCGGCCGTCAGGCGGGCGTGTGCGCCGGACATCGTGTGCAGCAGGTTGGAGCCGGTGTCGGAGTCGGCGACCGGGTAGACGTTGATGCCGTTGATGGCCGGGCACAGCACTTCCAGGCTGTGCACGCAGGCCGCCGCCCACGCTGTGATGGCATGCTCGTCCAGAGCCCGCACCGCCGACCTCCTCCCTGGTCAGGCCAGGGTAGCGACCCGGTCGCGGGACGGCGAACAGCCGTCGTTTACTATGGTCCGAGTGTCCGGCCCGCGCCGGGCGTGTTTTGTCTTCCCTGATCGTCAAAGGAGTTCGACGTGGCTGCCGTGTGCGACGTCTGTGGCAAGGGACCGGGCTTCGGCAAGTCCGTCTCGCACTCCCACCGGCGTACCAACCGCCGCTGGAACCCGAACATCCAGACTGTGCACGCCAAGATCGGCGTGTCCCAGCGCAAGCGGCTGAACGTCTGCACCTCGTGCCTGAAGGCCGGCAAGGTCGTTCGCGGCTGAGACGCGAAGCCCAGGACGGCGAGTGCTCGCGTAGAGCGCTCGCCGTTTTTTCGCGCCTCGGTGTCTTTCGGGGGTCGAACCCCCGCACCCCCGCCGGGGGCAAGCCCCCTGGACCCCCGGGGTGCCGCTAAAGTACGCCGCCGTGGCAGCGAAACCCTTGCACGAGATCGTCGAAGCGGGATGGGCCAAGGCGCTGGACCCGGTGGCGGACCGCATCGCCGCGATGGGCGAGTTCCTGCGTGCGGAGATCGCCGCCGGCCGCCGGTACCTGCCCGCCGGCGAGCACGTGCTGCGGGCCTTCCAGCAGCCCTTCGACGACGTCAAGGTGCTGATCGTCGGCCAGGACCCGTACCCGACGCCCAGCCACCCGATCGGCCTGTGCTTCGCGGTGGCCCCGGACGTGCGGCCGCTGCCGAAAAGCCTGATCAACATCTACCAGGAATACTGCGACGACCTGGGCTACCCCACGCCGTCCAACGGTGACCTGACGCCGTGGACCGAGCAGGGCGTGCTGCTGCTCAACAGGTCGCTGACCGTGCGGCCCGGTTCGCCCAACTCGCACAAGGGCAAGGGCTGGGAAGAGGTCACCGAGCAGGCGATCAAGGCGCTGGCCGCCCGCGGCAAGCCGATGGTGGCGATCCTGTGGGGCAGCAACGCGCGCAGCCTGAAGCCGCTGCTCGGCGGAGTGCCGTGCATCGAGTCGGTGCACCCGAGCCCGCTGTCCGCGCGCAACGGCTTCTTCGGCTCGAAGCCGTTCAGCCGCGCGAACGAACTGCTCCAGCGGCAGGGCGCCGAGCCGGTCGACTGGAAGCTGCCCTAGCCGCAGACGCGGCGCAGCCCTTGCGTGGCAGCCGCGGGCCGAGGCAGCCACAGCCCCGCTCGCAGCCGCGGCTCCCGTGCCGCGCCGCCCAGAAACGACGACCGCACGGACGGCGACCCCGGACGGCGCCGACCCTCGGCGAAGCGCTCGAAGCTCCCCGCCCAGCAGTCACAACAGGGCGCCGCCGCCGTGTTCGCGCCTGCGGCTCCCGTGCTGCCGGGCCGCGCCGTCGTGCGCCGCCCTAGTCGATTCTCCGCAGCGCGCCGCGGAACCACTGCGCCCGCTCGACGTACCCGTCCACCACGCGCTGGATCTTCTCCGGCCCGAAGGACTTGTTCTCCCGCACCTTGGCGGGCACGCCGAGCGCGATGTGCCCGGACGGCACGTGCGAAGAGTACGACAGCACCGCCCCGGCGCCGACCATCGCGCCGTCCTCGATGACGCTTCCGTTGAGCACCACCGAACCCGACGCGATCAGGCACCCGCTGCCGATCCGCGCGCCCTCGACGTGCACCGCGTGCCCGATCGCCGACGACGGGCCGAGGACCGTCGGGTCCTGGGCGGTGCAGTGCAGCACGCACCCGTCCTGCACGTTGGACCGCTCGCCGATCTCGATGTAGCCGTTGTCGCCGCGCAGCACGGTCTGCGGCCACACCGACGCGTTCGGCCCGATCCGCACGTCGCCGATCACCGTGGCGTCCGGGTGCACGAACGCCGTGGGGTGGATCGACGGGGTCAGCTCACCGAGCGCGTAGATCGCCACGCGAACCCTCCAAGTCCTTGCCCAGGTACACCGAGAGCGGATCGTCCCGGTAGTGGCCGAACGCCGGCACGTCCGTGTAGCCCGACGACCGGTACAACGCGATCGCCTCCGGCTGCTTCAGCCCGGTCTCCAGCACCAGCCGCCTGCGCCCCGCGGCGAGCGCCGTCCGCTCCAGCTCCGCCAGCACGGCACGCGCGAAACCCTTGCCCCGCGCGGCGTCCGCGACGTACATCCGCTTCAGCTCGGCCTCGTCGTCACCGCGGACGCGCCAGCCGCCGCAGGCGACCGGCTCCCCGTCCAGGTAAGCGACGACGAACAACCCCAGCGGCGGCGCGAACTCGGCCGGATCGACCGGGGTGGCGTCCGTTTCGCCGTAGCGCAGGACGTACTCCTGCTGCACGGCGGCGATCAGCTTGACCGCGTCCGGATCGTCGTAGGCAACCACGCGAAGGTCCACAACGGGTCACCGTAACGGGCTCAGCGCCAGTGCTCCCAGCCACTTTCGCCGTGGTACTCCTCACCGTCGACCGTCACGCCCGAGTCCGCCATCGTGACCGCGCCGATCCGCCGCCAGCCTTCGGGCAGGTCGGCGAACGACGGGAACGTCGCGACCAGCGCGTGGTCCTCGCCGCCGGTCAGCACCCAGGTCAGCGGGTCCGCGCCCAGCGCGGTGCCGACGTCGACGAGTTTCCGGTCGACCTCCAGGTGCTCGGTCCGGACGTCGATGCCGACGCCCGACGCCTCGGCGATGTGCCCGAGGTCGGCAAGGAGGCCGTCCGAGACGTCGATCATCGCCGTGGCGCCGGCGATCGCGGCCGCGGGCCCGGCGGCGTAGTCGGGTTCCGGCGCGCGCTGGGCGTTGACGACCGCGACCGGTGAGCGGAACCCGCGGCCGAGGGTGGCCAGGCCGGCCGCGGCCCAGCCGAGCCGCCCGGACACGGCCACGATGTCACCCGGCCGCGCGCCGGAGCGCGTCACCGGTTCACGTCCCTGCAGGTCGCCCAGGGCGGTGATGCTCACCACCAGCTGGTCCGCGCGCACCATGTCACCGCCGACGACCCCCGCCCCGGCGCGTTGTGCTTCCGCCCACAGGCCGTCGCTGAGTTCCCGGACCACCTTCGCGGGGGTGTCCGGCGGGCAGGCGAGCCCGACGAGGACGGCTGTGGGCACCGCGCCCATCGCGGCCACGTCGGCGAAGTTCTCCGCGACCGCCTTGCGCCCGACCTGGTCCGGAGTGGACCAGTCCAGCCGGAAGTGCACGCCCTGCACCAGGACGTCGGTGGTGGCGACGACCCGTCCGTCCGGCGCGGCGACGACGGCGGCGTCGTCGCCGGGGCCGAGGAGGGTGGGTGCGGGTTGTCTTCGGTTCTCGGTGACGGCGCGGATGAGGCCGAACTCACCCATTCCGGCGACCGTGCCGGAGTCGGATGCCTGGTGGGTTGACATGCGTCACCTCGGTCGCTCGATAGTCGGATGACCTAGATTCGTGGTCCGTGCGGTAGGTTCTGACCACGTTCCTACCTTGAGTTAGACGCCGGAGACGAAGGGGCGCGCCGTGGTCCACGCATACATCCTCATCCAGACCGAAGTCGGCAAGGCCGCCGCGGTCGCCGCGGAGATCGCCGGGATCCCCGGCGTCACCAGTTCCGAGGATGTGACCGGTCCCTACGACGTCATCGTCCGCGCCGAGGCGGACAACGTCGACCAGCTCGGGCAGCTCGTGGTCGCGAAGGTGCAGGGCGTCGAGGGCATCACCCGCACGCTGACCTGCCCCGTGGTGCACCTGTAAGCGATGGCGGACACCGAGACCGGGGCTCCGCCGCGGGCGCGGCTCGTGGTCGCGGCCGTGCTGGTGGTCGTGCTGGCCGCCGGGGTCGCGGTCATCGGGCTGATGATGCGCGATTCCGGCGACGGCGAGGGCCCGCTGGCGCTCGTGCCGGTGGACGCGCCGCAGGCCGGTTCGGCCGAGTGCGCGCAGCTGATCCCGGCGATGCCCGCGCAGCTGGACTCGAAGGGCACCGCGCTGCCGCGCCGGACGATCGCGGAGCCCGCCCCGGAGGCGACGGTCGCGTGGGGGTCGCCAGAGTCGATCGTGTTGCGCTGCGGGCTGGGCAAACCGCCGGAGCTGACGCCGACCAGCCAGTTGCGCGTGGTCAGCGGCGTGCAGTGGCTGCCGGTCGAGGGGCCGGGTTCGTCGACGTGGTACGTGGTGGACCGGGCGGTGTACGTCGCGCTGACGGTGCCGGACTCCGCGGGGACCGGGCCGCTGCAGCAGATCTCGGACACCGTGGCGGCCACGCTGCCCGCCGTGCCGCTGCGCTTCTGACGGCGCGGCCCTGGAGGGCGGCGGTGCAGCCGCCGTGGCAGCCACGCTGCCCGCAGTGTCGCTGCGCTTCTGAGCCTCCGCCTGCGCCGGGTTACGTACCTGTGCTTCCGGCGCAGCCGCCCAAGTGCGGCGCCGGCCCGCCACGACCAGCGGCCGCGCCCAGTAGGCCGGTCCACCCCCTGCGGGGTCAGCGCAGCCCGGTGCCCCGCGCCAGCGCCGTGTCGATCAGCGTCGTCAGCAGTGTGCGGTAGTCGACGCCGGTGACCTGCCACATCTTCGGGTACGCCGAGGTCGACGTGAAGCCGGGCATGGTGTTGACCTCGTTCACGGTCAGCTCGCCGTTCGGGCCCACGAAGAAGTCCACCCGCGCCAGGCCCTGGCAGTCCAGCGCCTCGAACGCCTTCACCGCCTGCGCGCGCAGCTTCTCGGTGACCGAATCGTCCAGCTTGGCGGGGATGTCCAGCTCCGCGTCCTCGCCGATGTACTTCGTCTCGAAGTCGTACCAGGCGGACTCGTCGTCGGAGAGCACGCGCACCTCGGCAGGCAGCGACGCCTCCACCCGGCCGTCCGGGAACTCCAGCACGCCGCACTCGACCTCGCGCCCGGGCACGGCCGCCTCGACCAGCACCTTCGGGTCCGTCTCGCGCGCCAGGGCGATCGCCGCGTCCAGGTCGGCCCAGTCGGTCACCTTGCTGATGCCGATCGACGACCCGGCCCGCGACGGCTTCACGAACACCGGCAACCCCAGCCGCTCCCGGTCAGCTTCGTCCAGAGTGGACTGACCACGGCGCAGCTCCACGTAGCGGCCGACCGGCAGCCCCTCCGCGGCGAGCAGCTTCTTCGCGTAGCCCTTGTCCATCGCGGCGGCGCTGGCGAGCACGCCCGGCCCCACGTACGGGATCCCGGCCATCTCCAGCAGCCCCTGCAGCGTGCCGTCCTCGCCGAAGGCGCCGTGCAGCACGGGGAAGACGACGTCGACCCCGCCGAGCGCCTCGGCGCCGGGGTCGGTGACGACCAGCTCGCGCCGCGTCGGGTCGCCGGCCAGCACCAGCGACTGGCCGCCGTCGACCGAGGGCAGCTGCCGGTTCTGGATGGTGAGGCTCTTCGGGTCGGCGGTGCCCAGCACCCAGCCGCCCTCGCGGGTGATCCCGATGGGCACGACCTCGAAGCGGTCGCGGTCCAGGTGCGCCAGCACGCTGCCCGCCGACAGGCACGAGATGGTGTGCTCGGTGCTCCGGCCGCCGAACACCACGGCCACCCGCGTCTTCCTCATGGGCCGTCACCCTACCGGGCTCTTGCCCCGATCCGATCAGCGCAGTAAACCCACCAGCGTGTCCAGCGCGCCGCTGAGCGCCTCCCGCGAACAGCCCGCGTAACCGATCGCCACGCCGAAAGCCGTCGGCGTGCCGGCGAAGTGCCGCGCCAGCCCGTCCAGGCGGATTCCCCGCACCCGGCCTGCCGCCAGGCGTTCCCGCTCCACCTCCGGCGACGGGAACGGCACCACCAGGTGCGCACCCGCGTCGTCGCCCAGCACCGGGATTCCGGCTTCCCGCAGCGCCGACACCAGCAGCACCCGCCGCTCGGACAACTCGCGTCGCAGTTTCCGCAGGTGACGGCCCAGGTCGCCGTGCCGCGCGAGTTCGACGAGCACCCGCTGACCCGCAGGGGACGGGCGCGTTCCGGTGCGGTCGCGGTGTCCCAGCACGGACGAGGTGACCGCGCCCGGCGCGACCATCCACCCCGCGCCGAGGGTGGGCGTGAGGATCTTGCTGGTGGTGCCGAGGTGCACCACGACGTCCGGCGCGAGCGCGGCGAGCAGCGGCAGCGGCGCGACGTCGAACCGCAGCTCGCCGTCGTAGTCGTCCTCGATGATGAGCATGTTCTCGGCGCGTGCCCGCTCGACGAGTTCCACCCGGCGGGCCGCGTTCAGCCGCGACCCCATCGGGTACTGGTGCGCGGGCGAGCAGTAGACCCCGCGCACGCCGGCCGGGATCGCGTCGGTGCGCAGGCCCTCGCCGTCGACCGGCACGCCGACCACCTTCAGCCCGGCGCTCAGGAACGCCTCCACCGCCCGCTGGTAACCCGGCTCCTCGACCGCGACGGTGTCCCCGGCGCGGAAGACGGCCCCGGCCAGCTCGAACACCGCGGCCGTGGTGCCGCCGGTCGCCAGCACCGAATCGGTGCCGACCGCGAGCCCGCGGTGGCGCAGCAGGTGCTCGGCGATCGCCGCCCGGTATTCCGGCAGCCCGGCGCGGTGCGCGCTGGTCAGCGGTGGCGTGTCGGCGGCGGCGCGCCAGGCCCGGCGCCACGCGGCCCGGTCGATGCCCGCCGCCCACGGCGTGCCCGGGGTGAGGTCGAGCAGCTCCTCCGGTTCCGTCACATCTCCCGGGACGACGCGGTGGACGGGCCGGTCGCTGGGTGGTGAGGTGGTGACGTAGGTGCCGGAACCGTGCCGCCCGGTGATCCAGCCTTCGGCGTGCAGTTGCTCGTAGGCGGCGGAGGTGACGGTGCGGCTGACGCCCAGCCGCGCGGCGAGGGCCCGGGTGGACGGCAGGCGGTCGCCGCCGCGCAGATGACCGGTCGACGCCGCCTCGCGCAGGGCGTCGGCGAGCTGCACGGCCAGCGGCGTCGCGGCCTCGCGGTCGAGGGCGACGGGCAGCGCGGTCGCGGGCTGGGACACCGGAAGTGGCCTTTCGTTTTTCCTCGAATGTGGATCTACCAGGAGTCCACTATACGCTCGAGACTGAAGTCATGACCACGCTCTCGCCGACCCCGCGCAGCACTCTGACCCGCAAGAAGGACCGCGCGGCCACCGATCGCGAGCGCCTGTACGAGGTGCTCGACGACGGCCTGATCTGCCACCTCGGTCTCGTGCTGAACGGCTCCCCCGTCGTGCTGCCAACCGGCTACGGCCGCGACGGCGACACCCTGTACTTCCACGGCTCGACGGGCGCCGGGAACCTGCGCGCGGCGGCCACCGGCATCGACGTCTGCGTCACGGTCACGCTGCTCGACGGTCTGGTCTACGCGCGCTCGCTCAACAACCACTCGATGAACTACCGCAGCGCGGTGGTGCACGGAACCGCGCGCCTGGTGACGGGCGAGGAGAAGATGCACGGGCTGCACGTCGTGACCGAGCACCTCACGCCGGGCTCGTGGGACCACGCGCGGGCGGTGAACGCGAAGGAGCTGGCGTCGGTTTCGGTGCTGGCGCTGGATCTCGCGGAGGCGTCGGTGAAGATCCGCGCCGGCGAACCGATCGACGACCCGGAGGACATGGACAGCCACGAGATCTGGGCCGGGGTCGTGCCGGTCCAGACCACCTTCGGCGAGCCCATCCCGGCCGCGTACATGCCCGCGGGTGCGCCGATCCCGCCGCACGTGCGTGCGCGTGGGTAGCGTCGGGGTGTGCTGACCACCCTCGCCGTCGAGAACTACCGCTCGTTGCGGGACCTGGTGCTGCCGTTGTCCCGGCTGACGGTCGTCACCGGCGTCAACGGCACCGGGAAGTCCAACCTGTACCGCGCGCTGCGCTTGCTCGCCGATGCCGGGCGGAACGGCGCGGTCGCCGCGCTGGCCCGGGAAGGCGGGTTGCCGTCGACGCTGTGGGCTGGGCCGGAGTCGGTCGGCAAGTCCGTGCAAGGCACCGTGCGGACGAAGCGAGTGGCGTTGCGGCTCGGGTTCGCAGGTGATGAGTTCGGCTACGCGCTGGACTTCGGTCTGCCAGTGCCGGGAGAGACGGTCTTCAACCTCGACCCGGAGTTCAAACGGGAGTGTCTGTGGCGCGGGCCGGTGCTGCGGCCGTCGGCGTTGCTCGCCGACCGGGCGGGTCCGGCGGTGCGCGTGCGGGACGACTCGGGCGCGTGGGCGGCGAGTTCACGCATCGGACTGACCGACAGCATGCTGAGCGAACTGGCCGATCCGTGGGCCTGCCCGGAGCTGCTGGTGGTGCGGGAACGGCTGCGGTCGTGGCGGTTCTACGACCAGTTCCGCACCGACGCCGGCGCGCCCGCGCGGCAGGACCGGATCGGCACCCGCACCCCGGTGCTCGACCACGACGGCGGCGACCTGGCCGCGGCGCTGCGGACGATCCAGGAGTTCGGCGACGACAAAGCCCTAGCCGAGGCGGTGTCCGACGCTTTCCCGCGGTCGCGAGTGGAGGTCGAGGCGGTCGACGGGTTGCTGCGGCTGCGGTTCCACCAGCACGGGTTGCTGCGCCCGCTGGGGGCGGCGGAGTTGTCGGACGGGACGTTGCGCTACCTGTTGTGGGTGGCGGCGTTGCTGAGTCCCCGGCCGCCGGAACTGCTGGTGCTGAACGAACCCGAGACGAGCCTGCACCCGGACCTGTTGCCTGCGCTGGCCGCGCTGATCGCCAAGGCACGCACGCAGCTCATCGTGGTGTCGCACGCGCGGCCGCTGGTGCACGCGTTGTCGGCGATCGCGCCGGAGGCCGCGGTGCTGGAGCTGGAAAAAGAGTTCGGCGCGACGGTCCTCGCCGGGCAGGGCAGGCTGGACCGGCCCGCCTGGCACTGGCCGAAGCGGTGAGCCCCGCGGTGAGCCCCGCGGTGAGCCCCGCGGTGAGCCCCGCGCTCCGCCGGCTGCGGAGCGCGGGGCCGCCGGTCATTCGTCGTCGCCGCCGGTGACGTTGCCGACGCTCGTCGGGACGCCCTTGATCATGTCGATGATCGTCTTGCCTGCCAGGCCGCGGTAGCCGAACCACGGGTCCGTCATGTACTTGATGGCCTGCTCGAACTTCGCGGCGCCCTCTTCGCCGAACAGCTTGCCCAGCTGGGCGACCGAGAAGTTGCTGATCTTGTCGAACTTGGCCAGCGTCTCGGGCGTGACGCCCTCGATCTTGGCCAGCTCGTTCTTGATGGCCTGCGACATCTGCTCGGACAAGCGGTGGCGCGTGGGATCCGGGGTCGACTGGTTGCCGCCCGGTGTGTTGTCGCCGGACTGGTTGTTGGTGCCCGGCTGGTTGTTGCCCGCTTGGTTGTTGCCCGACTGGTTGTTGCCTGACTGGTTCGAACCGCCGGGCTGGGACTGATCCGTGGGCTTCGGCGAGCCAGACGCGTTGTCCGTCGGCTTCGGCGAACCAGGCGCGTTGTCCGTCGGCTTCGGCGAACCGGGCGCGTTGTCGGTCGGCTTCGGCGAAGCCGTGGCGGGGGTGTCCAGCTTCGGCGGCACGGGCACCGGCTGCACATCCGCAGGCTTGGGCGCCGGAGCGGGATCGTTGAGCTTCGGCCCACCCGACACCGGCGAGGGCGGTGGGTCAGCAGGCTTCGGTGCGGCGGACGAAGTCGTGACGGCATCGTCCAGCTTCGGCCCACTGGACACCGGCGGCACATCCGCAGGCTTCGGCACCGGAGCCGGGGTCGGCAACGGATCGTTCAGCTTCGGCCCACCCGACACGGCCGCCGTATCCGCAGGCTTCGGCCCCACAACCGGAGCCGCCGGCGGGTCGTTCAACTTGGGACCATTC
>NZ_AFWY03000010.1:0-184608 GCF_000231075.2 Amycolatopsis sp. ATCC 39116 | reverse complement strand
GCCCACCGCGATCGGGCACACGCCGCGGCCCGCGCCGCCGTACTGCGGATGGCACTTGCCTTACCCGGCACCTGCCACGCCAGGCGCCCGCCGCACCCCGCCCCGGCCGCACCCCGCCCCGGCCGCGCCCGGTGCCCGCCGCGCCCCGCCGCCTCTGCCGCTGCCTTGCGCAAGGCATCCGCCGCGCCCGGCACCCGCCCCCGCTGCGGCCTGTAAATCACCCCACCATTCGCAGGATCTCCCGCGCCGCCGCGTCGTTCTGGCGGAATGACGGGCCGTTCGTGCGTGGGCGGGTGAACGCCGCCGCCGAGCGGGCGCTCGTGTGCGGGCCCAAGGCGAAACGCCGCGACTGGGGCCGGCCTGCCGCGTCCAGCAACCGTCCGTCCGACACCCGCGTCGAGATGCGGCCCGACGGCAGGTCCCGCACGTGCTCCTCCGCCAGCTCGCCCGCGCCCCGCAACTGCGCCAGCAAACCGTCCGACGCCCGCGAGACGCTGGGCGTCGGCAGGCGCGCCTCGATCAGCGTCCGGGCCGTCACCGAACCCGGGAAGCTGCCCGACGACGCCACGAACCCCTCCGGCGACAGCGAAATCGAGACATCCGTCCCCAGGAACGACACCACCCCGGCCTGGTGCAACGCCAGCAGCTCGTGCAACCGCCGCGGCGGCGGACCGCTCGCGTAGTACGAGAAGAACCCGTGCCACCAGCCATCCACATCGGACACATCGAGCGCGCCGGACGCGGTCAGCGCCGGCATCTGCTGGTACGCCGACAACAAAGCCATGAAAGCGCCCAGATCCGCCGAATACGCCGGATCCGCCCGCCGCGCCAGGTCGCCCTCCACATAGGACCTCAGGTGCTTCCCGAACTCCTCCGCCGTCTCGAACCGCAGCCCCGCCAGCGGCCGGTCCAGCCGCTCCAGGTCGAGCCGGTCCTCCTCGGCAGGCACCGCCCGCCGCACCAGCGCCCGCATCTCCGCGCTGTCCCAGGAGAACTCCGCGAAACAACGGGAAAAGTCCTCGAACGACATCAGCACCCGCGACGGATGACCGGTGAACAGCTCGCTGTAGTACCCCCACGCCAGCTCCTTCGCGACGTGCGGCCACACGTCCGCGCGGAAGTCGAGGTGCCGGTCCCGCCCGAGCAGCTCCGCAACCCGCTCCGGACCGAAGAACCGCGGCAGGCGCAGCGCCGATCCCTGCAACCGGTAACCGGGCTTCGCGTGGTACGGCACCCCGCGCCGGGAACCGATGTGCAGCACCGGTTCCGCCCCGCTCGGGTGGTAGACCAGCCCGCCCGACCGCTCCTCGAACCGCCCGCCGCGGCCCTCGGTGAGCAACAGCATCAGGTCGACGAACGCCAGCCCGAACCCGCGCACCAGCACCGGCTCACCCGGCGCGACGTGCTGGTAGTCGACGTCCGCCGTGTACCCCGCCGGGTAGTACGCCAGCCCGTGCGCCGCCGCGAACTCCGCCAGTTCCCGCTCACCCGAACCCGGTTCGGCGTCCAGGTGCCCGACCGTCAGCACGATGACGTCCACGTCCAGCGGCTCGTCCACACCGTCCAGCCACACGCGTGTCTCGTCGATCCGCGTCGCGCGCGTGCGGTGCTCCACCACCTCGATGCCCGGCGCCAGCCCGGCCAGCACGTGCCGGTACACCCAGTCCAGGTAGGCGCTCGCCAGCCGCCGCGTCGGGAACGACGTTCCGCGCAACGCCGCGAGCTCGTCCCGCAGGTCCTCGGGCACGTCGTAGCGGATCCGCCCCGCGCGCACCTCCTGCGCCCACTGCCACAACGACGGCCCGGTCCGCACGGGCCCGTCCATCGTCACCGTGTCGTCGGTGAACATCGTGACGTCCTCGGCCATCGAGTTCATCCGCAGCAGCGGCGACTGCTCGTACCGCCAGATCCGTCCCGCGCCCGGCGGAAAGGGGTCGATCAGGTGCACCACCAGCCCCGCGGGCCCGAGCAACTCGGCCGCGTTCGCCGACAGCCGCTCCAGCACGCCGACGCCACGCGGCCCCGCCCCCACGATCGCGAGCTGAGACGGCGCCATGCCTTCGACGCTACGGAAAGACCTCCCGCCGCTGCCCCGGTTCCCGCATCCTGGACACCTACCGGACGCGCGCGATGACCTCCGGCGCCTGGCTGTACAGCCGCAGCACGCCGCCGATCGTGAACTCGGTCAGCAGGTCGATCAACGCGTCCCGGTCCGGCGCGTCGCCGTTCCAGTTGAGCCGCACCAGCGACTCGACCATCGCGAAGTACATCGTGACCAGCGCGGTGTCCGCCCGGCCCGGTTCGACGCCGAACTCCGCCCACCGCTGCCCGCTCGCCTCGGTGTAGACCAGGGCCAGCCGCTTCCGCAGCCGGGACAACGCGGAATTGCCGGTGCGCTCGGCTTCCTGGAACAGCGGCAGCGCGTCCGGGTGCCCGGCGACGAAGTCGAACAGGTTCGCGTAGTTCTTGCGCGCCCAGCTCTTCAGGTCCAGATCGGCGTCGCTCGCGCCGGCCGCGGCGATCGCCGCGTAGGCCTGTTCCTCCGCCTGTTCGACCACGGCCGCGAACAACGCGTTCTTGTCGCCGTAGAGCTCGTAGACCGCCTGCCGGGTCAGGCCGGCGTCACGCGCGATCTGTTCGATGGTGGCGCCCTGCAGGCCGCTCGTGGCGAACACGTGCCCCGCCGCGGCGAGCACGAGCGCGCGCTGTTCGGCGACCGGCAGCTTCCGGGGCCTGCCGGGGCCACGCTTTCGGGGCATTGACATGCCTGCCACCTCACCACAATCCTTTTCCGACATAGCTGTCGGAAAATAGCTCACCGGGGAGCGTTCATGCGCCTTTCGAATCGCCGGCTCGTGGCGATCGTGACCGCGGCGGTCGCCGCGCTGTCGTTGACGACCACGCCCGCCGTCGCCGTGACCTCCTCCGCTGACTTCTACGACCCGCCGGCCACCCTGCCGAGTGACAACGGGGCCATCATCCGTCACGCGCCGAGCGAGTTCTTCCTCGACCCGGTGAAACTGCTCCGCGCTCCCGCCGACGTCGAGCGGATCATGTACCGCAGCACGGACACGCACGGTGACGCCATCGCGGTCACCGGAACCGTGCTGACACCGAAGACGCCGTGGCACGGCGCGGGCGACCGGCCGCTCATCGCCTACGCCCCCGGCACCCAGGGGCTCGGCGATCAGTGCGCGCCGTCGAAGGCACTCGCCGCGGGCGGGGAGTACGAGGGCCCGTTCATCGCCGGCCTGCTCGCGCGCGGCTACGCGGTCGTCGTCACCGACTACGAGGGCCTCGGCACCCCCGGCGTGCACACCTACGTCAACCGCAAGGCCGAGGGCCACGCCGTCCTCGACTCGATCCGCGCGGCGCAGCAGCTGCCGGGCGTGCCCGCCGACGGACCGGTCGCGATCGCCGGCTACTCGCAGGGCGGTGGCGCGTCCGCCGCGGCCGCCGAGCTGCAGCCGTCCTACGCGCCGGAGCTGGACCTCAAGGGCGCCTACGCGGGCGCGGTCCCGGCGGACCTCGCCGCGGTCGGCCGCAGCCTGGACGGCGCCTACGCCGTCGGCTTCCTGATGTTCGCGGTCGCGAGCGTCAACTACGCCTACCCCGAGCTGCGCATCACCGACGTCCTCAACGACCGGGGCAAGGCGCTCGAAGCGCAGGTCGAGAACGAGTGCACCGCCGAGTCGATCGTGAACCACGCGTTCACCCGCACCGCCGACCTGACCGTCGACGGCCGCTCGATCGGCGAGTACCTGGCCGAGGAGCCGTTCGCGTCGGTCGTCGAGGAGCAGCGGATCGGGACGCTCGAACCGGAGGTGCCGATGTACGTCGTGCACAGCGCGCTGGACGACATCGTGCCCTACGAGCAGGGCCGCACCATGGCCCGGAACTGGTGCGGCGACGGCGCCACCGTGCAGTTCGACACGCTCGCGGTGCCGACCCACGTCGGTGGCGCCGTCGCCGGCTACCCGGCCGCCTTCGCCTGGCTGGAAGGCCGGTTCGCGGGGAAGGCGGCACCAACCAACTGTGGAGCGTTCTAGATGGTCCGGATCTACTGGAGGCCGGTCGCCGCGGCGGCCGCCGGGTCGGAGTCGGCGATGAACTTCCGGCACCGCTCGTACTCCTCGGTCTCGCCGAGGCGCTGGGCGGCCTTCGCGAGGGCGGCGAGGGCACGCAGGAAGCCTTGGTTCGGGCGGTGGTCCCAGGGGACCGGGCCGAAGCCCTTCCACCCGGCGCGGCGCAGCTGATCCAGGCCGCGGTGGTAGCCGGTGCGGGCGAAGGCGTAGGCGGGGACGAACTCGCCCGCCTCCAGCGCCCGCTCGGCCAGCGCCGCCCAGGCCTCGCTGAAGTCGGGGTGCTCGGCGGCCACGTCGGACGGGTCGGTGCCTGCGTCCATCGCGGCCTGCGCGTCCACGCGCTCGGGCAGCCGGGTGGGGTCGGGTTCCAGCAGGTTCGTCATGCTGCCCAGTATCGGCGGTTCAGACGAACAGGCTTGCGAGGACCCCGCTGCCGAGCAGGACGAGAGCGGCGATCAGGATCGTGGCGACGAGACGTTTCGGCATCACGGGCGGACACAATGCCCGCCGCCGACCCCGGACGCAAGCGTGTCACGCCTCAGGGTGAACCCTGAAATTCCGGCATCTCGCTCCGCCCCGCCCGGCCGACCGTGGATGATGTCCGCATGACGAAGGCGCTCGAGGGGGCCGCCGAGGGTGTCGCCGTGCCACGCGGACCCATCGGCAAGACCAAGCTTTTCTTCGCCACCCACTGGGTGCGCGGAGTGCCGGGGCAGCCGACGCCCGAGTGGGTGCTGCGGTTCGCCTACGGCATGTGGCTGGTCGCGTTCACCTTCAAGGTGCTCGGCTCGTCCTGGGACATGTCGTGGCACTTCAAGTTCATCCGCGACGACTTCGCCCCGCCGCACCTGATCAACACGGTCGGCACCGGGATTGTCATCGTCCTCGTCGCGATCCACAGCTACACCGGGCTCGGCTGCGACCGCCGGTCACTGCGGCTGATGCAGGCCGGGCTGGTGATGTTCCTGATCGCCGCGCCGCTGGACGTCATCAACCACCGGGTCAGCGGCCTCGACCTGACCGCGTGGAGCCCCACGCACATGCTGCTCTACATCGGCACCGGCGTGATGCTCGCCGGCGTCATCGACGGCTGGCTGAAGTCCGCGCCGCCGGGCCGGTTCCGCACGCTGGTGCTGACCGGGCTGTGGGTGTTCTTCCTGGAGAACACGTTCTTCCCGAACGGGCAGCAGGAGTACGGCATCATCAGCCTGCGGGCGTGGGAGCGCGGCGCGCCGGAGGCCGAGCCGTCGCTGCTGAGCTTCGCCGCCGAGCAGATCGGGCACCCGGTCGACCGGGTCGCGGTGCTGCACTTCGCGATGCCGATCGCCGACTGGGTCTACCCGCTGTGGGGCATCGGGGTCTCCGCGCTGGTGCTGGCGCTGGCGCGGCACACGATCGGCCGCGCGTGGGCGGCGACCGCGGTGGCCGCGGCTTATGTGGCCTATCGCGCGATCATCTGGCCGCTGCTGGTCGTGGGCACGTTCCCGGCCTCGGCGATCCCGTTCTACCTGCTCGCGGTCGGGCTCGCGGTGGACGTCGCGTTCCGGATCGGGCGGGCGCACCGGGTGCTGACGCCGCTGGTCGGCGGGCTGCTGGTGACCGCTTTCGGGTACGGCGCGCTGTGGCTGCAGGCGCAGCTGCGGCCGTGGCTGCTCGGCGACGCGCACACCGAGTCCGCGCCGCCGTTCGCCTACTGGCCTGCCCTGGTGGTGCTGGTCGGCCTGCCGGTCCTCTGGTGGGCCCTCACCCGCGTGAGGACCCACCGGGAGGTCGCGGTCAGCTGAGCTTCTGGCCGGCCGACTTGAGGTGCTCGGCGGCCTCGACGATGCGCTTGGCCATCGCGGCCTCGGCCACCTTGAGGTAGCTGCGCGGGTCGTAGGTCTTCTTGTTGCCGACCTCGCCGTCGATCTTCAGGACGCCGTCGTAGTTCTTGAAGAAGTGGTCGGCGATCGGGCGGGAGAAGGCGTACTGGGTGTCGGTGTCGATGTTCATCTTCACCACGCCGTAGGAGACCGCCTCGTGGATCTCCTCCAGGAGCGAGCCGGAGCCGCCGTGGAAGACGAGCTCGAACGGCTTGCTGCCCTCGGCGAGGCCCAGCTTCTCGGCGGCGACCTGCTGGCCGCGCTTGAGCACCTCCGGGCGCAGCTTGACCGCGCCCGGCTTGTACGCGCCGTGGACGTTGCCGAAGGTCGCGGCCAGCAGGTAGCGGCCCTTCTCGCCGGTGCCCAGCGCGTCGACGGTCTTCACGAAGTCGCCCTCGGCGGTGTACAGCTTCTCGTTGATGTCGTTCGAGACGCCGTCCTCCTCGCCGCCGACGACGCCGATCTCGACCTCGAGGATGATCTTCGCGGCGGCCGCCTTGGCGAGTAGCTCGGTGGCGATCTCCAGGTTCTCGTCCAGGTCGATGGCCGAGCCGTCCCACATGTGCGACTGGAACAGCGGGTTCTGGCCCTTGTTGACGCGCTCCTGGGACAGGGCGATCAGCGGGCGGACGAAGCCGTCCAGCTTGTCCTTGGGGCAGTGGTCGGTGTGCAGGGCGATGTTGACCGGGTACTTCTCGGCGACGACGTGCGCGAACTCGGCGAGCGCGGTCGCGCCGGTCACCATGTCCTTGACCCGGGTGCCGGAAGCGAACTCGGCGCCACCGGTCGAGATCTGGATGATCCCGTCGCTCTCCGCGTCGGCGAACCCGCGCAGGGCGGCGTTGAGGGTCTCCGACGAGGTCACGTTGATCGCCGGGTACGCGAACTCGCCCGCCTTGGCCCGGTCCAGCATCTCCGCGTAGACCTCGGGGGTGGCGATGGGCATCGTTGGTCCTCCTAGCTGTGGTTCGCCTTCCTTGCCCGAATCGTACGAGGTCGGCGGTGCGAGGACAGTGTGCTGGCTCTCTGCCGCGGAGGTCGGGAACGATCAAGTGAGAAAAGCCGCTCCACCCTGGTGCGGGCGGAGCGGCTTCGGCGGTCTGGAGCGGGTCAGGAGAGCAGGGCTTCGCTGATGGCGCGGTAGCCGGGCAGCGGGTCGTCGCCGAGGACCTGGACGCAGACGTGGTCGGCGCCGGCGTCGAGGTGGGCGGTGATGCCTGCGGCGATCGAGTCGATGTCGCCGTGCAGGGCGAGCGCGTCGATCAGCGCGTCGCTGCCGCCGTTGTCCAGGTCGGCCTCGGACCAGCCGTGGCGGAGCAGGTTGCTGCGGTAGTTGACGAGGTGGAGGTAGGGGTGCTCGATGGTCGGGCGGGCGATGGCGCGGGCCTTCGCCGGGTCGGTCTCCAGGACGACCTTCTGCTCGGGCGCCAGCAGCACGCCGTCACCGAGGACGCGGCGGGCTTCCTTGGTGTGCTCCGGCGTGGTCAGGTACGGGTGCGCGCCCGCGGTGCGCTCGGCGGAGAGCTTGAGCACCTTCGGGCCGAGCGCGGCCAGCGCGCGTGCGGCGACCGGCACGCCTGCCTGGTCCAGGCCGTCGAGGTAGTCGACGATCTTGTCGTAGGGCTTCTGGTACTCCTGATGGGCCTCCGGGTGGCCGATGCCGACGCCGAGGAGGAAGCGGCCGGGGTGCTTGGCCTCGATTCGGTTCCAGGACGCGCCGACCGTGGCCGCGTCGTCCTTCCACATGTTGACGATGCCCGTGGCGACCTTGATGTTCTCCGTCGCGTCCAGCAGCTCGTCGACGATGGTCAGCTGCCCGTCGGGGGAGCCGCCGATCCAGATCGCGCCGAAGCCGAGGCGTTCGGCTTCGCGTGCCAGGTCCGCGTTCAGCTGGTGCCAGCCCCGCCAGATACCGATCTTGCCGAGTTCGATAGCCATGACCGTCTCAACTCCGGCGGGTGGCCGGTGCATTCCTCTACGTTGGCAACATGGCGAAAATCGGTGATCTGGAGGTGTTCCCCCTGAACCTCGGGGGCAACGTGTTCGGCTGGACGGCGGACGAGGAGCAGTCTTTCGCCGTGCTGGACGCGTACGCGGCCGCCGGCGGCAACTTCATCGACACGGCGGACGTGTACATGGCCCGCATCCCGGGCAATTCGGGCGGCGAGTCCGAGACGATCATCGGCAGGTGGCTGAAGCGCCGTGGTCGCCGGGATGACGTGGTGATCGCGACGAAGGTGGGCAGCTGGGCGGCGCGGCCGGGGGTGAGCGCGAAGAACATCCGCGAGGCGGCGGAGGATTCGCTGCGCCGGTTGCAGACTGATTATCTGGACCTGTACTACGCCCACCGCGATGTGGCGGACGTGCCGCTGGAGGAGACGCTGGGCGCGTTCGACGAGCTGGTGCGGGCCGGGAAGGTGCGGCACCTGGGGGCGTCGAACTACAGTGCTTCGCGCCTGGCCGAGGCGCTGTCCATTTCGGACCGCGAGGGGTTCGCCCGGTATGTCGCGGTGCAGCCGCACTACAACCTGGTGGAGCGCGGGTACGAGCAGGAGCTGGCCCCGCTGGTGGCTCGCGAGGGCCTGGCGACGCTGCCCTACTTCGGCCTGGCGCGCGGCTTCCTGACCGGCAAGTACCGCAGCCGCGAGGCGAGCGGCAGCCCACGCGCCGAGAAGGCGGTGGAGTACCTGGACCACCGGGGCGAGCGGGTGCTGGAGGCGCTGGACGAGATATCGGCCGCGCACGGAACCTCCCCGGCCGCGGTGGCGCTGGCATGGCTGGCCGCGCAGCCGACTGTCGTGGCGCCGATTGCCAGTGCCCGGAATGTGGAGCAGTTGGCGGATTTGCTGGCCTCGGTGGAGTTGCGTCTTGATGCGGAGGAGCTGGCTGTTTTGGATGACGCTTCGCAGTAGGTGGGTTGGTGGGCCTGGGGCGCCCGGGCTGGCCGGATTGGGTTGGCCCGGCCCGGTCTGGCCCGGCCCGGTCTGGCCTGGCCTGGGTTGGCTCGGACTGGCCTGGCTTGGCTCGGGCTGGCCTGGCTTGGCTCGGGCTGGCCTGGCTCGGGCTGGCCTGGCTCGGGCTGGCCTGGCCTGGCTTGAGCTGGGCCGGGCTGGGCCGGGCTGGCTTGAGCTGGGTCGGTCGGGGTCGGCCCGACTGGGCCTGGGGCGGCTGGGTTGGCCTGGCCATGGCTGACTCAGTCGGCGCTGGCCCGGCCTGCGCTGGAGGTGGTGGCCGGTCCTGCTGATGCGATCTGACTCTCGGCGGCGCTGGTGGTTCCGCACGCCACGAGTGGGCACCTCGTGCGGGGCGAGCGGCCCATTCGTGCGTTCATGGAGTGCCCACCGGTGCCCGCGTGTGCGAGGTGCCCAGTGGTGCGGCGATGAGATGCCCGCTCGTGTGGCTGTGAGGTGCCCACTCGTGCTGCCACGAGGTGTCCATCCACATGGCGGCGAGGCGTCCCTTGGTGCCTGGGCTGGGCGAGGCGCCCAGCGGTGCGCCGAGGAGGTGTCCAGTCGTGTGGCTATGAGGTGCCCGCTCGTGCGGCCGCGACGTGTCCGCTCGTGCGTTCGCGAAGTGTCTACCGGTGCTGCCACGAGGTGCCCGTTCGCGCCGTCCGGTTGAGGTGCCCCCTCATGTGGCTGCGACGTGTCCGCTCGCGCGTTCGCGAAGTGTCCACTGGTGGTGCTGCGAGGTGCCCACTCGCGCCGTCCGGTCGAGGTGCCCGCTCGTGTGGCCGCGAGGTGTCCGCTCGCGCGTTCGCGAAGTGTCCACCGGTGCCGCCACGACATTCCCACTCGCGGCCCCACGAGCGGTCACGCCGTGGCGCACGAAGCGCCCACCGGCGAGCCGCCGAGATGCCCACTCGTGCCCCCATGACGGAGGTGCCACTCGCGGCCCCCGTAACCGAGATGCCACTCGCGCCCCCGCGAACGGCCTGCCCACCAACCCGGCAACGAAGCACCCACGAGCGCGCCCCCGCGAACCACCCACCCAGCGACGCGCCCCCCGAGAACCGCCACCGACAAAGACCAATCCACCTACTCAGGAGTAGCTTACTCCCGGTAGGTTGGTATATGGTCCGTCCATGGCGAACGTAAAAGGCAAGGTCGTGCTCATCACCGGAGCTGCGCGCGGCATTGGCGCCGGGCTCGCGGAGCGTCTCGCGGCTCGGGGGGCCAAGGTTGCCCTCGTCGGGCTCGAAGCCGACGAGCAGCGCAAGGTCGCGGAACGCATCGGGGACTCCGCGAAGTCCTGGGAAGCCGACGTGACCGACTGGGACGCCCTCGAAAAAGCCACCGCGGGCGTGGTCGAGCACTTCGGCGGCATCGACATCGTCATCGCCAACGCGGGCATCGCCACCACCGGCTTCGTCCGCTCCGTCGACCCCGCCGCCTTCGAAAAGGTCATCGAGGTCGACCTGCTCGGCGTGTGGCGCACCTTCCGCGTCACGCTGCCCCACGTCATCGAGCGCCGCGGGTACCTGCTGGCCATCTCCTCCCTCGCGGCGATCACCCACGCGCCCGGCATGGCCAACTACGCCGCCGCGAAGGCCGGCGTCGAGGCGTTCTCCAACAGCCTCCGCGCCGAGGTCGCCCACCTGGGCGTCAAGGTCGGCGTCGCCCACCCGACCTGGATCAAGACCGACCTGGTCGACAGCGCCGACGCCCACCCGGTCTTCGGCAAGCTCCGCGCCGGCATGCCCGGCCTGCTCGGCAAGACCTACCCGCTGAACGTCGCCCTCGACCAGATCGAGGCGGGCGTCCTCAAGCGCGCCCGCGTCATCCACGTGCCCAAGTGGGTCGGCGTCCTCAAGGCCATCCGCTCGTTCCTCCCGCCGATCGTCGAGCTCGGGGCGCGCACCCGCGTCCCCGCCGCGGACAAGGCCGCGCTCGAGGACATCAAGGCACGCGGCGCGCGCGAAGCCGCCATCACCGGGCATGGTGGACGGGCAGCGATCCACTGAGGAGGCCCGCATGTCCCGCCGCGACCTGATCAAGATGACCCCCGACGAGGTCCTCGCGTTCCTCGCCGAACAAAAGGTCATCAACGTCGCCACGATCAACCCCAACGGCCGCCCGCACCTCGCGCCGCTCTGGTACGTGCCGCGTGGCGACGGGGTCGCGACCTGGACCTACCGCAAATCGCAGAAGGTCGCGAACCTGCAGCGGCTGCCGCAGGCCACCGTGCTCGTCGAGACCGGCGACACCTACGACAAGCTGCGCGGCGTCCAGTTCGAGGCCGACGTCGAGATCGTCGAGGACACCCCGTCCGTGGCGGAGATCGGCTCGGCCATGGCGGAGCGCTACGGCGGCGGCTCGCTCGCCGCCGAGGTGGTCGCCGCACAGGCGGCCAAGCGCGTCGGGCTGGTGTTCACGCCGACGAAGGTCGTCAGCTGGGACCACACCAAGCTCGGCGGCGTCTACTGAACCCAGGCGCCCAGCGTCGGCTTGAACTCCCGCACCGTGAAGCTCTCCAGGGCGCCCTCGACGACGTACGGATCGGCGTCGAGGACGGCCTGGAGTGAGTCGGCGTCCTCGGCCTGGATCAGGAACACGCCACCCGAGTCGTCGGCGAACGGGCCGGCCACCGCGACCGTGCCCTCGGCCGCGAGCTTCGCGAGGTACTCGCGGTGCCGGGGCCGGACCTCCGCGTACTTCCCCTGGTCGTAAACCGTCTGCACCAGGAACCAGGCCATGCGCACCTCCGTCTGAGTACCTGCTCCGCACGCTACCGGGTGAAGTGAATCAACCGATACGCTGGTTCCCGCGTGTACAGCACGTGGACAACGGTCAGGCCGAGGACAGGCGGGAGTACATGCCGGACGGCAGCGCGGAGCGCAGCGTCGAACGCACGCTCGGGCACTTGCGCACCATGGACGGGGTCGCGCCGGCCCAGCCGGCGGGCCCGCTGACGCTGGAGGATCTGTACAAGATCCACCGGATGCGGCTGGTCCGGCTCGCGATCCTGCTCGTCGACGAACCGGCCACGGCCGAGGACGTCGTGCAGGAGGCGTTCACCGGGCTCTACCGCAACTGGGGCAAGCTGCGCGACGCCGCGTCCGCGGTCGCCTACCTGCGCACAGCGGTCGTCAACGGCTCGCGCAGCGTGCTGCGCCGCCGCAAGACCGCGCGCGAGTACGTGCCGCCGCACGTGGTCAACGCCCGCTCCGCGGAGAGCCTGGCGATGCTGTCCAGCGAACACCAGTCGGTGGTGAACGCGCTGTCGAAGCTGCCGCCGCGGCAACGCGAGGTGCTCGTCCTGCGCTACTACGGCGGGCTCTCCGAAGCGGAGATCTCCGAGGTCGCGGGCATTTCGAAGGGCACCGTGAAGTCCACGGCGAGCCGGGCCCTGGAGGCTCTCCAGAAGGCCATGAGTGCCTAAGCTGGTTTAGACCAATATGCTGGAGCCTGTGACGGGTTTCGTGCTGACGGGTGGCAGGCTCGCCCTCCCCGAAGGACTGGTGGACGACGGCTGGCTCGCGGTCTCCGGCGGGGCGATCGCGGGCATCGGCACCGGGACGCCACCGCCGGGTGACCAGGTGGACGTCGGCGGGTGCTACGTGGTGCCCGGTTTCGTCGACGCGCACTGCCACGGCGGCGGGGGCGGATCGTTCTCCAGCGGCGACGCGAAGGAGATCGTCACCGCGATCAAGGCCCACCGCAGGCACGGCACCACCACGATGCTCGCGAGCCTGGTGTCCGATCCGGTGCGCACGCTGGTGGACCAGATGGCCGTGCTGCGGGAGCTCGTCGAGGACGGCGAGCTGGCCGGCATCCACCTGGAGGGCCCGTTCATCGCGTCCGCCCGTTGCGGCGCCCACGACCCGGCGGTGCTGCGCGAACCCGACGCGGCGACCGTCGACGCCCTGCTGCGGGCCGGTCACGGCGCGGTCCGCATGGTGACGCTGGCGCCGGAGCTGAACGGCGGTGTCCGCGCGGTCCGCCAGCTGGCCGAGTCCGGCGTGATCGCCGCGATCGGGCACACCGACGGCACCGAGGAGCAGATCCGCCCGGCCATCGACGCCGGTGCGACCGTCGCGACGCACCTGTTCAACGGCATGCGCCCGCTGCACCACCGCGAGCCCGGCCCGATCGGCGTCCTGCTCGACGACGAGCGCGTCACGGTCGAGCTGATCTGCGACCTGGTCCACGTGCACCCCACCGTGCTGCGGATGGCCGCCCGGTACGCCGGCCGCGGCCGCACGATCCTCATCACGGACGCCATGTCGGCCACCGACGCCGCGGACGGCCGCTACCACCTTGGCCGTCTGGAGGTCGACGTCCGGGACGGCGTGGCGACGCTCGCCGACACCGGTTCCCTGGCCGGCAGCACGCTGACCATGGACGCGGCGTTCCGCAACCTGGTCAAGGGCGCCGGCCTGGCCATCCCCGACGCGGTCCGCGCGACCTCGGGACGCCCGGCCGAACTGCTGGGCCTCGCCGACCGGCTCGGGTCGCTGCGCACCGGGCTCGCCGCCGACCTGGTGGTGCTGGACGCCGACCTCCGGCCCAAGCGGGTGCTGCGGCAGGGCGCCTGGATCGCCTGATCAGGCGGGCGGCTCGACGTGCTCCACGTAGAGCGGCGTCGCGGCCAGCACCGTGCCCGACGGCGTGGGGATCCGCGCGGTGACGCGCGCGTAGCCGGCGACCCAGGCGGCGGTGTAGCGCGGCTGGAACTCCTGGTCCAGCCACCGCAGGACCCGCTTCAGCCACCCGTGGAACAGCTGGTTGTCGTCGAGGTCGCTCCGGCCGTTCTCGACGTTCGCTTCGCGCAGCGCATGGGTGAAGTGCAGCCACAGCGAGAACGTCACGTCCCGCCCGGTCCGGTGCTCCGGGTGCCCGGCCCCGAGCAGGTGGGCGCTCGAGCCGTGCAGCAGCAGGCGCAGCTGCCCGCCGGAGGGGTAGCCGTCGACAGGCTCGCCGACGTCCAAGAAGGTCGCCGCGCTGACCACCACGCCGTAGCTCATCGGCGCCTCGAAGTGCACCCACTGCCCGGGCCGCACGTCCGGGTCGGCGAACCACTTCGGGGCCCGCTCCGAGGCCTCCAGCCGCGCGACCGCGCCCGCGAGCCCCGGCTCGGCCTCACGCGCCGCCTTGCCGACCTTGAGTCCGCCGACCGGAGTGGTCACCTCGGCCTCCACGTCCCGCAGGCCGCGGGCACGCTTCGGCAGGTCGGGAAGCAGCTGCCGGAGCTTCGCCTCCGAGACGTAGACGAGTTCACGCATGTGCCCATCGTGCCGTGCGGTTGATTACGCTGTGCAGGGTGAGCGAGCCGAAGGACCCGGAACGGCTGCTGGCCGAGGCGCTGCAGGCGCAGGCCCGCAGCGCGCCGCACCCCGGCCCGCCCTCGGGCGGGTGGCCGCAGTTCGGCCTGCTGTCCGGCGCGGACGCCAGCTCGCTGGAACGCGAGCGCGCCGCACTGGAAAACCCGGCCAAGCGACCCGCCCCGCAGGCGCCGCGCCGGAACGTTCCCCCGGTCCGCCACCTGCCCGCCTACTGGGTCCTCGGCCTCGCCGCGCTCCTCGGTCTCGCGACCGGCGCGGTCATCGGTCTCATCACTCTCCTGTGAGCCCACATACTGCACACAGGGTCACCCTGTACCGTTTTGTGCTGTGATTCTCGCCGAGACCGCGACCACGCTCGCTCTCATGCCGAAGTGGTTCAACCCGGAGTACCTGCTGACCGAGTTCGGCGCGTACGTGATCCTCGGGCTGTGCCTGATCATCTTCATCGAGAGCAGCATCTTCCCCGTGCTCCCCGGTGACTCGCTGCTGTTCACCGCAGGCCTGTTCGTCGCGCAGGGCTCGATCCAGGCGCCGCTGTGGCTGGTCTGCACCCTGGTGACGGTCGCGGCGCTGCTCGGCAACGTCCTCGGTTACGCGATCGGCTGGAAGGCGGGCCCAGCGCTGTTCCGGCGCCCGGACTCGAGGTTCTTCAAGCAGGAGTACGTCGACAAGACGCACGCGTTCCTGGAGAAGCACGGCCCGAAGGCGGTCGTGCTGGCCCGGTTCGTGCCGTTCGTCCGGACGTTCATCACCTGGATCGCCGGCATCGGCCGCATGGACCCCAAGAAGTACTTCACCTACACGGTGATCGGCGGCATCCTGTGGGCCGGTGGCATCACGGCGCTGGGGCACCTGCTCGGCAACATCTCGTTCATCAAGAACAACATCGAGGCCATCTTCATCCTGATCGTGCTGGTCTCGGTGGTGCCGATCGTCATCGAGTGGGCGAAGGCCCGCCGCGAGAAGAAGCTGGCGGCCGCCGCGGGCCCTGCCGAGTCCGACGCCGAGGTCACGCAGCAGATCCCGCGCATCGAGCGCTGACGCAGACACAAGAAGGCCGCCGCACCCGCTCCGGTGCGGCGGCCTTCTCACGTCTCAGGCGGGCGCGATCGCCGGTAGTCCCATCGACCGGGGTTCGTCGTCCCGGAGACGACGGACCAGGTCGCCCGCTTCGTGGTCGGTCCTGACCGGCCCGGTGGGCCGGGGTACCGGGCCGGTCAAGGTGGCCGGCCGCAGCTTGCCGGTGGCGAGCAGCGCCGAGAGGGGACCCGGCTGCGCCGGGACCAAGCGGGCGACCACTGCGCCGCGTTCGGTGATCTCGACTTCTTCGCCGTTCTTCACGCGAGCCAGGACCCCTGCGGTGTTCTGGTTGAGCTCGCGAACTGACACCCGAGTCATGGGACTGGTGTACTACGAAGACGTAGTACACCAGCGCGGATTGGCAGCGTCAGGTCATCGAGAACATCGAGCCCGGGTTGAAGAGGTTCTCCGGGTCCAGCGCCTGCTTGATCTGCCGGTGCACGCGCATGCCCACCGGGCCGATCTCGCGCTCCAGCCACTCCTTCTTGATCTTGCCAACGCCGTGCTCGCCGGTCACCGTGCCGCCCAGCTTCAGCCCCACGTCGAGGATCTCGTCGAACGCGCGCCGCGCCCTGGCGAACTCGTCCTCGTCGTCGGGCTGGTACACGATCGTCGGGTGCATGTTGCCGTCGCCGGCGTGCCCGACCACGGCGATGCGCAACCCGACCTCCTCGCTGATCCGCTGGCAGCCCGCGATCAGCTCGGCGATCCGCGTCCGCGGCACGGACACGTCGTCGGTCAGCCACACGCCGTACTGCTCCAGCGCGGTCAGCACCACCCGCCGCGCCTGCATCAGCATCCGGCCCTCTTCGAGGTCGTCCGTCGCGTACGTCATCGTCGCGCCGCAGTCGTTGCAGATCTGCTCCAGCGCGGCCAGCTCGCGCCGCGCCACCTCGCCGCCCGCGTCGGACTGGCACAGCAGCAGCGCCTGGCAGTCGGAACCGGCGCCCAAGTCGGTCTTCAGATACGTCTCGGCCGCCTTGATCGAACTGGCGTCCATGATCTCCATCAGCGACGGCACCAGGCCCTCGCGCACGGTCCGCGCCACCGCCGTCCCGGCCGCCTCGGTCGTGTCGAACCCGGCGACGAGCGTGCCCGGCGCCTGCGGCAACGGCTTCAGCGCGACCGTGGCCTGCGTGATCACCCCGAGCGTGCCCTCGCTGCCGACAAACAGCCGCGCCAGGTCGTAGCCCGCCACGCCCTTCACGGTGCGGCGACCGGTCTTCAGCAGCGACCCGTCGGCGAGCACGACCTCCAGGCCCAGCACCGAGTCGGTGGTCACGCCGTACTTCACGCAGCACAGCCCGCCCGCGTTGGTGGACAGATTGCCGCCGATCGTGCACCAGTCGTAGCTGGACGGGTCCGGCGGGTAGAACAGCCCGTGCTTCTCCACGGCGTTGCGGAAGTCGAGGTTGACCACACCCGGCTGGACCACGGCGAGCCGGTTGCCCGCGTCGATCTCGACGATCTGGTCCAGCTTGGTCATCACGAGCACGACGCACCCGTCGATCGCGTTCGCGGCGCCCGACAACCCGCTGCCCGCGCCGCGCGGCACGATCGGCACCTTCGCCTCGGCGCACGCCCGGACGACCGCCTGCACGCCTTCGACGTCCGAGGGCAGCACCACCGCCAACGGCCGGCCCGAGGGGGCCAGCGGCATCATGTCGCGGGAGTAGCTCCCGGTGACGTCCGCATCGGTCAGAACAGCGTCCTTGCCCAGCTCGGCGCGCAGTTTCGTCAGCAAAGCGTCGGTGCTCATGCATCTATGGTAGTGCCCATCACGTCCGCAGTGCGGAAAAAATTTTCCGCAGTGATCGACCACGGAAAATCAGTTGTCTGTGGCAACTAAAGTGTTGTCGACCACAGACGGGTTATTTGAGTGGCGCAACCAACTATCCCGGGTGCATCCTTGACACGAGCAACTAGTTGCTTCGGTCAAATAAGACATCCCGTACGAAGAGAGTGATCGGCCATGCCATCTCCCGTAGAGGAAGCGGCCTTCACGGACACCGAGCTCGACATCGCCGACGAGCTCGGCGTGCAGCTCGTCCGGTTCATGCGGCTCCTCACCAAGGCGAAGTCGCAGGTCGCGAAGCTCGGACCGGACGGGATCGAACGCGCCGCCTACGCGATCCTGTTCCAGCTCGTCCACGACGGGCCGCAGCGCACGAGCAAGCTCGCCGAGGCGCTGCACGCCGAGATCTCGACGATCAGCAGGCAGAGCAGCTCGCTGGTGCAGCACGGCCTGGTCGAGCGCCTCGCCGACCCCGAGGACGGACGGGCCTGCCTGCTCGCGCCGACCAGCGAGGGGCTGCGCGTGTTCGAGGAGAACCGAAGGCAACGCAACCGGTGGCTGGCCGAGGTGCTCGCCGAGTGGCCGGAGGAGGAGCGCCGCGTCCTGAACAGGCTCCTCGACCGGCTCAACACGGGGATCGAAGCTCACGCTCCACAACTCGCCGACCAGATCTCGGCGCGCAGCAAGGGGGAAAGCGCATGACACGCTCCACAAGAGAACAACCGGCGCCCGTCGCGGGCGCCGTCGCGGACGAGGGTCCGCGCCTGACGCACAAACAGATCCTGACCATCCTCAGTGGACTCCTGCTGGGGATGTTCCTCGCGGCGCTGGACCAGAACATCGTCAGCGTCGCGATCGTCAAGATCGCCAACGACCTGCACGGCTTCGACGAGCAGGCGTGGGCGACCACGGCGTACCTGATCACCGCGACCATCGCGACCCCGCTGTACGGCAAGCTGTCCGACATCTACGGCCGCAAGCCGTTCTACCTGACCGCGATCGCGTTGTTCGTGATCGGCTCGGCCGCCTGCACGTTCGCCACCTCGATGTACGAGCTGGCCGCGTTCCGGGCGTTCCAGGGCCTCGGCGCCGGTGGCCTGATGTCGCTGGCCATGACGATCATCGGTGACGTGGTGCCTGCCCGCGAGCGGGTCAAGTACCAGGGCTACTTCATGATGGTCTTCGGCAGCGCGACCGTGCTCGGTCCGGTGCTGGGCGGCCTGTTCTCCGGCTTCGACAACCTGGCCGGCCTCGACGGGTGGCGCTGGATCTTCCTGATCAACGTCCCGATCGGCGTCGTGGCGCTGGCGGTCGTCGCCAGGGTGCTGAACGTGCCGCACCAGCGGCAGGACCACCGCATCGACTGGTTCGGCGCCGTCTCGCTGGCCATCGCCGTGGTGCCGCTGCTGCTGGTCGCCGAGCAGGGCCGCACCTGGGGCTGGGGCTCGACCACGTCGGTGATCTGCTACGCCGTCGCGGCGTTCGGCATCGTCCTCTTCCTCTTCGTCGAGTACGTGATGAAGGACGAGGCGCTGATCCCGCTGCGGCTGTTCCGCAACTCGACGTTCAGCGTCGCGATCGGCGGCGGCACGCTCGTCGGCCTCGGCATGTTCGGCGCGCTGAGCATGATCCCGCTGTACTTCCAGGTCGTGCGCGGCTACTCGCCGACCGAGGCGGGTCTGCTGATGCTGCCGCTGGTGCTGGGCATCATGACCGGTTCGCAGATCTCCGGCCGCATCACCGCGAAGACCGGGCGCTACAAGATCCTGCCGGTGGTCGGCACGGTCCTGATCGCCGCGGGCGCGGTGCTGTACGCGCAGGTGCACTACGACAGCCCGCTGTGGCAGCCGCTGGTCGTCGCGCTGCTGATCGGTCTCGGCCTCGGTGGCTGCATGCAGACGCTGATCATCGCCGCGCAGAACGCGGGCCCGCGCCGCGACATGGGCGTGTCGACCGCGTCGGCGACGTTCTTCCGGCAGATGGGCGGCACCCTGGGTGTCGCGGTCTTCCTGACCATCCTGTTCAACCTGCTGCCGGGCAAGATCGCCGACGCCTTCGGCGGCAACCTGCCCGCGGGCTTCGACCAGAACCAGCTGAGCGCGCTGCAGGCGGACACCAGCGGCCTGCACAACCTGCCGGACGCGGTGAAGGTCCCGATCCTGACCGGGTTCACCAACTCGATGCACGGCGTCTTCTACGTCGCCGCCGGGGTCGCCCTGCTCGCCGCGATCGTGCTGGCGTTCATGAGGGAGATCCCGCTGGCCGGTGGCCCGGCCACGCCCGCGCCGCCGGTCGAGGGCGGCGAGGCGCTGCTGCCGGACGACAAGGCGAAGGCGGAAGCGGAAGCGGACACCTGGGCGGACGCGGACGCCGCGTTCGACGAGGACCGCGAACCCGTGCTAGTCGGTGGGAGGCATGCGTTGAGCGACAACGGACACGGCGAGTACCAGCTCGCCGCCCAGACCGCGCCGATCACGAACGCGGTCGCGAGCGCCGGGGCGGACCAGGCCCTCGGCACCGGCGGGCAGCCGGTCACCGGCACCATCCGGCGCCAGGACGGCACCCCCGTCGGCGGCGCCGCGCTGACCCTGATCGACCAGCGGGGCCGGCAGGTCTCGCGGGCGACCGCGGGCGATGACGGCGGGTACCGCATCGCCGCGCCGGGCGGCGGCACCTACGTGCTGATCGTGTCGGCGACCGGGCACCAGCCGCAGGCGGCCAGCGTGGTCGTCGCGGACGGTCCCGCGCGGCTCGACCTCACGCTCATCGGGTCGGGCGAGCTGAGCGGTGTGGTCCGGGTGGCGGGCAAGGGTTCCCCGCTGGCCGGCGCCACCGTGACGCTGACCGACTCGCGTGGTGAGGTCACCGGGGCCGCGATCAGCGACGCCCAGGGCGGCTACGTCTTCCGCGGCGTCGGCTCCGGCACCTACACGCTGGTCGCCAGCGCCGACCGGATGCGCCCGGTGGCGTCGCTGATCACCGTGCCGGAGAGCGGTGTGCTGCAGCAGGACGTGGAGATCGCGCCCGCCGTACTGCTGGCCGGGACCGCCCGCACCGACGGCGGCCGCCCGGTGCCGGACGCGCGGATCACGGTGCTGGACGCCGAGGGCAACGTCGCCGCGGTCGCGCGGACCGACGAGAACGGCGAGTACGTCGTCAGCGACCTGCCGGAGGGCGACTACACCGTGGTCGCCAGCGGGTACCCGCCCGCGACGAGCCAGGTCAGCCTGCCCGGCGGCGGCGACATCCAGCACGACGTCCGGCTGGGTTACGAGCAGGTCCTCGACCAGCTCGGCGACCCGGCGAACAACGGGGTGGAGCACTCATGAGCGGATTGCGCGCGCAGATCCGCACGGCCGAGGGCTGGGCGGTGGCGAACGCGGTGCTGACCGTGACGGACATGAGCGGCCAGCAGGTCGCTCGTGCCGTCGCCGACGAGACGGGAGCGGTGGTCACCCCACCGCTGCCCGCGGGCGTCTACACCGCGGTCCTCACCGCCGCCGGGTACGCCCCGGTGGCGCGGACCGCGCAGATCGGATCGGACGGGTCTGGCTCGCTCGGCGACCTGGTGGTGACGCCGGTGGCGGGCGCGGTCGAGCTGCCGCCCGCCGGGCCGTGGACGATCGACCCGGTGCACTCCAGCGCTGTCGCCACCGCGCGGCACCTTGGCATCGCCAGCATCAAGGCGCGGTTCTCCGACATCAGCGGCCGCATCGAGATCGGCCGCCCCGCCGAGCAGTCGCGGGTCGAGGCCGAGATCAAGGCCGCGAGCATCGACACCGGCATCAAGATGCGCGACGACCACCTGCGGTCGCCGGAGTTCCTGGACGTCGAGTCCTACCCGGTGATCGGGTTCGTCAGCACCGGGTTGCGGCAGCGCGGCGCCGACACGTGGACGCTGGCCGGGGAGCTGACGCTGCACGGCGAGCGCAAGCCGATCGAGCTGGACCTGACCTACGGCGGTTACGGGCCGGATCCGTGGGGCGGGGTGCGGGTCGCGTTCCACGCGGAAACGCAACTGCACCGGAACGATTTCGCGATCAATTACAACGCGATGGTGCGTGCCGGCGTCGCCGCGATCGGGTCGAACATCAAGATCGAACTCGACATCGAGGCTGTTCAGGGCGAGTCGCTGCCGCAAATGTGAGCGGATCCGCGGTCGCACACCCTGTTCGGTGTGCGACCGCGTTCCGTAACGATCACCTGTTTTCCGCGGATCCGTCGACCGTTGGTTGCGTGCGGCACGTACGCTTTCCGGGTGACTTTCGACTTCGCCGCGTCCGAAGCCGTCGGCGTCGGCTGGTTGAACACAGCCGGCCCGCTGCTGGTCTGGGTCATCGTGCTCAGCTTCGTGTTCATCGAGTGCGCGCTCATCATCGGGCTGTTCCTGCCCGGGGACTCGCTGCTGTTCGCGGCCGGGGTCGTGCTCGCCTCGCACGGGGCGCACGCGAGCGCCTGGCTGCTGTCCGGGGCCGCGCTCGTCGTCGCGGTGGTCGGCAACCAGGTCGGCTACTACATCGGGCAGCAGACCGGCGTCAGGTTCATCGCCAGACGCGGGGGCAAGGTGCTGAACCGGCACAACCTCGAACGGGCGCGCGAGTTCCTCGACCGCAAGGGCTTCTTCGCGATCGTGGCGGCCAGGTGGATCCCGTGGATCCGCACGCTGGCGCCGCTCATCGCGGGCGCCGCCCGGATGGACCCGCGGCGGTTCATGCTCGCCACCACGATCGGCGGCGTGTTCTGGGTACCGACGCTGGTGCTGATCGGCTACTACGGCGCCGGCCTGCTGGACGCGATCCCGTGGGTCAAGACCGTGCTGGTGTGGCTGTCGGTCGCGTTCTTCGTGGTCGGCACGGGGTACGGCTTCGTGCGGTACCGGCAGGAGATGCGCCGCCCGGTCGAGGAAGACCCGGAGAACGAGTACCCCGCGGCGGCCTAGCTTCAGCTAGCCGTACCGCGCCGTCAGTTCGGCGCCGATCCGGGCCAGTTCCGCGCGGACCGGCTCGGGGTCCAGCACCTCGATCAGCGCGCCCCAGCCGGCCAGGTGGCGGGCGATGTCCAGCGGCGTCGGCGCGGCAAGGCGGACCCGGCTGCGGCCGTCCTCCTCCGCGACGACCTCGCTGTGGCGCCCGAACTGGTCCCGCAGCACATCCGCGAACCGCGACTCCACGAGCACCGTCGCCCAGGTGCGGGACCGGCGCCGCTCCACCTCGGCGACCACCTCGTCCCACGCCTGCGCCAGCGTGAAGTCGTCCGGCCGCCCGGCCGGTTCGTCCGTCGCCTCGGCGGCCAGGATCCGGTCCACCCGGAAGGTCCGCCTGCCCCGCTCGGTGCCGGCCACCAGGTACCAGACCTCGTCCTTGTCGACCAGGCCCCACGGGTCGACCAGCCGCTCCGACCGCTCCCGCTTCGAGTTCGCGTACGCCAGCCGCACCTTCCGCCGCCCGATCACCGCAGCCTGCAGGCGGTCCACCAGCTCCGGGCGGGTCTTGTCGCGCTCGCCCCAGCGGGCCGGGTCGATCATCGTCGCGCTCGCCGCGGCCTCCGCGTCCGCCCGGAACGGTCCCGGCAGCGCACGAACCAGCTTGCGCAACGCCGCCTTCGCCTCGTCCGACTCCGCCACCGGCCCGGCGAGCAGGAACAACGCCCGCGCCTCGGCCGCCGACAACCCGCTCAGGTCCGTCCGCGCGCCCCCGACCAGCGACCACCCGCCGCCGCGGCCCGGTTGTGGATAAACCGGGATCCCGGCTGTGGACAACGCCTCCAGATCACGTCGCGCGGTCGCCACCGACACTTCCAGTTCGGCGGCCAGTTCGGCGGCCGTGACCCGGCCGCGGGCCTGCATCAGCAGCACCGCGGAAATCAACCGGTCGGCTCGCACGAAATCCTCTCCGGAAAGTGCTCAGTTGGTGAGCACTTTAGGCGCGAGCATGGTCCTGTCACCGGAGAAAGGACCGAAAAATGTTGCGAGGACTCACCACCGTCACCTACTACGCCGACGACGTCGAGGCCGCCGCCCGCTGGTACAGCGAAGTGCTCGGCGCCGAGCCGTACTTCCGCCGCCCGCTGGACGGACCGCCTGCCTACCTCGAATTCCGCATCGGCGACCACCAGCACGAACTCGGCATCAAGGACAGCCGCTACGCGCCGGAGAAGCCGGGCGCGAACGGCGCGATCGTGTACTGGCACGTGGACGACGTCGAGGGCGCCTTCCGGCGGCTGCTCGACCTCGGCGCCACCGAGCACGAGAAGCCCATCGAACGCGGGCCGGGCTTCGTCACGGCGTCGGTGGTCGACCCGTTCGGCAACGTGCTCGGCGTGATGTTCAACCAGCACTACCTGGACATGCTGCGATGACCACGTACAGCGCGCGCACCGCGGCGGAGTGGCGGGACTGGCTGGCCGCGCACAGCGGCACCGAGCGGGAGATCTGGCTGGTCATCCAGCACAAGGACAGCCCGGTGCCGAGCGTCGGCTACGGCGAGGCGATCGAGCAGGCGCTGTGCTTCGGCTGGATCGACAGCCACGCCCGCAAGCACGACGCGACCAGCTTCCGGCTGCGCTTCACCCCGCGGCGGCCGGGCAGCAACTGGAGCCGGGTGAACCAGGAGCGAGCCGCTCGCATGATCGAGCAGGGCCTGATGACCGAGCGCGGCCAGGAGCAGATCGACCTGGCCAAGGCCCGCGGCGCATTCCCGGACCGGCCCGTGAGCCCCGAGGCGTGCGCTAGTCGCGCAGGCGGCTCTTCTGGATCTTCCCCGCGGGGGTGAGCGGCAGGCTGTCCCGCACGACGATCTCCTTCGGCACCTTGTAGTCGGCGATCTTCCCGGCGCAGAACGACTTCAGGTCGTCGGCGGTCGCGGTGGCCCCTGGCGCGAGCACCACGTAGTAGCGGCCGATCTCGCCGAGCACCGGGTCGGGCACCCCGATCCCGGCGGCCAGCACGACGTCCGGATGCGCGGTGAGCACGTTCTCGACCTCCACCGGGTACACGTTGAACCCGCCCTGCACGAACATCTCCTTGGCCCGCCCACGCAGCCGCACCGCGCCGGTGTCCGTCACGGTCGCGAGGTCGCCGGTGCGCAGCCAGCCGTCGGCGAAGGCCTCGGCCGTCTCCCGCGGGCGGCCGTGGTAGCCGGCCATCAGCGAAGGCGACCGCACGAGCAGCTCACCCGTCCCGTCCGCGGCGGCGTCCACCCTGATCTCGACGTCCGGCAGCGGGTGGCCGACCGTGGTCGCGGTCGTGTCGAAGTCGTCGTCCCACGCCGTCATCAACACGGCGCCCGCGGTCTCGCTCAGCCCGTAGAGGTTCATCACCCTCGCGCGCGGGAACCGGGCGTGCAGGCGCTCCAGCAGGGCGGGCTCGGCGTTCGCGCCGCCGGTGACGACCAGCCGCACCGCCGAGGTGTCCACCGCGTCCAGCTCCGGACGGTTGAGCAGCAGCGTGTGCATCGTGGGCACCCCGACCCACAGGGTGAGGCCCGCGGTGGCGAAGAGACCGGCGATCTCGCGGGGGTCGAAGGCGGGCAGCAGGACCGCGCGCGCCCGTGCGACGAGTGCGGCCAGCACGCAACAGGTGATCCCGCTGACGTGGTTGAGCGGCACGGCGACCGGCAGGACGTCGTGCTCGGTCATGCGCATGTGCCTGGCCTGCGAGCGAGCCGCCGCGAGCTGGCCGCGGTGGGTGAGGACGGCGCCCTTGGGCGTGCCGGTGGTGCCCGAGGTGTAGATGATCATCACCGGGTCGTCCGGGGTGACCGCTGCCCCTGCCTCCGCCGTCGGCCCGTCGACCAGGAGGTCGTCGAAGGTCAGGCCGTCGCCGCCGAAGGTCACCACGGTCTCGACGAGGCCGGCGAGCAGCGCGGGGAAGTCGATACCGTCGTGCGACGGCACGGTGACCACCAGGCGCGCTCCGGAGTCACGCAGCATGTGGGCGAGTTCGTTCTCCCGGTAGCGCACGCTCAGGCCCACCACGACCGCGCCGATCTTGGCCGCGGCGAAGTAGACCACGAGCCATTCCGGCGCGGTGGGGCCGAGGACGGCGATCCGGTCGCCGTGCCGGATCCCGTGCCGCAGCAGGCCGGCCGCGAACCGGTCGGACAGCCGGTCCACCTCGGCGAACCCGATCTCGCGGCCACCGGACAGCCAGCCGATGGCGGCCGGGTCCGCGGCGGCGTCGGCGAGTGCGTCGAAGATCCGGTCCGTCATCGGTCCTCCGGGGGCTGGCGCTTCCACCGCGGTCGCGTGGTGGAACCAGGTTCTCGCGGTCGACCGCGCAGATCAACAGCGCCGGGCCTCAGGAGTCGATGCCGGCCCACACCTCCAGCTGGATCCCGTCCGGGTCGCGGAACACGATGACCGCGGAGCCGGGCAGCGTGCGCGACTGCTTGGCGGGGCTGTACTCGACCCCGTAGTCCGCGAGCCGCTGCTCCCACTGCTTGAGCTCGGCGAAGGTCGGCACCGTGAACGCGACGTGGTCCAGCCCGGTCCGGCGCTCGTCGAACGGGCCGCGCTCGGTGTCCGGGTGCTGCAGCAGGACCACCGAGAACGCGTCGCCGGGGGCCTGGAGCAGCACCTTGCGCAGGCCGGTCTCCGGATCCTCCCGCCGCCCGGTCTCCCGCAGGTCGAGCACGCGCTCGTACCAGGGCACACTCCGGTCGACGTCGGTCACCGTGAGCGCCAAGTGGTGCACTCCGGTCAGCTTCGACATGCAGTCCCTTCTCACCCGATCGAGCCCCCTCAGGAATGACAACGTCCCGTTCGGGTTCCCGGTTTCCACGGGTGTACCTGTGGACAACTCGAACTTTCATCCACAGGCTGTGGACAGCGTCAGCGGCCGCCGCCGACCGGCAGGATCGCGCCCACCGCGTAGGACGCGGCGGGCGAAAGCATCCACAGGACCGCCTCGGCGATCTCCTCCGGCCGGCCGGGGCGCGCGAGCGGGATCGTCGGCGCCAGCCGCTCCACCCGGTCCGGCAGCCCGGCCGCCGCGTGCAGGCCGGTGTCCACCAGGCCGGGCGCCACGGCGTTGACCCGCACCCCCTCGCCGGCCACCTCCTGCGCCAGTCCCCAGGTCAGCGTCTCGACCGCCGCCTTCGTCGCCGCGTAGTGCGTCCACTCGCCGGGCGAACCGGTGCGCGCGGCTGTGGACGAAATGTTGACCACTGCGCCACCGGACCCGCCGTACCGCGTCGACATCCGGCGCACCGCTTCCCGGCAGCACAGGAACACCCCGGTCACGTTGACGTCCAGCACTCGCCGCACCGTCGCCACGTCTTGGGAGTCCAGCCGCCCCGGCGTGTTGCCGGTGATCGCCGCGTTGTTCACCACCGCGGTGACCGGCCCCAGCCCGGCCGCCGCGTCGAACAACGCGATCACGTCCTCCTCGGACGCCACGTCGCCGCGGACGGCCAGCGCCTTCCGGTCCGCGGCGCGAACCCGGGCGGCGACCTCCTCGGCCGCCGCCGTGTCGCTCGCGTAGTTGATCACTACGTCGTACCCGCGCGCGGCGCCCAGCGTCGCGACCGCCGCGCCGATGCCCCGGCTGCCCCCGGTGACGACGAGGACCCCGCTCATATCACGAAGTTCTGCAGCGGCAGGTTCTCCAGCACCAGGTCGGCCCGGCTCGCGGTGGTCTCGATCAGGTCCGCGTTGCGCTGGTCGCTGCCCAGCGCCCGGCCCTTCGCCTCGACCAGCGTGCGGCCGTAGCGGCGGTGCCGGTTGACCAGCCGCTCGATCCGCTCCTGCTCGTCGGGCTTGAGGAACCAGATCTCCTCCAGCAGCCCGGGCACGTCGCTCCACGGCTCCTCGTCGACCAGCAGGTAGTTGCCCTCGGTGATGACCAGCGGCACCTCTGGCGGCACGCACACCGCGCCCGCGATCGGCTCCTCGATCTCGCGCCGGAACAGCGGCGCGTACACCGTCTCCTTGGTCTCCTTGATGCGGCGCAGCAGGCTCACGTAACCGAAGGCGTCGAAGGTGTCCGGCGCGCCTTTGCGGTCGGTCCGGCCCAGCCGCTGCAGCTCGACCTGCGCCAGGTGGAACCCGTCCATCCCGACCACGACCGCGCGGTTGCCGAGCGCGTCGGCCAGCCCGCGCGCCAGGGTGGTCTTGCCTGCCGCGGGCGCGCCCACGATCCCGAGGATGGACCGCCTCCCGCGCGTCACCAGGCCCTCCGCCCTGGTCAGCAGCTCGTCGAACGTCGGACTCGTCATCGCACTCCCAACTTCCCTACCTCCGGGACCCACGTCCGTGGCCCCGCGTGCCGCACCTTCTCCGCGGCCACTCCGTTGGCGAACCGGATCAGTTCCGGCAGCCCGAACCTCCCGACGCCGTGGACCAGCGCACCGTGCCAGACGTCCCCCGCGCCCAGTGTGTCCACCGCGGGCACCCGCGGCACCTCGATCTCACCAGCATCGTCGCTCGTTTCCCAGCGCACCGGGCCGGGGCCGTTCGTCACGACCACCGTGGGCACCCCGCGCTCACGCAGGCTCGGCCCCGGCGCGCGGAACCGCGCCGAGCAGGCCGCGATGTCGACCAGCGGCAGCAGGTCGTCCAGCACCGGTTTCCAGCTGCCCGCGTCCAGCACGACCGGCACGCCCCGGTCCCGAGCCCAGCGCGCCACGCCCAGCGCCAGCCGCGGCAGGTGCCCGTCGACCAGCACGGCTCGGACGCCGTCCGGCAGTTCGGACGGCATGGCGCCCGGGTTCGACCCGGCGTTGCGCGAGACGACGGTCCGCTCGCCGTCGCGGTCACGCACCGCGACGGCGCTCACCGCGGGGGGTTCGTCCTGCTCGGGGGCGATGTCCACGACCCGCACGCCGTGCGCGGCCAGGTCGGCGCGGGCCAGCCCGGCGAGCGGGTGCCTGCCCAGCGCCGTCACCAGCACGGCCTCCTCGCCGAGGGCCGCGACCGTGACGGCGGCGTTGGTCGCCGGCCCGCCCGCGGCCACCTCGACGCCGAGCGACTGCACCTTCTCGCCGGGGGACGGCAGCTCCACCACCCGCTGCACGAGATCGACCGTGCACAGCCCCGCGAGCAGGACGGTCACGCCGACAACCCCGTCCGCACCGCCGACTCGACCTCCTCGACCTGGCCGTCCGCCCCGACGCGCAGCGCGCCGGTGATCAGCCCGACGACCTGGTTCATGCTGGTCGTCTTCGGCGAGACCACGCCGACCCGCTTGCCCAGCCGGTGCACGTGGATGCGGTCCGCGATCTCGAACACGTGCGGCATGTTGTGGCTGATCAGCACGACCGGCAGGCCGCGCTGCCGGATCCGGTCGATCAGCTCCAGCACCTTCGCCGACTCGGCGACCCCGAGCGCGGCGGTCGGCTCGTCCATGATCACGGCCTTGGTGCCGAACGCCGCGGCCCGCGCGACCGCGACGCCCTGCCGCTGGCCGCCGGAGAGCGTCTCGACGGGCTGGGTGATCGACTTGATCTTGATGTCCAGCTCGTCGAGCACCCGCTGGGCCTCGGCGCGCATCTTCGCCGTGTCCAGCTTGCGGACCAGACCGAGCGGGCCACGGCGGCGGATCTCCCTGCCCAGGAACATGTTGGTCGCGATGTCCTGCGCCGGCGCCAGCGCCAGGTCCTGGTAGACGGTCTCGATGCCGCAGCGCCGCGCGTCCAGCGGCGTGCGGAAGTGCACCGGCTCGCCGTCGACGAAGATCTCGCCCGCGTCCGGCACCAGCGCCCCGGACAGGGCCTTGATCAGGCTCGACTTGCCCGCGCCGTTGTCACCGACCACGGCGAGCACCTCGCCCGGTTCGAGGTCGAAGTCCGCGCCGTCGATCGCGGTCACCCTGCCGAAGCGCTTGACCAGGCCGCGCGCCGAGAGTGTCGGGGTCATTTCTGCCTCCTGGCCAGCCGGTCCACGGCCACCGCGGCGATCACCAGCGCACCGGTGGCGACGTCCTGGTAGAGCGAGTCGACGCCGAGCTGGGTCAGCCCGGAGCGCAGCACCGTCACGATCAGCGCACCCATCATCGTCCCGAACACCGACCCGCGTCCGCCGAACAGGCTGGTGCCGCCGAGCACGACCGCGGTGATCGAGTCGAGGTTGCCGAGCTGGTAGGCGTTCGGGTCGGCGTTGGGCACCCGGCCCAGCGCCTGCCACGCGGCGATGCCGAAGATCAGCCCGGCCACCAGGTACACCGACACGATCGTCCGGTTGACCTTGATGCCGCTCAGCCGCGCGGCTTCCGGCGCGTTGCCGACGGCGTAGACGTGCTTGCCCCACGCTGTCCTGGTCAGCGCGTACCAGAGCACGAGGTACATGACCAGCGCGAGCGTCATGCCGTAGGTGACCGGGATACCGCCGAACAGGTAGCGGCGGGTGCCGAGCCAGGCGAGCAGCGAGTCGGGCGCGATCGGCACCGCCTGGCCGTCGGCGACCAGCTTGGCCGCCGCGGTGAGCATGGTGAACAAGCCGAGCGTGACGATGAACGGCGGCAGCTTGACCCGGGTGACCAGCGAACCGGTGACCAGGCCCAGCACGGCCGTGACCAGCACGCCGAGGATGAGCGCGAGGCCTCCGGGGACGCCGCCGACCAGCAGTTTCGCCATCAGCAGCGTCGCCAGGACCATCGCCGCCGCGTTCGACAGGTCGATGCCCGCGGTGAGGATGATCAGCGTCTGGCCGAGCGCGAGCGTGCCGACCACCAGCGACTGCTCGACCACCAGCGACAGGTTGTCCAGCTCCAGGAACGTGCTGGTGGACAACGAGAACACGACGACAGCGACCACCAGCGCGAGCGCGGGCCCGATCGCCGGGGCGCGCAGGAAGAACTCACCGAGCGACTCGCGCCGCTCCACAGTGGACGCCGTCATTTCGTCCCCCAGCAGTTCTGCAGGCCCCACGTGGTGTCCTGGCTGGGCACGCCGGGCATCGGGCGGTCGGTGATCACGACCGAGCCGGTGTCGATGAACCCGCTCGGCTTCTGGCCGGTCTGCGCGTACCGCACGGCGGCGGCGACGCCTTCTTCGGCCATCTTGCGCGGGAACTGCATGACCGTCGCCGCGTACTGGCCGTCGCGCACGTTCTGCACGCCCTGGCAGCCGCCGTCGATCGAGCCCATCAGGATCCGCAGCCCGCGGGCCTGCAATGCGGCGTACGCGCCACGCGCGGTCGGCTCGTTCATCGTGTAGACGGCGTTGAGGTCCGTGCTGCGCTGGAGCAGGTTCTCCATCTTCTGCTGCGCGATGGACTGGTCGCCGTTGGCGTTGTCCCGCCCGACGATCGCCGGATCGCCGTCCTTCAGGCCGATGCCCTCCAGGAACCCGTTGTGCCGGTAGGTGTCCACCGTGCTGCCCGCGGTGCCGTCGATCATGATCACCTTCGGGGCGGCGCCGGCGAGCGCGGCCTTGACGTAGGCGCCCTGCTGCCGCCCGGCCGCGACGTTGTCCGTCGCGTAGGTGGCGTCGACCGCGTCGGCCGGGTCCGTCGCGGTGTCCAGCGCGATCACCATGACCCCGGCCTGCCGCGCCCGCTCGATCGCGGCGAGCACGCCGGTCGAGGAGTTCGGGGTGATCAGGATGGTGGTGACGCCCTGCTGGACCATGTTCTCGATGGCCCGGACCTGTCCGTCGTTGTCGCCGTCGAACTGCCCGGCCAGCGCCATGAACTCGGCGCCCTGGGCCTGCGCGGCGGCGCTCGCCGCGTTGCGCAGCTCCACGAAGTACGGATTCGTTTCGGTCTTCGTCACCAGGCCGACCTTGGCCTGGCCGCTGCCCGCCGGAGCGGAACTCCCGCCCCAGTGGCGTTCGACGGTGCACCCGCTGACGGCCAGCAAGCCGGCCGTGACGAGGCACAGGAGACTCCGCTGTCTCACGCTGCCCTCCCCATCGAGGCTGATCGTTTGCCGACGGGGACGGTAGGAGGGCTTACACTACTCCGGCAAGCGTTTGCGCAAACGCTTGCGGATCGCTCGTGCTCGATGGAGAACTTTGATGCCGTCCAGGCCCACCCAGAAGGACGTCGCCGATCTGGCCGGCGTCTCGATCACCACCGTCTCACACGTGGTGAACGGGACCCGCGCGGTGGCCCCGGAAACCAAGGCCGCGGTGCTGCGCGCCATCGAGGAGACCGGCTACACCGGCGACGCGATCGCCCGTTCGCTGGTCACCGGCGGCACGCGGCAGATCGGCGTGGCGATCTCACTGCTCGCCAACCCGTACTTCGCGGCGCTGATGCAGGCGATCGAACGCGAAGCCGCCGCGGCCGGGTACACGGTGCTGCTCGCCGACACCCACGACACCGTGAAGACCGAGCAGGAGACGGTCCGGACGCTGCGGTCCCGGCGGGTCGAGGGGATGCTGCTGACCCCCGCGGCGGGCGATGGTCGCGTGATCAGCGAGCTGGTGTCGCTCGGGCTGCCGACGGTGCTGATCGACCGCTTGACCATGCGGACCGACGTGGACCAGGTCGGGTCGGAGAACATCCAGTCGACGTCGGCGCTGACCGAGCACCTGGCCTCGCTGGGGCACCGGCGGATCGGGTTCGTCAGCGGGATGCCCGGGCTGACCACGTCCGAGGAGCGGACGCTGGGCTACCGGCTCGGCCTCGGGCGCGGCGGGTTGTCGTGGAACCCGGAGCTGGTGGTGTCCGGGCACTCCTCGCGCGAGGGCGGCGCGGCGGCGACCGCGAAACTGCTCGCGCTGCCGGACCGGCCGACGGCGCTGGTGGTGGCCAACGACTCGATGATGGTCGGCGTGCTGCACGAGGTCCGCAGGCAGGGGTTGCGGGTCGGCGCGGACCTGGCGCTGGCCGGCTTCGACGACGTCGAGTGGTCGGACCTGGTGGAGCCGCCGCTGACCACGATGGCCCAGCCGATCGAGGAGATCGGCCGCCGCGCGGTGCGGTTGCTGCTGGCCCGGATCAAGGACCCGGACCGCCCACACGAGACGGTCCGCCTGCCGCCGCGCCTGATGCACCGCGCCTCCTGCGGCTGTCACCTCTAGAGCGCTCGGCGAGTCCCACGTTCCCGCGCGCGAGTCCCACGCTCACGAACGCGAGTTCTGCGTTCTCGGGCGCGAGTTCCACGTTCGCTGCCACCCTTAGAGCGTGGCCGCCGCCTCTAGGAGCATCCAGGCGCCCAGCTGCACCGAGAGGTCCCGCGCCGGGTGGTTCTTCGGCAGGGGCGGGGTGGGCGCCGGCTCGTTCCACTCCGGACTGAACAGCGGGCCGCCGTAGGCGTCGGCCGCTCCGGTCCACGCCGCCTCCGCGGAGGCGAGCACCAGATCGCGCGCCGCGTCCGCCTCCGGGCCTGGCGGCAACCGGTGCACGGCCAGCGCCAGGTACCGCGCCAGGATCCCCGCGAACAACCCGCCGTCGCCGCCGCCCTGGCCGCGCAGCACCCCGCCCGGCGCGCAATTCGCGGCCACCGCCCGGATCGTGCGCGCTGCCTGGTCCAATTCGGACATCTCCAGGCACGCGCCGAGGAAAACCCCTTGGCAGTAGGTGTAGATCTCCTGCACGAGGTCGCCGCTGTCCACCCGCAGTCCGTCCCACACCACACCCGTGTCCGGGTCGACGAGCGTCTTCTCCATCCAGTCCAGCAGTTCCCGCGCCCGCTCCACGTCACCGGCCCTGGCGAACAGGATCGCCGCCGGCCCGTTCGACGGCGCGTTCTTGAACCGGTCGCCGCGCCGCCACCAGATGCCGCCGCCGCCCTCCGTCGTCCAGCCGGACCGCAGCTCGCCGAGGAAGAAGCCCACGTCCCGGCCGGTGCGCTGCAACGCGAGGCCCAGCCACGCCAGGTCGTCGTAGTAGTCGTTGCGCCAGCTGCCCCGGTTCCGCAGCCGCATCGACGACACGAACCGCTCGATCGCGGCCTCGCGCGCCGGCGTCGGGTCCCGCAGTTGCGCGTCGGTCAGGCAGTCCAGGAGGTGCGCCTGCCACCAGTAGTTCCAGTGCACGTGCAGCCGCTGATCGGGGGTCGCCGGCCAGCCGCTCCGGGCGAGCAGCGTGCCCGGCAGTCCCCAGAGCCGGCGCAGGTGCCGGGTGACGATCGCCCGTTCCGCGGCGGCGGCCCAGTCGCTGTGCATGAACCCATCATGGATTGGCCCTCGACATGTCGCTGGGTTCCGTCGACGATCAGGGGATGGCAACGGCGCATGTCACCTGTCCGCTCTGCGAGGCCACCTGCGGCCTGACGGTCACCTTCGACGGCAGCCAGGTCACCGAGGTGCGCGGGGACGCCGGGGACGTCTTCTCCCGCGGCTTCATCTGCCCCAAGGGCGCGTCGCTGGCCGCGCTGCACCACGACCCTGACCGCCTGCGCACCCCGCTCGTCAAGCGCGACGGCAAGCACGTCCCGGTCTCCTGGGACGAGGCGTTCGCCGAGATCAACGCGCGCCTGCTGCCGATCATGGAGGCGCACGGCCGCGACGCCGTCGCCGTGTACGCGGGCAACCCGAGCGTCCACAACCTGTCGACCGCGCTCTACGGCCGCGTCTTCTTCAAGGCCCTGGGCACCAAGAACTTCTACACCGCGGGCAGCGTCGACCAGCTGCCCAAGCACTACTCCAGCGGCTACCTGTTCGGCGACGGCATGACGATCCCGGTGCCGGACGTCGACCGCACCCAGCACCTGCTGGTGCTCGGCGCCAACCCGCTGGTCTCCAACGGCAGCCTGATGACCGCGCCGGACATGCGCGGGCGGCTCAAGGCGATCCGCGAGCGCGGCGGCAAGGTGGTCGTGGTCGACCCGCGCCGGACCCGCACCGCGCAGGTCGCCGACGAGCACCACACGATCCGCCCGGGCACCGACGCGCTCCTGCTGTTCGCGCTGGTCAACGTGCTGTTCGCGGACGGGAGCGTGAGCCTTGGGCGCCTCGCCGAGCACGTGACGGGCGTCGAGGACGTCGGCGAACTGGCCCGCGACTTCACCCCCGAGGCGGTCGCGCCGGTCACCGGCATCGCGGCCGGCGAAATCCGCCGGATGGCCCGCGAGCTCGCGGCCGCCGAGTCCGCCGCGGTGTACGGCCGGATCGGCACCACCACGCAGGCGTTCGGCACCCTCGCCAGCTGGCTGGTCGACGTGCTCAACGTCCTCACCGGCAACCTGGACCGCCCCGGCGGTGTGATGTTCCCGCTCGCCGCCGCCGGGCAGGCGAACAGCGCGCCCGGCAAGCGCCGCCCGTTCCGGCACGGCCGCTGGCGCACCCGCGTGCGCGGTCTGCCGGAGGTGCTCGGCGAGGTGCCGGTCGCGACGCTGGCCGACGAGATCCTCACGCCCGGCGACGGCCAGGTCCGCGCGCTGATCACCGTCAGCGGCAACCCGTGCCTGAGCACCCCGAACGCCGGTCGGCTCGCGGAAGCCCTGGCGCGGCTGGACTTCATGGTGTCGCTGGACATCTACCGCAACGAGACGACCCGGCACGCCGACGTCATCCTGCCCGGCCCCACCCCGCTCGAACGGGAGCACTACGACGTCGCGCTGTACCAGCTGGCCGTGCGCAACGTCGCGAACTGGACCCCGGCCGCGCTGACCAGCGAGCTGCCGCCGGAGTGGGCGACCATGTTGCGGCTCACCAGCATCGTCACCGGGCAGGGCCCCGATCCGGACATCGAGGCGCTGGACGCGTTCCTCGCGGGCCAGATCGCGCAGCGCGCCGGGCTCGACCCGGCCGTCGCGGGGAACCGGCGCGGGCCGGCGCGGCTGATCGACCTGATGCTGCGCGCCGGGCCGTACGACCTGACCCTGGCGGACCTCGAAGCCGCCCCGCACGGCGTGGACCTCGGGCCGCTTCGCCCGCGCCTGCCGGAAATCCTGTCGACGGCGAGCGGGAAGGTCGAGCTGGCGCCGGAGGCGATCACCGCGGACGTGCCGCGCTTGGCCGCGGAACTCGCGCACGTGCCGGACGGCGAGCTGGTGCTCATCGGGCGGCGGCAGCTGTCGTCGAACAACTCGTGGATGCACAACCTGGAACCGTTGGTGCGCGGCAAGAACCGGTGCACCGTGCAGGTCCACCCGGACGACGCGGAGCGGCTCGGACTGGCCGACGGGGAGCCGGCGCTGGTCAGCTCCAAGGCGGGCAAGATCGAGGTGCCGGTCGAGGTGACCGAGGAGATCCGGCCGGGTGTGGTCAGCATCCCGCACGGCTGGGGCCACGGCGGGCCGGGCACGCAGACCGCGGTCGCGGCGGCGCACGCGGGCGTGAACAGCAACCTGGTGGCCGACGAGACCCTGCTGGACGCGCTGTCCGGAACCGCTGTGCTGAACGGGATCCCGGTCGAGGTGACGCCTACCAGGCCGCCGACAGGTCCGCGTGCTGCCTGATCCAGGCGTGCATCACGATGCCGGCGGCGACCCCGGCGTTGATCGAGCGCGTGGAGCCGAACTGCGCGATCGACACGACCACCGCCGCCGCGTCGTGCGCCTCGGCGGACAGGCCGGGGCCTTCCTGGCCGAACAGCAGCACGCACTCCCGTGGCAGCTCAGCGGTTTCCACGCGCTGCGAGCCGGGGGTGTTGTCCACGGCGACGATCGCCAGGCCGCGGTCGCGCGCGTAGGTCAGCAGTGACGGCACGTCCGGGTGGTGTTCGAGGTGCTGGTACCGATCGGTGACCATCGCGCCGCGCCGGTTCCAGCGCCGCCGCCCGACGATGTGCACGGCGGCCGCGGCGAAGGCGTTCGCGGTGCGCACCACGGTGCCGATGTTGTGGTCGTGCTGGAAGTTCTCGATGGCGACGTGGAAGGGGTGCCGTCGCCGGTCGATGTCGGCGACGATCGCTTCGCGCCGCCAGTACCGGTAGGCGTCCACGACGTTGCGGCGGTCGCCTTCGGCCAGCAGCTCGGGGTCGTAGTGCGCACCGGTGGGCCACTCGCCCTCCCACGGGCCGACGCCGACCGGTTCCCGGGCGGTCCACTCGGTCGGGCCGGTCTCCTCGCTCATCGGCGGGCCCCGGACAGGTCCGCGAGCAGGTCCGCGGTCGCGGTGGTGAGGTCCTGCTGGGCCAGCTCACCGGGGAACACCGCGGCGATGTGCTCGGTGGTGAAGAACACGGTCTGGGTGGTGATCCGCGGCGACACCTCCGCCGGGAGGTGGTTGCTCGACCCGAGGACGTCGTCGATCGTCACGAACGTCGACTGCAGCGGCGGCAGCGGTGCGTGGCCGGGCCGCCACCCGGTGCGTGCGGCAAGCGCTTGCACCCCGTCGGCGAAGGCGTCCTGCGTGGCCCGCGCGCGGGGGCGCATGACCAGCCCGGCGACCACGCCGCAGAGCAGGATGCCGAGCAGGATCAGGAGGATGACCACACGGAGGATTGTGTCCTAGGCCTGCGGCATGGCGTGCGTCGACGGGTGCTCGCGGTGCTTCCAGCGCAGGTACGCGCCCGCGTAGGAGAAGACCACCAGCGCCAGCGCGACCACGGCGACCACCGGCAGCATCGAGCGCGGGAACACCGTGTCGTAGAGGTAGTAGGCGTTGAAGCCGCCCGGCAGCGGGCCAAGGCCCTGCAGGCCGCGGAAGTAGTCCTCCAGCGCCGTCAGCGGGCAGGGGATCGGGAAGACGTTGACCGCCACACCCCAGATGGCGAAGAACACGTGCACGAAAATGCTGCGCGGCCAGCGCCAGGCGAGAAACCCGCCGAGGCCGATGTAAAGCAGGGCCAGAATGTGTAATCCGACCGTTATGTCGGCCAGAACTCCCGCGATCGTCACGCCGCCCCCTTCCCGCGATTCCCCTGGTATCGAGGTTACTCCTGATCAAGGCAGGAATGTCGACTCGAATTCCGGAGATCACTTCGGGGTTTCCCCCTAGGGGGCGGCGTGAATCGGCTACAGACCCAAGTCGTCGAGGTCCAGCAGATACCGGTAGGTGAGGCCTTCCTTCTCGATGGCCTCACGCGCGCCGGTGCCGCGGTCGACGACCGTCGCCACGCCGACCACGGTCGCGCCCGCCTCGGTGAGCGCCTCGACGGCGGTCAGCACACTGCTGCCGGTGGTCGAGGTGTCCTCCACGGCGAGCACCCGCTGCCCGGCGACCTCGATGCCCTCGATGCGGCGCTGCATGCCGTGCGACTTCGTGGCCTTGCGCACCACGAACGCGTCGAGGACCTTCCCGTCCGCCGACGCCGAGTGCAGCATCGCGGTCGCGACCGGGTCCGCGCCGAGGGTGAGCCCGCCCACCGCCACGTAGTCCCAGTCCGCCGTGAGCTGCCGCATGAGCCGGCCGATGAGGGGGGCCGCCGCGTGGTGCAGCGTGGCCCGCCGCAGGTCGATGTAGTAGTCGGCCTCCTTGCCGGAGGCCAGCGTCACCTTGCCGTGCACCACCGACAGCTCGGTGATGAGACGTGCCAGTTCGAACTTCGCTGCCTGATCCAACCCGGGGTTCGCCACGCCCGGAAGTCTTACACACGACCACGACAGGCTTGCGCTCTCGACGGTCAACGTGCGGGCCATGGAGATCAACGAGCTGCTCGACCTGGTGGCGGGCTCCCGCCCCGTTACCTTTTTCGTGGTTCCTGATCAAGGAGCTGTGGTCGCCAGGTTCGGTATGACTGATGCCCCCAGTCGAGGTCATGATCCGGGGGGTGGTGTCGCCGGGCCTGGTGGCATCGAGGGACCGCTGAATAGGGACACGGCCACCGCTGGGTAGGTCTCGTCGTAACGTGGGTGCCGGCCATCGATGCCCTGACCGGTGACCACCCGCGACGGACGAAAGACACTGTGCATGACCAGCAGTTATGGCGTGTTCCTCGGTCTGGATGTCGGCAAAGGCAACCATCACGCCGTGGGGCTGGACCCGACCGGCAAGCGGCTGCACGACGGGCCGCTGCCCAACACCGAAGCCAAGTTGCAGGCGTTGTTCGACACGCTTGCTGTTCACGGGTCGCTGCTGGTCGTGGTCGATCAACCGGCCACGATCGGTGCGCTGCCGGTCGCGGTCGCCCGCGCGGCCGGGCACCAGGTGGCCTACCTGCCCGGCCTGGCCATGCGGCGCATCGCCGATCTCTACCCGGGCACCGCCAAGACCGACGCCCGGGACGCGTTCATCATCGCCGACGCCGCCCGCAGCCTGCCCCACACCCTGCGCCAGGTCGACCCCGGTGACGAGGCCCTGGCCGAGCTGGAAGTGCTGGTCGGGTTCGACGACGACCTGGCCGGTGAAGCCACCCGGCTGAGCAACCGCATCCGCGGCCTGCTCACCGGCATCCACCCCACCCTCGAACGCGTTCTCGGGCCTCGCGTCACCCACCGGGCGGTGCTGGAGATCCTGTCCCGCTGCGGCGGACCGACCGGCATCCGCACAGCCGGCCGCCGCAAAGTCACCGCCATCGCCACCACTCACGCGCCCCGCATGGGCGAAAAACTGGTCGCCGACATCTGGACCGCACTGGACGAGCAGACCGTCACCGTCCCGGGCACCACCGCCGCCGACACCGTCCTGCCCCGACTCGCCGACAGCCTGAAAACCGTGCTCCAGCAACGCAGCCAGGTCGCCACCGAGGTAGAGGAGATACTCGATGCGCACCCTCTTGCCCGGGTCCTGACCTCCATGCCCGGCATCGGAGTCAGGACCGCCGCCCGCATCCTGCTCGAGATCGGCGACGCCTCCGCCTTCAAAAGCTCCGGCCACCTGGCCGCCTACGCCGGCATCGCCCCCGTCACCCGCACCTCCGGCAGCTCGATCAAGGGCGAACACCCCGCCCGAACCGGCAACCGCAAGCTCAAACGGGCGTTCTTCCTGGCCGCATTCGCCGCCCTGCACGACCCCACCAGCAGGGCCTACTACGACCGCAAAAGAGCCGAGGGCAAGAAACACAACGCCGCCCTCATCTGCCTCGCCCGCCGCCGCTGCGACGTCCTCTACGCCATGCTCCGCAACCACACCCACTACCGAACCCCGCAACCCAAAAACACGCCCGCCGCCGCTTGACAACCACATAGGGACACCCCCGTTACCTTTTTCGTGGCTCCTGAGCAGGGAGTTGTGGTCGCCAGGTTCGGTATGACTGATGCCCCCAGTCGAGTCCATGATCCGGGGGGTGGTGTCGCCGGGCCTGGTGGCATCGAAGGACCGCTGATAGGGACACGGCCACCGCTGGGTAGGTCTCGTCGTAACGTGGGTGCCGGCCATCGATGCCTGACCGGCGGCCGCCCGCGACGAGCGAAAGATACCGTGCATGACCAGCAGTTATGGTGTGTTCCTCGGGCTCGATGTCGGTAAGGACGCCCACCACGCGGTCGGTCTCGACCCCGAGGGAAAGCGGCTGCATGACGGGCCACTGCCCAACAGCGAGCCCAAACTCCGGGCGTTGTTCGACAAGCTCGCCCAGCATGGCCCGTTGCTGGTGGTGGTCGATCAGCCCGCCACGATCGGTGCGCTGCCGGTCGCGGTCGCCCGCGCGACCGGACACCAGGTCGCCTACCTGCCTGGTCTGGCGATGCGCCGCATCGCCGATCTCTACCCCGGCAAGGCAAAAACCGACGCCCGGGACGCGTTCATCATCGCCGACGCCGCTCGCTCGCTGCCTCACGCGCTGCGCCCGGTTGATGTCGGCGACGAGGCTCTGGCCGAGCTCGATGTGCTGGTCGGCTTCGACGACGACCTGGCCAGCGAAGCCACACGCCTGGTTAACCGCATCCGCGGCCTGCTCACCGGCATCCATCCGGCGCTGGAACGCACCATCGGACCTCGTATCAGTCATCCGGCGGTGCTGGAAATCCTGTCGCGTTGCGGTGGGCCGACCGGCATCGCGAAGGCCGGGCGCCGCAAACTCGCCGCGATCGCGAAGGTCCACGCACCTCGCATGGGCGACAAGCTCGTTGAAGCGATCATGACCGCGCTCGGCGAGCAAACCGTCACCGTTCCCGGCACCGCTGCCGCGGACACGGTGCTCCCGCGACTGGCGGACAGCCTGAGAGCTGTGCTGCAGCAACGGGCGCAGCTTGCCACCGAAGTTGAGGAGATACTCGATGCGCACCCTCTCGCCGGGGTCCTGACCTCGATGCCCGGCATCGGAGTCAGGACCGCCGCCCGCATCCTGCTCGAGATCGGCGACGCCTCGAACTTCGCCAGCTCCGGCCACTTGGCCGCCTACGCCGGCATCGCCCCCGTCACCCGCAGCTCCGGCACCAGCATCAAGGGCGAACACCCCGCCCACACCGGCAACCGCAAACTCAAACGCGCCTTCTTCCTCGCCGCCTTCGCCGCCCTTTCCGACCCCACCAGCAGGGCCTACTACCAGCGCAAAAGAGCCGAGGGCAAGAAACACAACGCCGCACTCATCTGCCTCGCCCGCCGCCGCTGCGACGTCATCTACGCCATGCTCCGCAACAAAACCCACTACCGACACCCAGCCCCGACGCCCGCTGCCGCTTGACAACCCCATAGGGACACCCCCCGCGCCTCCCGCGCGTCACCGGTCGCTGATCGTCCGCGCCACCTCGTCCACCACGGTGCGCGTCGAGGGGGGCCACACCAGCCACGTCACCAGTTCCAGCGCCGGGTCCACCACCGGCCGCCACGGCCAGCCCGGCAGCAGCCGCGTCGCGGAGTGTTCGGTCAGCAACACGGCGTCCGACTTCGTCGCCTCGGCGCATGCCCGCGCGTGCTCGGAGAACTGCGCGAACTGCCACAGCGGCACCACACCCGCGTCGTGCGCCGCGACGACCAGGCGGTCGTGCGCGACCGGCACCTGCTGCCTCCCGTGGGCGAGGATCCGCACCCCGTCCAGGTCCCGCAGCCGGCACGCCGGGCCGTCGGCCAGCGGGTGCCCTGGCCGGACGGCGACCCCGAACGGCTGGTCGAACAACCGCGCGCCCCGCAAGCTGCCGGCCGGCTGCTCGTGCACCAGGCCCAGGTCGAGCCTGCCCTCGCGGACCATCCGGAGCTGCTCGGTGCTGCTCGCCTCGGTGAGGGCGACCGCCGCGTGCGGGACCGCCGCGTCGAGCGCGGCCAGCGTGTCCAGCAGCCACTCCGCGGACAGCCCGGGCGGGATGCCGATCCCCACCACCTCACGGGACCGGCCCGCGGCCGCGTGTGCGGTCTCCCTGGTGGCGTCCGCCAGGCGCAGCAGGAGCACCGCGTGCGCGTGCAGCGCGGCGCCGGCCGGCGTGAGCGTCGTGCCCGTCGCCCCGCGCTCCAGCAGCGGCGCCCCGATGTCCCGTTCGAGCTGCCGGATCTGACGGCTCAGTGACGGCTGGGTGAGGTGCAGCCGTTCCGCCGCACGGGTGAGCGAGCCCTCGGTCGCGACGGCGACGAAGTACCGCAGGTGACGCAGCTCCACGCGCTTCTCCCCTGCCTGTGAGGCATGACCGGGCTGATTAACCGGCATTGGACAGGCGCGTGTCAAGGCACGTGTACTACTCCCTGCCTCTCAGGCAGGACATCAATGGAGAAGGGACGCTCAACGATGAGTCGAACTCCCGGCCGGGACCCGTACCGCTGGGTGGTGCTGGTGCTGTCCTGGGCCGCGTTCACGATGACGTCGGTGGACCGGTCGACGTGGGGACCGGCGTCGGTCGCGGTGGGCGAGCACCTGGGGGTCTCGCTCACCGGTCTGGGCGTCTTCGCCACCGGCTACTACGTCGGCTACGTCATCTCGAACGCGGCCGGCGGCGTCCTCACCGACTGGCTCGGCGCGCGGGTCGTGATGGGCGCGTCGCTGTTCCTCGCAGGCGGGTTCATGATCCTGTTCGGCGAGACCGACTCCGTGCCGGTCGGCATCGCCTTCCAGGCCGCGGTCGGGATCTTCGCCGGCTGCGACTACTCGGCCGGTGTGAAGCTGATCGCGCAGTGGTTCACGCCGAAGGACCGCGGGTTCGCGATGGGCGTGTTCATGACCGCGACCTCGCTCGGCACGGTGATCGCCAACGCGGTCGTGCCGCGGTTGCTCGAATCCGCCGGGTGGCAGACGTCGTACCACGTGTTCGGCGGCGCCTCGATGGTCATCGCGGTGCTGTGCCTGCTCCTGGTGCGCACCCGGGCGGAAGACGCGGCCGAACGCGCGGTGCCGGACCTGCGCCCGCTGGCCCGCTCGCGTGACCTGTGGCTGCTCGGGCTGGCCGGGTTCGGCGGCCTGTGGGGCACCTACGGGTTCATCACGTGGTCCAACGCGCTGATGGTCAAGGGCAACGGCCTGACCGGGGTGCAGGCGGGCGGCGTGGTCGCGATCTTCGGGATCGCCGCCATCGTGGCCAAGCCGTGCATCGGGTTCGTGTCCGACCTGCTCGGCGGCAGGCGGAAGGCGCTGACCGTCGTCGTGCTCGGCGCGTTCGTGGTGGCGCTGCTGGTGTTCGGCACGCGGGACAGCCTGACCGGCTTCCTGTGGGTGGCGCCGTTCCTCGGCGTCGCGGCCTACGTCTACAGCCCACTGATGGTCGCGATGATCCCGCGCATCGCCGGGGTCGGTCTGGCCGGTTCGGCGGCCGGTGCGACGAACGCGTTCTGGCAGCTCGGCAGCACGGTCGTGCCAGTGGTGCTTGGCGCGGTGTTCCAGGCGACCCATTCGTTCTTCGCGGCGTTCGCCACGCTGGCCGCAGGCCCGCTCGTGGGAGCGCTGCTCATGCTCGGCGTCCGCGAACAGCAGCCGGCGCCGGATCGCGAGAAGGAGGCTGTGTGAACTACGACGTGATCGTCGCCGGTGGCGGTTCGGCCGGGATCGCCGCGGCGGTCGGCGCGCGGCGGGCCGGGGCCAGGACGCTGCTGATCGAGCGCGGACCGTGCCTGGGCGGGGCGGCGACGCTGCGGAACGTGGTGACGTACTGCGGGTTGTTCACGCGGGAGGACCGCGAGCAGGTGGTGTTCGGCGTGGCGGGCGAGGTGCTCGACGGGCTGCGCGAGCTGGGCGCGGTGAGCGAGCCGACGCGCTTCACCGCGGTGGCGGTGGTGTTCGATCCGGAAGCGGTGAAGCGGGTCGCCGACGACCTGTGCGACGCCGCCGGGGTGGACGTGCTGCTGCACTCGCACCTGCTGGACGCGTCCAGAGTGGACGATCGCGTTCGGACGGTGCGGGTGGCCGATCACGCCGGGGTGCACGAGTACTCCGCGGACGTGTTCGTGGACGCCACCGGTGAAGCCGACCTGGCGCAGCACGCGGGCGCGGAGGTGCGGTACGGCAACGACGGCTGGGTGCAGAACGGCACGCTGGGTGTGCGGTTCGGCGGGATCGCGGCGAACGCCGAGGTCTCGCGGGATGCGGTGCGGGAGGCGGTCCGGGCGGCGAAGGCTCGTGGTGTGCCCGGTCTGACGGCGGAATCCGGGTTGATCGCGCGGATGCCGGTGTCCGGCGACCTGATCACGTACCTGGCGGACGAGGGCTACGACGCGCGCGACGCCGCGGACACGAGCCGAGCCGAACGCAGCGCACGACGGCAGGCCGCGGCGTACCTGCGGGTGATCCGGACGTTGCCGGGGTGCGCGGACGCCTACATCGTCAGCACGGGCCCGGAACTGGGCACGCGCGAGTCGCGGCACCTGGTCGGACGGGTCCAGCTGACCGAGAAGGACGTGCTGTCGCCGGCCCCCGCGGACGACGCGGTGGCGATCGGCGCGTGGCCGATCGAGTACCACCCGGGGGTGGGCGTGCCGTCGGAGTGGCGGTTCATCGGCGAGCCGGGTTACTACGGCATCCCGCTGGGCGTGCTGTGGAGCCGGAACACGCCGAACCTGTTCTGCGCGGGCCGGACCGTGGACGGCGACCGCGGTGCGGGCGCTTCACTGCGCGCCATGGGAACCGCTTTCGCGACCGGCCACGCGGCCGGGGTGGCCGCGGCGCTGAGCGCCCGGGGTGCGGTGAGCGCGGCCGCCGTGCGGGAGGAACTGCAGCGCCAGGGCGCGCGGCTACCGGATTGAGCCCCCGCCTGCCACAGCGTGGCCTGCGCTGCTTCCCGCTGAGCGCCCGCGCTGCGGCACCCCGCGCCTCGGCTCCCGCCGGCGTGGCGGGGTGCCGGGCCTGCCGACCCGGGCCGCCCGGCGCGAGGGATTCCGCGACGCCCGGTCGGATTTCCCGCCTGACTGCCCGGCGCGAGCGCTCCGGGACTCCGGCTACCGGCCCGCGCCGCCCGGTGCCAGCATCTCCGCCACCGCCCGGGCGGACGCCTCCAAATCCCCGGTCACCTCGGGCGGCATCGCGCCGCTGAGCCACAGCGTCGCGAAACCGTGCACGATCGACCAGGCCGCGACTTGCGCCAGCTTCCCCTCCGACACCGCGTCCGCCATCACCGCCCACGCCCGCTGCCGCGCCGCCAGCAGGTCCGCGTCCTCGGCGTGGTGCAGGTCCGGCCGGAACATCACGTCGAAGTGCGCGCGGTGCCCCACCGCGAACCGCACGTACGCGACGCCGATCTCCACCAGGCCCTGGTCCCGGGCAGCGGTGAGGGCGTCGGCCAGCAGGTCGTACCCCTCGGTCGCCAGCGCGGTCACCACGCCGGCCTTGTCGCGGAAGTGGTGCACCGGCGCCGCGTGTGACACGCCGGCCCGTCGCGCCACCTCGCGCAGGCTCAGGGCCGCGACGCCGTGCTCGCCGATCGTCTCGGCGGCGGCTTCGAGGATCGCGCGCCGCAGGTCGCCGTGGTGGTAGGAGCGCTCAGCCATGCCCCCAGCATATCTTTCCATTGACAAGATGCGGACGTGAGGGCAATCTTGTCACTGACAAGATGTGGAGGAGAACCATGGCACCGCTGATCATCCTGATCGTCGTCACGCTGGTCCTCGCGCTCGCCGGCGCGGCCGGGGTCCGGTGGCTCAGACCGTGGCCGATGGCCGTGCGCGGCGGCGTCGCCGCGATGTTCACCGCGACCGGCATCTCGCACTTCGTGGGCATGCGGGAGCAGCTCATCGACATGGTCCCGCTGGCGCTGCCCGCGCCTGCTCTGCTGGTGACCGTCACCGGAGTCCTGGAACTGGCCGGCGCTGTCGGTGTGCTGTGGCCGCGCACCGCCCCGTGGGCCGCGGCCGGGCTGACCGCCATGCTCGTGCTGATGTTCCCGGCGAACGTCTACGCGGTGCAGAGCGGCGTGCTCACCGCATGGGACGACCAGATCGTCCCGCGCACGCTCATGCAGGTCGTGTTCCTGGCCGCCACGCTGACGGTCTTCGTGCACGCCCGCCGCGGCGATCAGGCCCGGCTGAACCGGCCCGCCCACTCCCGCAGCTGATCACGCAGCTCGGGCGGCCCGACCACGCGGAACTCGGCGCACAGCGAACCCAGCGCCAGCGCGGGCCAGTCCAGGGAGGCGGTCGTCATCCGCACCCGGCACCGGCCCTCGTCGACCTCCTCGACCGTGCCCCACCGGCCGATCCGCTCGCGCGCCACCGCCGCCGGGATGTCGACGACGACTTCGACCTCGTACGGCTGCGGCAGCGCGCCGAGCGAGCTGCGGACGAACTCGGCGGCGTCGCCGGTGGGCAGTTCGCGTGGCCGGAACCGGGCGCCGGTGCCGCGTGGACCGCTGATCCGGTCGATGCGGAAGTTGCGCCACGCGTGCCGGGTGAGGTCGTAGGCCACCAGGTACCACTGCCGCCCGAGCGGGACCAGCCGCAACGGCTCGACCTCCCGCTCGGACTCGCGGCCCCCGGCGTCGGTGTAGCCGAAGCGGATGCGTTCGCTGTCCCGGCAGGCCAGCGCGATCGTGGTGAGCAGGCCGGGGTCGATCCGGGGCGCGGACGCGCCGGGCCAGGTCGCCGGCACGGTCATCGCCCGCAGCGCGTCGACCCGGCGGCGCAGCCGGGCCGGCATCACCTGCACGACCTTCGCCAGCACCCGCACCGACGACTCCGCGATGCCGTCGACCGAACTCTGCGCGGCCGTCTGGAGTCCGACGGTCAGCGCCACCGCCTCTTCGTCGTCCACCACGAGCGGCGGCAGCGACGCGCCCGCGGCGAGCTGGTAGCCGCCGTCGACACCGCGCTGCGCCTCCACCGGGTAGCCCAGCTCGCGCAGCCGGTCGATGTCCCGGCGCAGGGTGCGCGGCGAGACGCCCAGCCGCTCGGCCAGTTCACTGCCCGGCCAGTACCGGTGGGTCTGCAGCAGGGACAGCAACCGCAGCGTCCGCGAGCTCGTGTTCGCCATGTTCCCGATTCTCGCGCAATTGCGGTCAAAAAGTGGCCGCAAGGCGTTCTACCTTGGTCTCAACGACGACGAAGGGACTCCGAAATGACCTCCACCGAGACCGTCACCGGCGAGCGCGCGGACCTGCTGGCCATGCTGGCGAAGCACCGGTTCTTCCTGACCTTCACCACGCGCGGCCTGACCGACGACCAGGCCCGGCAGCGCACCACGGCGAGCGAGCTGTGCCTCGGCGGGCTGATCAAGCACGTGACCTCGGTCGAGCGCGGGTGGGCGAACTTCCTCGTCGAGGGCGCTCCCGCGATGCCGAACTTCGAGGAGATGACGGAGGAGGACTTCAAGCAGCGGGAGAACGAGTTCAAGCTGCTGCCGGACGAGACGCTGGCCGGCGTGATCGCCGAGTACGAAGCGGTCGCGCGCCGCACCGACGAGCTGGTCGGCACCATCGACCTGAACGCGAGCCACGAGCTGCCGAAGGCGCCGTGGTTCACCGACACGGAGTGGTCGAACCGGCGCGTGCTGATGCACATCATCGCCGAGACCGCGCAGCACGCCGGCCACGCCGACATCATCCGCGAATCCCTGGACGGCCAGAAGAGCATGGGCTGACCGGCGAGTCCCAGTCGATGCGGTGTCCGTACAGCCAGTCCATTGCTTCCGGTCCCGGCCGGTACAGCTTGAACAGCAACGGGAGCAGGTGCCGCATCACCGGACCGAGTGTCTTGCCGTCGCCATTGTGCTTGCCCTGCGCCACCACGCGTTCCACCCGGTGGCGGCGCAGGGATTCGTACGTGGTGAACGCGTCGTGCACGTCGCCGGCGTCGCGCAGGCACTTCGCGAGCACGACCGCGTCTTCGATGGCCATCGACGCGCCCTGGCCCGAAGCCGGTGAGGTGGCGTGCGCCGCGTCGCCGACGATGATCATGCGGTTCCGGTGCCAGACCGGCACCTTCGGGAAGTCGTAGGTGTTCCAGCCCGCGAAGATCTCGTCGGTGGCGGTCACGAGATCGCGGGCGGGACCGTCGTCCTCGGCGAAGAGGTCGAGGAGCCGGGCGCGCCACTCGTCCGCGGTGACGGCGGCCAGTTCTTCGCGTGTCTGCTCCCGAGGCTGGCGCGGGTTCGCGAACCACCACACGTCGCCGTCGGGGTGGACGACGTAGGAGTAGAAGCAGCCGCGTCCGAACACCATGTGCATCTCGCCGGGCTCGACGTCGAGCCGCAGCCCCCTGGCGTAGCCCCCGGTGTTGAGCAATGGCACGTACCGGGGCGGCGGCGCCCCGGGATCGATGATCGTCCGTACGGTCGAGCGCAGGCCGTCGGCGCCGATCAGCAGGTCGGCGTGCGCGGTGCTGCCGTCGGCGAAGGTGGCCGTCACGCCGCCGGCCTCCGGGGCGGCGGCGACCAGCCGCTTGCCGTACTCGGTCGGCACGCCGCGTCGCACCGCCTCGTCGCGCAGCGAGTCGTAGAGATCGGCCCGCCTGATGGTGTGCGTGCCGGTCCCGTCGGGCAACGCGGCGCCGAAGCCGAACTCGGCCATGGGTTTCTTCCCGCCCATGCCGATGGACATTTTCGTGGTCGCGAACCCCTTGTCGCGCACCACCGCCTGCAGGTCGAGGGCGCCGAGCGCCGCGACGCCGTTGACTGCCAGGGTCAGGAACGCTCCGACGCCGTCCGCGCCACGGTTGTACGCCTCGTAGACGGTCGCCTCAATGCCGGCCCGTCGCAGTGCCATCGCCGTGACCGGACCGGCGATGCCGCCGCCGATCACCAGTGCCTTGATAGTCATAACATGACTATACATATCATGACTATCGAGTCAAGGCGGCGGTTAAGGTCGTTGGCGTGGCGAGGAGCATTCATCGGCGGTCCGTGCTGGCACTCGTGCTGCTCTCCCTGCTGGCTGAGCAGCCCATGCACCCGTACCGCATGCGCGAGCTGATCAAGGAGCGCGGCAAGGACCGGATCGCGAACGTTGCGCAGCGCAACAGCGTGTATCAGACCATCGACCGCCTGTTGCGCGCCGAGCTGATCGCCGTCCGGGAGACCGAGCGCGACGAGCGCCGTCCCGAGCGCACCGTCTACGAGATCACCGACGCCGGCCGGGCGGCCCTCCGCGAGTGGACCGCCGAGATGCTCGGCAGCCCAGCGCGCGAGTTCCCGGAGTTCCCGGCAGCGCTCGCCACCCTCATGGTCCTGACCCCGGACGAGGCGCTCGCCCGGCTGTCCGACCGTGCGGCCGAGCTGTCCGCCTCGCTGGCGGCCGACCGCGCGGCACTCCAGGCGGTTCCCGGCCTCCCGCGCCTGTTCCTCCTGGACGAGGAGTACTCGATCGCCGTTCGCGAGGCGGAGCTGAAGTGGGTCGACCGCCTGCTGGCGGCGCTCCGGTCCGGTGAGCTCACCTGGTCGGAGGCCTCGATACGCGCCGTGGCGGAGAAGTTCGCGTAGGTGTCAGCGGCGGCGTCAGCGCGGTGGCGGCCCGGTGTCAGCGCTCCCGGCGAAAGTTGTCCTCGACAGCAGGAACAACGAGCACAGGAGAGCACGATGCAGAACTTCGACACCGCCGCCCCGATCGCCGCCGTCGCCGACATCCCCGCCGGGAGCATCCGGTTCGTGGCCGCCGACCGGGCCGACACCACCGTCGAGGTCCGGCCGGGGGACGCCGCGAAGAGGCGTGACGTGCGGGCGGCCGAGCAGACGACCGTGGCCTACGCCGACGGCGTGCTGCGGATCGCCGGCCCGGCCGGGAACCAGGTCCTCGGCAGCTCCGGCTTCGTCGCGGTGACGGTACAGCTGCCCGTGGGGTCGCGCGTCGAGGCGACCGGCGCCGGCCTCGATCTGCGTGGCACCGGGCGGCTCGGCGAGGTCGTGGTCGAGGGCGCGCACGGCGAGATCGAACTCGACGAGGCGGCGGCCGTCCGGGTCGAGACGCAGGCAGGCGACGTCACGGTCGGCCGCCTGACCGGCTCCGCGCGGATCAGCACCCGCAAGGGCGACATCCGCATCGCCGAGGCCGAGCGCGGCGAGGTCGTGCTCCGCACCGAGGCCGGTGACGTGTCGATCGGCGCCGCCGCGGGGGTTTCCGCCTCGCTGGACGCGGGCACCAGCTTCGGCCGGATCCGCAACGCGGTCCGCAACGACGGGACCGCCGGGCTGACGATCCGCGCGACCACGGACTACGGCGACATCCACGCGCACAGCCTGTGAAGCGGGTCAGGTCCCGAGCCCCAGGGCCGCGCACGCGCCGTCCACGGCAACGCGGCGCAACGCGTCCTGGGGCACATCGGGGAACAGGACGGTGCAGTCCTGGATCCCGCCGAACGCGATCACCGCGCGGGCGGCCTGCTCCAGGGTGGGCTCGGGACCTTGCAGCAGCCTCACCAGCCGATCGCGCCAGGTGAGCACGCGGTCGATCAGGCCGAGGTCGACTTCGACTCGATCACCCGGCTCCGCATGGAAACCTGGTCCCGGGGGAGGGTGACGCTCGTCGGCGACGCGGGCTACTGTCCCGGCCCGGCCGTCGGTGGCAGCGCCAGCCTGGCCGTCGTCGGCGCGTACGTCCTCGCGGGAGAGCTGGCGCGGGCGGGCGGCGACCACGAGCGCGCCTTCCCCGCGTACGAGCGGGCGATGGCGGAGCACGTGCGGGGCAGCCGCGCGGCGGCGCTCAGGGCGGCGAGAACCCTGGTTCCCCGGTCCCGCCTGGGCGTGCGGGCTCTGGTCCGCGTCGAGGACTACGGCGCCGCGCGTTGAGAGGTGCGGCTCAGGTGCGGTCGCGCCCCGCGACGAGGCTGCTGATCCGCCGCAGCAGGCCGCGCGGCAGCAGGCCGCCGATGGCGACGATGGTCTTGTACTGGGGTGACGGGATGGAGATGACCTTCCCGCGCCGCAGGTCGGCAAGGCCCTCGGCGACCACCCGGTCGGCCTTGAGCCAGAACGCCTTCGGGCCCGGCTTCTCCAGTCCGGCCCGCTCGTGGAACTCGGTCTCGGTGAAACCCGGGCACAGCGCGGTCATCCGAATGCCGGCAGGCAGCGCCGCCGCGATGCCCTCGGTGAACGAGGTGACCCAGTTCTTGCTCGCCGTGTACGTCGAGCCGCGGCCGGAGAAGAAACCGGCCACGCTGGACACGTTGATGATGTCGCCGCGGCCGCGCTCGATCATCCCGGGCAGGGCCGCGCGGGTCAGCCGCAGCACGGCGGTCACGTTCACGTCCAGCTGCGCCTGCAGCTCGTCCACCGGCGCGGTCCAGAACTCGCCGGCCAGGCCGAACCCGGCGTTGTTGACCAGCATGTCGACCGGCTCCGCGGCCAGCCGCTGCTCGACGGCCGCCCGGCCCTCCGCCGAAGCGAGGTCCGCGGGCAACGTGACCGCCTTGATCCGGTGCCGCCGCGACAGCTCACCGGCAAGCGCTTCCAGCCGCTCCGCGTTGCGGGCGACGAGGACCAGGTCGTAACCCTCCTCGGCGAGCCGGCGCGCGAACGCGGCGCCGATCCCGGCGGTCGCGCCGGTGACGAGCGCGGTGCTCACTGGGCGGGCCCGGCCGGCGGCGGCGTGCTCAGGCCCGGCTGCTCGGACTGGCCGGGCTGCCAGTGACGACCGGCCGCCGGGTACTCCTCGTCGAACGGGTCCACGATGTCGGCGATCTCGCCGAGGTCGCGGAGCAGGCGCTCCAGCCGGGACGGCCCGGCCTGCGGCGCGACGCTGGCGAGCACCCACTCGTTCTCCAGCCACGCCACGCCGACGTCACCGCCGAGCGCGTCGGCGGCGTCCACGAGTTCCTGGGTGATGACCGCGCGGGCGCCTTCGGGGTCGTCGGCGAACGCGTAGCGCTGGCCCACCGGACCGAGCAGCTCCGGCATGTCCGCGCGCTGGAACGGCACGCTCGCCAGCCACAGCTCGACGAGCACCGGGTGCACGCGGTTGCAGCGCACGGCGACCACGACCGCCGGGATCTGGCCGTCGGCCTCGATGTCGAACACGAACACCGGGCGGCGGCCGTCGGCGGTGAAGGTCGAGCCGACGACGACGTTGACCGCCGTCTCGGCGCGGAAGTACCCGAGCGCGCCGCCGGACCACTGCCGGACGAGCCGCTCGTCCTCCTCCACGAACTGCCATCCGCGCAGGTCGGACCAGCGCATCCGCTCCCGGTTGCGGGAGCCCTCCCTGGTCCGGTCGACGGCGAGCAGCAGCAGCCCCGCCACCAGTGCGACGGCGGCGATGACGAACCAGACCCACGCCGGAATACCCACGAGGGTGAGGGTAGCGCGCCGGGCCGCTGAACCAAGGTCAGCGGCCCGTGTCGCAACCCGTTAGTCCGCCCGGGTGACCACGAGCGTGTCGCCCGCGTTCAGGTCCGGCACGTCCACGCGCACCGTGTCACCGTCGCGGACCTCGCCTGCCAGCAGCTTCTTCGCCAGCTGGTCGCCGATCGCCGACTGCACCAGCCTGCGCAGCGGACGGGCGCCGTAGATCGGGTCGAACCCGTTCAGCGCGAGCCAGTCGCGGGCGCCGGGGGTGACGTCCAGCGTCAGGCGGCGCTGCGCCAGCCGGGTGGCCAGCTTCGCGACCTGGATGTCCACAATGGACGTCAGCTGCTCGGTGTCGAGCGAGTGGAACACCACGATGTCGTCCAGCCGGTTCAGGAACTCCGGCTTGAAGTGCCGCTGCACCGTGGACAGCACCGCGTCCCGCCGCTGCTGCTCGTCGAGGGAGGCGTCCGCGATCGCCTGCGAACCGAGGTTCGAGGTCAGGATCAGGATCGTGTTGCGGAAGTCGACCGTGCGGCCCTGGCCGTCGGTCAGCCGCCCGTCGTCGAGCACCTGCAGCAGCACGTCGAACACGTCCGGGTGCGCCTTCTCGACCTCGTCCAGCAGCACCACCGAGTACGGCCGCCGCCGGACGGCCTCGGTCAGCTGGCCGCCCTGGTCGTAGCCGACGTACCCCGGGGGAGCGCCGACCAGCCGCGCGACGCTGTGCTTCTCGCTGTACTCGCTCATGTCGATGCGGGTCATCGCGCGCTCGTCGTCGAACAGGAACTCCGCCAGCGCCTTGGCCAGCTCGGTCTTGCCGACACCGGTCGGGCCGAGGAACAGGAACGAACCGGTCGGCCGGTCCGGGTCCGCGACACCGGCGCGCGTGCGGCGCACCGCGTCCGACACCGCCTGGACCGCCTCGCGCTGGCCGACCACCCGCCTGCCCAGCTCCTCCTCCATGCGGAGCAGCTTGCCGGTCTCGCCTTCGAGCAGGCGGCCGGCCGGGATGCCGGTCCACGCACTCACCACGTCGGCCACGTCGTCCGCGCCGACCTCTTCCTTCAGCATGACGTCGGCGCCGGACGAGCTGTTCGCGGTGTTGCGCTGCGCGGCTTCCAGGTCCTTCTCCAGCGCCGGGATCTTGCCGTAGCGCAGCTCGGCGGCGCGGCCCAGGTCGGCGTCGCGCTCGGCCCGGTCGGCCTCGCCACGCAGCTGCTCCAGCTGCTCCTTCAGCTCGCGGACCTTCTCGATCGAGCCCTTCTCGTTCTGCCACCGGGCGGTCAGCGCGGAGAGCTCCTCGCGCTTCTCGGCCAGCTCGGCGCGCAGCGCGGCCAGCCGCTCGATCGAGGCCGGGTCCTCCTCCTTGGACAGCGCCATCTCCTCGATCTCCAGGCGCCGCACGGCGCGCTCGACCTCGTCGATCTCGACGGGGCGGGAGTCGATCTCCATGCGCAGCCGGGACGCGGCCTCGTCGACCAGGTCGATCGCCTTGTCCGGGAGGAAGCGCGCGGTGATGTAGCGGTCGGACAGCGTCGCGGCCGACACCAGCGCGGCGTCGGTGATGCGGACACCGTGGTGCACCTCGTAGCGCTCCTTGAGGCCACGCAGGATGCCGATGGTGTCCTCCACCGACGGCTCGCCGACCAGCACCTGCTGGAAGCGCCGCTCCAGGGCGGCGTCCTTCTCGATGTGCTGGCGGTACTCGTCGAGCGTGGTGGCGCCGACCATGCGCAGCTCACCGCGCGCGAGCATCGGCTTGATCATGTTCCCGGCGTCCATCGCGCCCTCGCCGGTCGCGCCCGCGCCGACGATGGTGTGCAGCTCGTCGATGAACGTGATGACCTGGCCCGCCGACTCGGTGATCTCCTTGAGGACGGCCTTGAGCCGCTCCTCGAACTCGCCGCGGTACTTCGCGCCGGCGACCATCGAACCCAGGTCCAGCGCCACGACCCGCTTGCCGCGCAACGACTCCGGCACGTCGCCTGCCACGATCCGCTGGGCGAGGCCCTCGACGATCGCGGTCTTGCCGACGCCCGGCTCGCCGATCAGGACGGGGTTGTTCTTGGTGCGCCGCGACAGCACCTGGACCACGCGGCGGATCTCCGCGTCGCGGCCGATCACCGGGTCCAGCTCGCCCTTGCGGGCGCGGTCGGTCAGGTCGACGCCGTACTTCTCCAGCGCCTTGAACGTGCCCTCGGGGTCGGGGCTGGTGATGCGGGCCGAGCCGCGCACCTTGGTGAACGCCTCGCGCAGCGCGTCCGGGGTGGCGCCGTGCCGCTTGAGCAGGTCCGCCACCTGGCCGCCCTCCGCGGCGAGGCCGACCATCAGGTGCTCGGTGGAGACGTATTCGTCACCGAGCTCGGTCGCGAGCTTCTGGGCGTGCGTCAGCGACTTCACCGCGGGCGGGTCGAACTGCGGAGTGGACACGGTCGCGCCGGTCGCGGAGGGCAGCCCCTGCGTGATCGGCTCCAGCTCCTTGTGCACCTGCCGCGGATCGGCGCCGACCGCCGTCAGCAGCGGGCCGGCCAGCCCGTCGCCCTGCGCCAGCAGCGCGCCGAGCAGGTGTGCGGCGGTGACGCTGGGGTTGCCCGCCACGGTCGCCGCCTGCGCCGCCGACGAGATCGCCTGCTGGGTCTTCGTCGTCGGGTTGAAAGCGTCCATCCCACACTCCATGTCGCATGCCTGCCGGAGACCTTCCTCCAGGTCCCTCGACATCTACAACGTCAACAAACTTGAGTGTGTTCCGCTCAACCCTGATTTTTCCCGTTGCGCAATGGTCAAGAATCGTTGACCATTGCTGGCATGCCTGCCGATGATCAGTCCGAGACGTTCCGCGTCACCACCGACGAACAACTGCGCGCCGTGTCCAACCTGACGCGCCACCGGATCATGGCCGTGCTCCGCTTCGAGCCGGCCACCATCACGCAGATCGCCGAGCGGGTCGGTCTGGCGAAGGGGAGTTCCAGCTACCACGTGCGGCTCCTGGAGAAGGCCGGCCTGGTGAAGGTCGTGCGGACGCGGAAGGTCCGCGGGGTCGTCGAGCGGTACTACGCGATGACCGCGCGGAGCATCGAGCTGCCTGATCCGGGCGAGGGCGGGCCGGACGTGCTGATGCGGCACGCCGTGGCGGACCTGGAGGCATCGCCCGCGGACGGCGAGCGGCACGTGCGGATGGCGCACCTGCGGCTCACCGACGAGCAGTTCGCGGAGCTGGGAGCGCGGCTGCACGCGCTGGCGGACGAGTACCGGAAGCTGTCCGATCCGTCGCTGCCGGACACCTCGCTCGTCTTCGCGTTGTTCCACCCGGCCCAGGGCGCCAAGCCCGAAGGAGGCGCCAGATGACCTCGGACGTCCGGAAGACGCTGCCGACCGGGTTCGGCCGGCTGTGGACCGCGCAGACGATCTCCTCGCTCGGCGACGGGGTCACGCACGCCGCGTTGCCGCTCATCGCGTTGACGCTGACACGGGAGCCGATGGCGCTCGCCGTCGTGACGGCCGCGGGAACGCTGCCGTGGCTGCTCTTCGGGGTGCTCGGCGGTGCGCTGGTGGACCGCTGGGACCGGCGCCGCACGATGTGGGTCGCGGACGCGGCACGCGCGGTGCTGCTCGCAATCCCCGCCGCGGCGGCGGTGTTCGACCTGCAGTCCATCCCGCTGCTCGCGATCGTCGCTTTCCTGCTCGGCCTCGGCGGGCTCTTCTTCGATACGGCGGCCTCGGCCTACCTGCCGGACCTGCTCCGCCGCGACCCCGCGCTCCTGGAGCGGGCCAACTCCCGCTTGCGTGGCGCCCAGACCGCCATGTCCGGCTTCGCGGGACCGCCCGCGGGCAGTGCGCTGCTCGCGCTCGGGCGGGCCGTCCCGCTGGTCGCCGACGCGGTGTCGTTCCTGTTCTCCGCACTGCTCGTGCGGACGCTGCCCGCCATGCCCAGGCCCGTGCCGGAGGTCCGCGAGTCGCTGCTCCGGCAGGCGCGGGCCGGCGCCTCCTACGTCTTCCGGGACCGCGTGCTGCTCGGGCTCGCGCTCCGCCCGGCGGTCGGGAACGTCGCTTTTCTCGCCGTGGAGACCGTTCTCGCCCTCTTCGCGCACGACCGCCTCGGCATCGGCACCGCCGGCTTCGGCCTGCTCCTCACGGCGGAGGCCACCGGCGGCCTGCTCGGTGCGGCCATCGCCTCCCCGCTGGGCAGGCGCCTGGGCACCGGCACCGCGCTGACCTGCACGGCCGCCGTCGAGGGGCTCGCCATCCTGGGCCTGGCCACCGCGTCGAACCCGTACCTGGCCGGGCTGGCGCTCGCCGTGTGCGGGGCCGGCATGGGCGCCACGATGGTGCTCGGACCCTCCCTCCGGCAGGCCATCGTCCCGGCCCACCTCATGGGCCGGGTCGCCTCCACCTCCCGGATGCTGGCCATGTGCGCCGCCCCGCTCGGGGCCTTCCTCGGCGGCTGGCTGGCCACCACCTACGACGTCCGCACCCCGCTCTACGCCGCGGCCGTCCTCCTACTGGCGATGACCGCCGTCACGGCGTCCATGACCAGCAACCGCCGGGTCGAAGCGGCGCTGCGGGCCGCCGCCCCGGCCGCCGTGTCGTGACGCTGCCGCCCCGGAAAAGCACGAAGACCGCCTCCCGGGGGATTGAGGCGGTCTTCGCGGGTCTGTAGTTCGCGGGTCAGCGCGGGTGCGTCAGCTCCACGTCACGCGAGAGCGGGGCGCCCGCGACGACTTCCAGCGGCGCCGCGACCGGGGCGTATCCGCTGGTCACGAGCGTGTAGTCGCCCGCGGGGAGGTCGCTGAAGGAGTACCGGCCGTCCTCGTCGGTCAGCGTCATCGCGACCACCTCGCCGCCCGCGTCGAGCAGCGTCACCTGGGCCTCGGCGACCGGGCGGTCGTCCCGGCCGGCGCGAACCACTCCGCCGAGCCGGGCGGTGAGCCCGAGTTCGACGTCGTGCGTGGCCTGCTCGCCCTCGGTGGTCGCCAGTGGCACCGCGGCAGGCTGGTGACCGGCGGCCGTGACGGTCAGCGTGTGCACGCCGCCCGGCACGTCGTCGAAGTGGTACCAGCCGTCGCCACCGGTGACGACCGACGACACCACCTCGCCCCGGTCGTCGGTCAGCACGAGCGTCGCGCCGCCGACCGGCTGGCCCGCGCTCGACCGCACCACACCGCTGAGGCCACCGGCGCCGCTCATCTCGACGTCCCGGCGCACCGGCTGCCCGTCGACCGTGACCATCACGGCGCTCGGCTGGAACCGGGCCGCCGAGGTGATCAGCAGGTAGATGGCGTTCGGCGGGGCCGGCAGCCGGTAGCTGCCGTCGGCCGCGGTCAGCGTCCGCGCCACCTGCTGCCCGGACGAGTCGGTCAGCGTCAGCGCGGCACCGGCCAGCGGACGACCCGACGGGCCGGTCACCACGCCGTGGACGGCCGGACCGGTGACCGGGGCCGCGACCGCCTCGGTGCTCTCGGTCAGGTCGATGCTGCGGCGCAGCGGGACCTCCTTGATGAGCACCACCGCGATCAGCGTCGCGATCGCGACGATCCCGCCTGCGAAGAAGATCGAGCCGATGCTGTCGCCGTAGGCGGCCCGCACGATCGACTGGATCGGCTCCGGCAGCGCGGCCAGGTTCAGGCTGCTGCCCGCGCCTGCCGATCCGCCCTGGATGCCCAGCGCGGCCAGCGCGCTCGACACGTGGCTGCTGACCTTCGCCGCGAGCAGCGCGCCCAGCGCGGACACCCCGGCCGAACCGCCCAGCGTGCGGAAGAAGGTCACCACCGAGGACGAGGAACCCATGTCCTTCATCGCGACGGTGTTCTGCACGACCAGCACCAGGTTCTGCAGCAGGGTGCCGACGCCGAGGCCGAGCAGCGCCAGGTAGGTGCCCATCAGCACCAGGTTGGTCTGGTGGTCGATCGTGCTGAGCAGGAACAGGCTCGCCACCAGCAGCACCGCGCCGCCGAGCATCCACGCCTTGGTCTTGCCGGTGCGCGAGATGACCTGGCCCGAGATGGTCGAGGACAGGAACAGCCCCAGCATCATCGGGATGGTCATCAGCCCGGCGTGCGTCGGCGAGTAGCCGCGGGCGAGCTGGTAGTACTGCCCGAGGAACACCGCGCCGCCGAACATCGCCGTGCCGACCGACAGGCTGCCGATCACGGCCAGCGTGAAGGTGCGGTTGCGGAACAACTTCAGCGGCACCACCGGGTCCGGCACCTTCGACTCGACGAACACCGCGAGCGCCAGCGCGACCAGTCCGCCGAGCACGTAGAACAGGGTCGACCAGGACCACCAGGCGAAGCTGTTGCCCGCCAGCGACACCCAGATCAGCAGCAGCGAGACGCCGCCGACGAGCAGGGTCGCGCCCAGCCAGTCGATCTTCACCTGCTGCTTGAGGACCGGCAGGTGCAGCGTCTTGCCCAGCACGATGAACGCGACCACCGCGACCGGGACCGTGATCCAGAAGTTCCAGCGCCAGCCGAGCGGCGAGTCCACGATCACGCCACCGAGCAGCGGGCCGGCGACGGTCGCCAGCGCGAACACCGCGCCGATGTAACCGCTGTAGCGGCCGCGTTCCCGCGGCGAGATCATCGCCGCGATCACGACCTGGATCAGCGCCTGCATGCCGCCGAGGCCGAGGCCCTGGACGGCGCGGAACGCGATCAGCTCGGGCATGGACTGGGAGATGCCGCCGAGCACCGAGCCGACCGTGAAGATCACGATCGACAGCTGGTAGAGCATCTTCTTGCTGAACAGGTCCGACAGCTTGCCCCAGATCGGGGTGCTCGCCGTGGACGCCAGCAGGGTGGCGGTGACCACCCACGTGTACTGGCTCTGCGAGCCGTCGAGGTCGGCCAGGATCGTCGGGAGTGCGTTCGAGACGATCGTGGAGGACAGCACGGCGACCAGCAGTGCCAGGAGCAGGCCGACGAACGCGCGCCCGACCTGGCGCCGCGTCATCGCCTCCTGGTTCGCTGTCGTGCTCACTTCGGGGATCACTTCCTCTTCTCCGCCGCCGGGTCCGGCGGGCAGGTGACCGGCGTCTGGCCGAGGGCCTCGCGCAGTCCTTGGTTCATCAGGGTCAACCGGGCGGTGAGTGCTTCGACCTCGTCGTCGGACCAGTCCGCGAGCGCGCGCCGGATGAAGTCGACGTGCAGCTGCCGCCACCGCTCGAGCTCGGCGCGGCCGGCTTCGGAGAGGCTGATCAGGCTGGCGCGCCCGTCCTCGGGCGCCGGCCTGCGCTCGACCAGCCCGGCGGCGGCCAGCTGGCCGATCTGCCTGCTGATCACCGAGATGTCGACCATCTTGCGCTTCGCGAGGTCCGACGGGCGGCTCTCGCCGTGCACGTTGAGATCGGACAGCAGCATGGCGGCCGCGGGGTGCAGGCCGTCGTGCTCGCGCTGCCAGGACTGGTTGATCCAGGCGTGCTGCAGCTGGCCGGCCGCGCGCAGCTCGCGCATCAGCTGGACGGCCTTCTCGTCGCGGTCCCCCATGGACCCACCTCCTGGTTGGTTGTCACATACAACTATAGGAGCAGTAGTTGTATGCCACAACTATCTAAGTTGGTGACTTGTCCCACTGATGGAGGGCATCTCCGAACCACCCGGAAGGAGCAACTTCGCGAGGATTGCGACGGAGGCGGTTACCCTGCGACGGATCGTGTTCGCATTACCTGGCTACGATTAACCGAGTAGGGTGGATTATTCATGATCTTTTCACACGCTCACGTGCTATTGCGTGTTCATGAATAATCGACGGCGAGCATGAACGCGCACTACGGAGCAGCCCCGATCCCATGACAGCCGACCCCGTCAGCCCCGTTCCCCGGTCCGTGCACCGGGAGGCGCCCCCTGCCGTCACCGCGATGGTGCGCCTGATCCGGGACTCCTGGGTCAAGGCGGAGCCGTACCTGCCCGAGGTGACGCAGTTCTTCTACGGGATGCTGTTCACCCTCGCGCCCGCGACGCGGGACTTCTTCCCGATCAACATGGAGGTCCAGCGCAACCGCATGGTGCGCGCGCTGGTGCACGTCGTGCAGATGGTCGACCAGCCCGACGACCTGGTGCCGTTCCTGCGGCAGCTGGGGCGCGACCACCGCAAGTTCGGCGTGGTGCCGGGCCACTACGAGGCGGTCGGCACCGCGTTGCTGGCGGCGATGAAGACGCAGCTGGGCCCGGACTGGACCGACGAGGTCGAGCGGGCGTGGGCGGAGGCGTTCACGATCATCGCCCGGCAGATGCAGGAGGCCGCGGCCACCGACACGAACCCGCCGAACTGGTCGGCGCGGGTGGCCGAGCACCGGCGGCTGAGCTGGGACCTGGCGATGGTGCGGCTGGAGCCGGAGCAGCACATCCCGTTCCGGCCGGGGCAGTACCTGAGCGTCGAGGTGCCGCAGCGGCCGCGGTTGTGGCGGTACCTGTCGCCGGCGAACGCCCCGCGCCCCGACGGCTCGCTGGAGTTCCACATCCGCGCCATCGAGGGCGGCTGGGTGTCGCGGGCGATCGTCAGCCACACCCAGGCCGGTGACGTGTGGCGGTTCGGGCCGCCGCTGGGGACGCTGGGCGTGGACCGGGAGAGCGGCCGGGACGTGCTGATGGTCGCGGGCGGCACGGGTGTCGCGCCGATGCAGGCGATGCTCGACGAGCTGGGCCAGTGGGGCGAGAACCCGAAGGTGCACCTGTTCTACGGCGGCCGGACGCGCGAGGACCTGTACGCGCTGGAGGGGCTGCGGATGGTCGCGTCGTGCAACCCGTGGCTGACGGTGACGCCGGTGGTGGAGAACGGGCCGGGCCTGGTCGGCGGCGAGCAGGGCACGCTGGCCGACGTGGTGACTCGGTACGGCGCGTGGCCCGGCCACGACGTGCTGGTGTCCGGTTCGCCCGCGATGATCCGGGCGACGGTTTCCCGGATGCTGGTGGCCGGAACGGCACTCGATCAGATCAGGTACGACCCGTTCACGATCGACTAGCCTGCGACGGATGGACATTCCTGTCGCAGACGGAACCATCCGCGGCTATCTGGCCACCCCGCAGAGGGAGGTCTCGGGCGAGCCGCCGTGGCCAGGGGTCGTGATCGTGCACGACGCGGTCGGCCTGTCGCAGGACGCGAAGAACATCACCGACCGGTTCGCCACCGCCGGATATGTCGCGCTGTCGCCGGACATGTACTCGCGTGGCGGGCTCGTGCGGTGCGTGAAGTCGGTGTTCAAGGAGCTGGCGGCCGGGAAGGGGCGGGCGTTCGACGACCTGGACGCGGCGCGGTCGTTGCTGGCTGCGCGGTCCGACTGCACCGGGCGGGTCGGGATCGTCGGATTCTGCATGGGTGGCGGGTTCGCCCTGGTGGCGGCTTCCCGGGGGTTCGACGCGTCGGCTCCGTACTACGGTCAGCTGCCGAAGGATTTGTCCGTTTTGGACGGTGCTTGCCCGGTGGTGGCTTCGTTCGGGAAGAAGGACTTTTCCTTGCGTGGGGCCGCGGCGAAGCTGGAGCGGGAGTTGTCGGCTCGGGGGGTGCCGCATGACGTCAAGGAGTACCCGGGGGTTGGGCACAGTTTCGCCAATCAGTTCCACGGGCCGGTCAATGTGCTGCTGAAGATCGCCGGGATGAGCTATGACCGGGAGGCCAGCGAGGACGCTTGGCGGCGCGTATTGGCCTTCTTCGCGGAGCACTTGGGGCGCGAGGCGGCGTAGAGCGCGTTCTGCTGAAAGAAAGAAGGGCCCCGCGTGCTGCGGGGCCCTTCGTCGTTTATCGCCTTCGGCGTGGTTTCCACACCACCAGGGCGGTTTCCTGCTTCATCGGCACCAGGTCCTTGCGGTAGGAACGGTGCACGGCCGCCGCGGCTTGTTCGGCTGCGGCGTACGCGGTGGCGAGTTCTTCGGTCAGTTCGGCGATCCGGGACTGCAGCGCTTCGACCTGGTTCTCCAGCTCGATGATCCGCTTGATGCCCGCCAGGTTGACGCCCTCCTCCTGGGACAGGCGCTGCACCTCACGCAGCAGCGCGATGTCCCGCATGGAGTAGCGCCGCCCGCCGCCCGCGGTCCGGCCCGGGGAGACCAGGCCCATGCGGTCGTACGAGCGCAGGGTCTGGGCGTGCAGGCCGGACAGCTGAGCGGCCACGGAGATCACGAAGACCGGCGTCTCTTCGTCGGCCCCGTGCGGCAACCCGCCGAACACCTAGATCAACCCCTTTCGCGGAGCAGCTTCGTGATCTCCGGGCGCGGGTCGTGCTTCTCGGCGATCTTGGCGTACGCCTCGAGCGCCTCCCGCTCCGAAGACTCCAACCGCGACGGCACGGCCACCTGCAACGTGACGAGCAGGTCGCCCTGCGAACCGTCCCGCTTCTTGATGCCCTTGCCGCGCACCCGCAGGACCCGGCCGCTGCCGGTGCCCTCGGGCACCTTCACCGAAACCTTCCCGTCCAGCGTCGGCACGGTGATCGTCGCACCCAGAGCCAGTTCGGGGTAGCTCACCGGGACCGTGATCGTCAGATCATTACCCGACCGGCCGAACACCGGGTCCGGGTTCACGTGCACCCGCACGTACAGGTCACCGGCGGCCGCGCCGCCGCGGCCCGGCTCGCCCTGGCCGGCCAGCCTGATCCGCTGGTTGTCGTCCACACCCGCAGGCACCCGCACGGTCAGCGTGCGCGTCTGGGTGCTGACACCCTCGCCGCCGCACTCCGGGCACGGGTCGTCGATGATCCGGCCGCGGCCACGGCAGTCCGGGCACGGCTCGGAGAACGCGAACGCCCCCTGGCTGCGGCTCACCAGCCCGGCGCCCTTGCAGGTGGGGCAGGTGCGCGGCGTGGTGCCCGGGCGGGCGCCGTTGCCGTGGCACGTCGAACACGTCGCCGGGCTGGACAGCCGCAGCGGCAGCGTCGCGCCCTTCACCGCCTCGGCGAAATCGATCCGCACGTCCGTCTCGACGTCGGCGCCGCGCTGGCCGCGGGCGCCCGGGTTCTGCTGGCCCCGCCGGCCGAACAGGCCGCCGAGGATGTCGCCGAGCCCGCCGAAACCGCCCTGCGCGCCCGCGCCCGCGGTCTGCCCGAAGATGTCGCCGAAGTCGAAACCACCGGTGCCGCCCGCGCCGGGGAAGCCGAAGCCACCCGGCCCGCCGCCCGAACCGAACAGCCGCCGCGCCTCGTCGTACTCCTTGCGCTTGGCCGGATCCGACAGCACGCCGTAGGCCTCGGACACGGCCTTGAACTTCTGCTCGGCCTCCGTGTTGCCGGGGTTGGCGTCCGGGTGGTTCTCCCGCGCCAGCTTGCGGTAGGCCTTCTTGATCTCGTCCTGCGAAGCGTCGGAGGAGACGCCCAGCTCACGGTAGAAGTCCTTACCGATCCACTCCCGTGCACTCACCGGACGTCTCCTCCTCTCGCCTGTTCGTTACTGCTGTGCGTTCTCATCCGACAACTGCTCGACCGGGAGCTCACCCTCGACCGGGGCCTCGCCCGGCTCGTGGTCGGTGACGCCGACCAGCGCGGCCCGCAGCGTCCGGTCGCCGAACCGGTAACCACGGCGCAGCACCGTCGTCACCGTCGGCCCCGACACCTCCGGCGAGGTGTTGTGCTGCACGGCCTCGTGCACGCTCGGGTCGAAGGGCTCGCCCTCCGCGCCGAACGGCTCGAGCCCGATCCGCTGCAGGCTCGCGACCAGCTTGTCCGCGACCGCCTTGAACGCGCCGGTGAGGTCGCCGTGCTGCTCGGCCCGCTCGAAGTCGTCGAGCAGCGGCAGCAGCTCGTTCACCACCGACGCCTTCGCGGCGCTGACCACGGCCTCGCGGTCGCGGTCGACGCGCTTGCGGTAGTTCGCGAACTCCGCCTGCAGGCGCTGCAGGTCGGCGGTGCGCTCCGCCAGTTCCTTCTCGACCTCGGACGGAGCCGCCACCGCGTCGTCCACGATGGACTCACCGAGCGACGGGCCCGCGTGGGCCGCCGGGGCTTCCGCGGCAGGCGCCTCGGAAGCCTCCGGCTGGGTCCGCACCTGGCCGGTCTCGGGGTCGATCTTGCGCCGGTCCCGCACGACCAGAGGCTCGGTGACCGGCTCCTGCTCGTCGATCTCGTTCGAGTGGCGTCCCGTCACTTCTTCTCGTCCTCGTCCACGATCTCGGCGTCCACCACGTCGTCCGCGCCCTTGTCGCCGGACGCGCCCGCCGCACCCGAGTCAGCGCCCGGGTTGGCGCCACCGGCCTGCTGCGCGTTGGCGTACAGGGCGGTGCCCAGCTCCTGCGACGCGGTGTTCAGCTTCTCGATGGCTTCCTTGATCTTGGCCGTGTCGGTGCCCTTGAGCGCCTCGTTGGCCTCGTCGATCGCGGTCTTGACCTTGCCCTTGAGGTCCTCGGGCAGCTTGTCCTCGTTGTCCTTGACGAACTTCTCGGTCTGGTAGACCAGCGTCTCGGCCTGGTTGCGGGTCTCGGCCTCCTCGCGGCGCTTGCGGTCCTCCTCCGCGTGCGCCTCGGCGTCCTTGACCATCCGCTCGATGTCCTCCTTCGGCAGCGCGGAGCCACCGGTGATGGTCATCGACTGTTCCTTGTTCGTGCCCAGGTCCTTCGCCGTGACGTGCACGATGCCGTTCGCGTCGATGTCGAAGGTGACCTCGATCTGCGGCACGCCGCGCGGGGCCGGCGGGATGCCGGTCAGCTCGAACATGCCGAGCTTCTTGTTGTGCGCGGCGATCTCGCGCTCGCCCTGGAACACCTGGATCTGCACCGACGGCTGGTTGTCGTCCGCCGTGGAGAAGATCTCGGACCGCTTCGTCGGGATGGTCGTGTTGCGCTCGATGAGCTTGGTGAACACGCCGCCCTTGGTCTCGATGCCCAGCGACAGCGGGGTCACGTCGAGCAGCAGGACGTCCTTGACCTCACCCTTGAGCACACCGGCCTGCAGCGCGGCGCCGACGGCGACGACCTCGTCCGGGTTCACGCCCTTGTTCGGCTCGCGGCCGCCGGTCAGCTCCTTGACCAGCTCGGCGACGGCGGGCATGCGGGTGGAACCGCCGACCAGCACCACGTGGTCGATCTGGCCGACCGAGATGCCGGCGTCGCGGATCACGTTGTTGAACGGCGCCTTGGTGCGGTCCAGCAGGTCGGAGGTGATCCGCTGGAACTCCGCGCGGGACAGCGTCTCGTCCAGGAACAGCGGGTTCTTGTCCGCGTCGACCGTGATGTAGGGCAGGTTGATGTTCGCGCTGCTCGAGCTGGACAGCTCGATCTTCGCCTTCTCCGCGGCCTCGCGGATGCGCTGCAGCGCCATCCGGTCCTTGGTCAGGTCGATGCCGTGGCTGGCCTTGAACTTGTCCACCAGCCAGTCGACGATGCGCTGGTCCCAGTCGTCACCACCGAGGTGGTTGTCACCGCTGGTGGCGCGCACCTCGACGACACCCTCGCCGATCTCCAGCAGCGACACGTCGAAGGTGCCGCCACCGAGGTCGAAGACCAGGATGGTCTGCTCCTTCTCGCCCTTGTCCAGGCCGTAGGCCAGCGCGGCCGCGGTGGGCTCGTTGACGATGCGGAGCACGTTCAGGCCGGCGATCTGGCCGGCCTCCTTGGTGGCCTGCCGCTGCGCGTCCTCGAAGTAGGCGGGGACGGTGATGACCGCGTCGGTGATCTCCTCACCGAGGTAGGCCTCGGCGTCGCGCTTGAGCTTCATCAGCACGCGCGCGCTGATCTCCTGGGCCGTGTAGGCCTTGCCGTCGATCTCGGTCTTCCAGTCGGTGCCGATGTGCCGCTTCACGGACCGGATCGTCCGGTCGACGTTGGTCACGGCCTGGTTCTTCGCCGGCTGGCCCGTCAGCACCTCGCCGTTCTTGGCGAACGCGACGATCGACGGGGTCGTGCGGGAGCCTTCCGAGTTGGCGATGACCGTCGGCTCGCCGCCCTCCAGGACAGCGACGACCGAGTTGGTCGTGCCGAGGTCGATGCCGACCGCTCGCGCCATGGTGTGTTCCCTCCTGGTCATGCTGTGTGCGCAGCCCCGGTGAGCTGCGGTTTCGCGCCCGCGTTGAGCGGGTGGTACTCAAGTTCTATCTCGGGCGCGTGTCGGGCGTCAATCAGACTTGAGTGCTGCCCGCTCAACCTTTCTGACAGGGTAACGAGCGGGTCTGCGGTGTTGTTCCCGGCGTACCCGAAATCAGGTAGGCCGCCTCGTGGGACCGCGCACAGGCGGAGTTGTAGACCCCGGTGTGGCCGTCCTCGGGGTCGGTGAGCAGCACGCTGCGCTCGATCCGGGAAGCGAGGCTGCGCGCCCAGGTCAGCGGCGTGGCCGGGTCGTGCTCCCCGCCGACCACCAGGATCGGCGGGGCCCCGCGAACGGGCTCGGCGTGCGGCGGGTTCGCCGCCGGGACGGGCCAGCCGAGGCAGCCCGACGCGAAGTCCCAGAACTCGGAGTAGCGCCAGCTGTGCGGCGCGGCTTCCCGGACCCGGTCGGCCGTCCGGCGCAGGTCCGCCGGGCCGGTGAAGGGTGACGGGAAGTCCTGGCAGCCGACGGCCCGGTAGGCGGGGTACTCGGCCGAGCCGAAGGGCATGGCCGAGGTCAGCGCGCTCGCGTCCGCCGGCGCGGCGCGCAGGGCGTCGGCCAGCCGCGGCCACAGCTGCGGGAAGTAGAGGTGCGAGTAGACGCCCGCGGCCAGCTCCTCGGGCGTGGCGTTGCGGCCGAGCTGCGCGGAGGGCGCGCCGGTGGTCATGAGCGCGTCGTAGCGGGCGAGCACGTCGTCGTCGCCGCAGTTGCTCGCGCACCACCGGGCGAAGCGCAGCAGGGCGTCCTCGGTGGCCGCGGCCGCGTCGAGGACGGCCTGCCGCATCGGCAGGGCGTGGTCGACCGCGCCGTCCAGGACCATGGCACGCACGTGGTGCGGGTGGCGGGCGGCGTAGAGCGCGCCGATCTCGGTGCCGTACGAGGCGCCGAGCCAGGAGATCCGCTCCTCGCCGATGGCGAGCCGGATCCGCTCGACGTCCTCGGCGACGGTGGCCGTGTCGACGTCGCGGGGTCCGCGGCAGCCGAGGCCGGCGTTCCGGTTGTGCGCCGCGAGCCGCGCGTAGCCGGCGTCGTCGGCGGGGAAGCGGCTGACCGCGGGGTCGTGCACCGGGCCGCATGTGATCGCCGGGGTGCTGCCGCCGACGCCGCGCGGGTCGAAGCCGATGACGTCGAACCGCCGGGTGAGCTCGGCGAACTCCGGCGTGGCGAGGCCGAGCCCGCCGTACGCGACGACGTCGGCCCCGGATCCGCCCGGGCCGCCCGGGTTGACCAGCAGCGAGCCGATGCGGCGGGCCGGGTCGAGCGCGGGCAGGCGGGCCAGCCGCAGCGTCGCGCCGGGCACGTCGAGCTCGGCGCACTGCAGGCGCTGCGCGGTCTGCGGAGTGGCGCAGTCGCGCCAGGTCAGAGCGGGCGCGGCGGGGGTGGCGGCGGGTGTGACGAGCAGGGTGGCGGCGAGGGCGAGTGCCGGGATCATGCCTGCTTCACGCTCGCGTCGCCGCTGGAGGTGCTGACGTCCAGGACGTACGGGGCCGACGGGTCCTGGACGACCTCGATCGACCGGTCGCCGCTCCTGGTCTCGCCGGTGACCCGGTAGCGGTCGGCGGGCACGACGACGCGGACGTCGCCGCTCTGGGCCTCGGCGCGGACGTTCTGGGCGGTGGCGAGGTCGACCTCGATGCTGCCCGACTTGGTGCGGGTCGTGACCGGGCCGGTGACGTCTTCGACGCGGATGTCGCCGGAACTGGCGGCCAGGTCGACCGCGCCGACCCCGTAGACGGTGAGGTTGCCGGAGCGGACCTCGCCGGTCACGGTGGTCCCGCGTGGGACCACCACCTCGTAGTCGACGGTGCAGTCCCCGCCGCAGCCGTCGAGGACCAGCTGGGCGCCGTCCAGGCGGAAGGCGCGGGCGGGCTGGTCGCCGTCGTAGTGGAGGACCTGGTTGACCGACGTCGTGGCGGTGTCCTCGACGCGGATCCGCACGTCACCGGAGTTGTTGTCGATGCGGACCGAGGAGACCGGCTGGGCGACGGTTTCGGTGATCTCGGCGCGGTCCGAGATGCGCCACCAGTTCCAGTTCCACCCCAGTGCGAGCCCGATCCCGGCGACGATGAGCGCGATCCCGCCTATCGCGAGTGCCGGCTTGCGCATTGCGTCCTCCCCAGTGAACTTTGCTGTGCCGGTCACGCTATGGCCTGCGCGGGGCGCGCCGGTATCAGGGAAGCCCCCGGTTCGTCCCGGGGGTCACCCCGAACGGCACTAGGGTGATCACCGGCCACTCTGTGACGAGGAGGAATCGATGCCACAACCACCGAATCCGTACGAGTTCCTGCCGTCGGTGCCCGCCTTCACGGTGCGCAGCGACGACGTGGCGGACGGGGAGACGCTCGCGGCGCCGCACCTCAGCGGCATCTTCGGCGTCCCGGGCGGCGAGGACCGGTCGCCGCACCTGGCGTGGGAGGGCTTCCCGGCCGAGACCAAGAGCTTCGCCGTGACCTGCTACGACCCGGACGCCCCGACGGCCAGCGGGTTCTGGCACTGGGCGGTGTACAACATCCCGGCCTCGGTGACCTCGCTCCCGTCGGACGCCGGGGACGCGTCGGGGTCCGGCCTGCCGTCCGGCGCCGTGACGGTGACCAACGACGGTGGCGTGCGGCAGTTCCTCGGCGCCGCGCCGCCGCCGGGGCACGGGCCGCACCGCTACTTCTTCGTCGTGCACGCGCTGAACGTGGAGTCCCTGGACCTCCCCGAGACGGCGACGCCCGCGTTCCTTGGCTTCAACATGTTCGGGGCGACGCTGGCGCGCGCGATGGTCGTGCCGGTGTACGAGAACAAGGGCTGAGTCCTTTCACCCCCGGATGAGGCGCCGTGGCGGCGGCCGCCATGGTCGCCGGACCACGGGAGGCGGGATGTCCACGACCAGCGCGGTGAAGACCGGCGGGGTGCTCGGCACCGCCTGCGCTCGTCGGGGCCGCGAGATCGTGAGGTCCGGCGCGCTCGGCGACGTCTTCGGGCCGCCGGATGTTCGTGCTGGGTCTCGGGCTGTTCGTGGTGTCGTGCGCCCTGATGGCGCTCGCGCGCGGCGGGTGGATGGTCGTCGTCGGCCGGGTCGTGCAGGGTGCCGCAGGCGCGGCCTGGTGGTCGGTGCCCACCGTGGTCTGCCTTGCCGTCACGGCGCTCGCCTTCCCGGTGGTGGAGCGCCGGATGGCCCCGCCGCTGGTCGACCTGCGCTGCTGCGGAACCCGGTGCTGGTCGGCGCGACGCACCCAGCGGCCGAACGCGTGACCGCGACCGCGGCGGTCGCCACACGGTGCCGGTCCCGCGCTGATCACCGGGGTTTCAGCAGGTACTCCACGGTCGGCCGGAGCTCCTCGGCGGTCGGCGGCTCGTCGTCGATCAGGCCCTGGATCAGCAGCCCGTCGATCCCGGCCAGGAACACCCGCAGCGCCACCAGGTCGTCCGGCCGCACCATCGTGGTCAGCACGTCCAGCCACCGCCGCGCCGCCGGCCGCAGCTCCGGCCGGCGCGCGGCCAGCAGGTACAGCTCGTACTCCGCCATCGTCCGGCCCCGCCGCGGGCCCAGCGCCTCCGCGAGCAGCGTCGCCACCTCGGACGCGCCCCGGCTGCCCCGCGACCTGGCCCGGTCGATCGTCCAGTACACCTCGGTCGCCATGTCGCGCGCGCACGCGATCAGGGTCGCGATCAGCAGGTCGTCGAGCGTCTCGAAGTGGTAGGTCGTGGACGTCGTCGGCACCCCGGCCTCGGCCGCGACCGTCCGGTGCGTCACCCCAGCCACGCCGTCCCGCTCGATCACCCGCAGCGTCGCGTCGATGATCTCCTGCCGCCGCTTCTCGCCGCGGGCCCGCCGCCCGTCGCGCTGGGGCTTCACGCCGAACCCACCTCGATCAGCACCACACCGCCGATGACCAGTGCCAGTCCGGCGACGATCGTCGGGTTCACCGGCTCGCCCAGGAACAGCACGCCGATGATCGCGACCGCCGCGACGCCCACCGCGGCCCAGATCGCGTACGCCACCCCGACCGGCATCCCGCGCTTCAACACGCTCGCCAGCGCCGCGAAGGCGACGAGGTACCCGGCCACGACGATCACCGACGGCCACAGTTTGGTGAAGCCCTCGGACAACTTCATCGAAACAGTGGCGGTGACCTCGGCCGCGATGGCCAGAGCGAGCAGCAGATAGGCGACCATCCCGCCAAACTACCGGTACGATCGTCCCGATATCCAGCGAGTCCTACGCCACACTCGTGGGACTCAACTCGCGCCGATCGGTTACTCATGAGTAAATCCGGTTAGGCTCCCGCCAACCCACCACATCACGGACGAAAGGCCCCGATCATGGGTGCACTGCAGATCACGCTCGGCGTGGTCGGCGTCGCCGTAAGCATCGTCGCTTGGATCATGTTCGGCACCGGCGTGTACCGGATGGTCCGGATCATCCGGCTCGGTCAACCGGACGCGACGCGCAACGGCCCGTTCGGGCCGCGCATCATGACGCTGATCAAGGAGTTCGCCGCCCACACGCGGATGAACAAGTTCCGCCACGTCGGCCCGTGGCACTGGCTGGTCATGTGGGGCTTCCTGATCGGCTCGCTGTCCTGGTTCGAGGCCTACGGCGAGACGTTCGACCCGCACTTCCACTGGCCGATCATCGGCAACTGGAGCATCTGGCTGCTGCTCACCGAACTGCTCGGCCTCGGCACCGTCGTCGGCGGTCTCGCGCTGGTGATCATCCGCCAGCTGAACCACCCGCGCCGCGCCGACCGGCAGTCGCGCTTCGCCGGGTCGAACTTCAAGCAGGCCTACTTCGTCGAGACCGTGGTGATCGTCGAGGGTCTCGGCATCCTCGGCGTGAAGGCGTTCAAGATCTCCAGCGGCATCGAGGACCCGGCGCTGTGGACGAGCTTCGTCACGAAGCCGCTCGCCGAGATCCTGCCCGCCAGCACGGTCGCCGTCACGATCACCGCGCTGGTCAAGCTGCTGTCCGGCATGATCTGGCTCTACATCGTCGGCCAGACGCTCACCATGGGCGTTGCCTGGCACCGCTTCAGCGCCTTCTTCAACATCTACTTCAAGCGCGAGGCCGACGGCGGCACCGCGCTGGGCGCGCTGAAGCCGATGATGAGCGGGGGCAAGCCGCTCGACTTCGAAGAGGCCGACCCGGAGAAGGACGTCTTCGGCGCCGGCCAGATCGAGGACTTCAGCTGGAAGGGCTGGCTCGACTTCACCACCTGCACCGAGTGCGGCCGCTGCCAGTCGCAGTGCCCGGCGTGGAACACCGGCAAGCCGCTGTCGCCGAAGCTGGTCATCACCCAGCTCCGCGACCACGCCTACGCGAAGGCGCCGTACCTGCTCGCGGGCGGCAAGAAGGACGTCACGGGTGAAGAGGTCGGCCTGACCGGCGAGAACCCGTACGCCGGCATCGACGTGCTGGCGCTGGCCGAGGCCGAGCGCCCGCTGGTCGGCGACGACGGCGGTGTCATCGACCCCGAGGTGCTGTGGTCGTGCACCACCTGCGGCGCGTGCGTGGAGCAGTGCCCGGTGGACATCGAGCACGTCGACCACATCGTCGACATGCGCCGCTACCAGGTGATGATCGAGTCGAACTTCCCGACCGAGCTGAACGGGATGTTCAAGAACCTGGAGAACAAGGGCAACCCGTGGGGCCAGAACGCCAAGGACCGGATGGCCTGGGCCGAGGACCTGGACTTCGAGGTGCCGGTGTTCGACGGCGAGCTGGGCGACACCGAGTACCTGTTCTGGGTCGGCTGCGCCGGCGCGTTCGAGGACCGGGCGAAGAAGACCACCCGCGCGGTGGCCGAGCTGCTGCACATCGCGGGCGTCAAGTACACCGTGCTCGGCCCGGAGGAGTCGTGCACCGGTGACCCGGCCCGCCGCGCAGGCAACGAGTTCCTGTTCCAGATGCTCGCGCAGCAGAACGTCGAGGTGCTGAACTCGGTGTTCGAGGGCCGGGAGGCGGGCAGCCGCAAGATCGTCGCGACCTGCGCGCACTGCTTCAACACCCTCGCCAACGAGTACCCGGACCTCGGCGGGAAGTTCGAGGTCGTGCACCACACGCAGCTGCTCAACCGCCTGGTGCGGGAGAAGCGGCTGGTGCCGGTCGCGCCGATCGCCGACGACGTCACCTACCACGACCCGTGCTACCTGGGCCGCCACAACAAGGTCTACGAGGCGCCGCGTGAGCTGGTCGGCGCGTCGGGGGCGCAGTTCCGCGAGATGCCGCGGCACGGCGACCGGTCGATGTGCTGTGGCGCCGGTGGCGCCCGCATGTGGATGGAAGAGAAGATCGGCAAGCGGATCAACGTCGAGCGCGTGGACGAGGCGCTCGGCACCGCGCCGTCGAAGATCGCGACCGGCTGCCCGTTCTGCCGAGTCATGCTCACCGACGGTGTGACCGCGCGGCAGAACGACGGCAAGGCGAGCGAGAAGGTCGAGGTCGTCGACGTCTCGCAGCTGCTGCTGTCGGCGGTCAAGCGCCGCCCGCAGCCCGCGCCTGCGCCCGGTGCGGACTCGCTGCCGGCCGTCGAGTCGGACCCGCTGGAGGCCGACGCCCCGACGGACAAGGTGTCGACCGGCACGCCGCTGCCGACCGAGGACAAGTAACTTCCGGGGCACACGAAGGCCACCCCGCCGCGGCGGGGTGGCCTTCGTCGTTACCGCCCGCGGGACGGTTCGACGGGAGTGCCTCGGGTGCCGCGCGACCCGCCGGGGCGGACGTGCGGCCGGGCGGGCGCCTTCACCGTCACCACCCGCAGGGCCGCCACCGGCGGCGGATTGCCGCCCACCGCGCTGCGGAGTGGGTGCGTCGCTGGCCGCGCGGCTCGGTGGGGCGGCCGGTCGGGTGCGCTGCCGCACCGCGGGGCAGGTGCGCCGCCCGTGGGCGGGCGCGTCGCTGACTCCGAGTTCCACTCTCGCGCACGCGAGTTCCACTCCGCGCCAGTGCGTTCCGCACGGCGGGCGCCTTCACCGTCACCACCCGTTGGGGTCTCGACACCCGGGTTATCCTGTTCGTCACGCTGCCGACGCTGCCCGCGGAGGATGCTGACGCGCGCGAACGGGGCTGAGCATGGGAGTACCCGACGGGACCGGGCCGGCCGGTGAGCCGGTGGTCGCGCGCGCCGGTGCCCGGTTCCCGTCCGTGAAGCAGTTGCGGAAGCTGACCGGCGAACACGCCGACCCCCCTGGCCCGGAACCACAAGCTCCGGGCCCTGTCCCCGCCGAGACCACGACGACCAAACGGGCCGCAGGCGCGCGGTTCCCGACCGAGAAGCAGCTCGCTCGGTTCGGTGAACCGGAGCCGCGGCCCGCGCCCGAACCGGAGCCCGAACCGTTGCCGGACCCCGAACCGCGCGAGGAGTTCAAACCCTCGCCGCGGCCCCGCCCCGAGCCCGCGCCCGCCGCCGAGCCGGAGCCACCCGAGCTGCTCGACCCCGACGACGAGAACCGGCTGCGCGTGCGGCCGTACGTGCTGACCAAGGGGCGCACGCACTCCGTCTACGAGCTGGCGATCGAGACGCTGGTCTCGGTCCGCGCCGACGCGAAGTGGACCGGTCCCGCGCTGAGCGCGGAGTACCAGCCGGTCCGCGCGGTGGTCGACACCCCGCGCTCGCTGGCGGAGGTCGCGGCGCTGCTGTCGATCCCGCTCGGCGTGGCCAGGGTGCTGTTGTCTGACATGGCCGAACTGGGGTTGCTGCACATCCACGGCATCGAACGGACCGCCGAGGGGCGCCCGCCGCTCGAGCTGATGAAGCGCGTGCTGGACGGCCTGCAGCGGCTGTGATCCGCTCGTAGGATCGGCCGGTGAGCGAGGAACCGGAGCGCCGGGACGCCGGCGGCGAAAGCACCCTCACCGTGTTGCTGGCGGGCGGGGTGAACCTGGCCATCGCCGTGATGAAGGCCGTGGCCGGCGTGATCACCGGTTCGGGGGCGATGCTCTCCGAGGCGGCGCACTCGGTGGCCGACACGTTCACCGAGATCCTGCTCCTCACGGCGCTGCGCCGGTCCGGCCGCCCGGCAGATGTCGTGCACCCGTTCGGGTACGGTAAGGAGCGGTACTTCTGGTCGCTGCTCGCGGCGGTGTCCATCTTCGCCTCCGGTGCGACTTTCGCCCTGTACGAAGGTTTCTCGACGGTGTTCGGGGAGCCGGTGGAGCAGACCAGTCCGATCGTCGGGTACGTCGTGCTGGCGCTGGCGTTCGTCCTGGAGTCGGTGTCGTGGTCGCAGGCGTTCCGCCAGGTGCGGCGGGGCGCGGCGGAGCAGAACCGGACGATCTGGAAGTTCCTGCGCTACATCGACGATCCGGCGCCGAAGACGGTGTTCCTGGAGGATTCGGCCGCGCTGATCGGCCTGGTGCTGGCGTTCGCCGGGTTGTTCCTGCACCACGTCACCGGTTCCGCCGTGTACGACGGGTTCGCGTCGATCCTGATCGGCGTGCTGCTGGCCGTCGTTGCGTACGTGCTCGGCCGGACGAACCTGCGGCTGCTGATCGGGCGGCAGGCGGATCTGCCCGTGCTGCGGGGGATCCGCGAGCACCTGGCCGGGGCGCCCGAGATCGAGTCGGTGGTCGACCTGCAGACGATGCTGCTGGGGACGGACCAGATCCTGGTGTGCGCGCGCGTGGACTTCGACGACGCGCTCGGGGCGGCGGACGTGGAGCGCGCGTGCGTCCGCCTCGCCGCCGAGCTGCACGACGAGTTCTCCGACGTCACCGAGGTCTTCATCGAGCCCGTGCCGCGCAGCGATCCCGAGCTGCGCGCCGCGGTACTTGCGCGGTACGGCGAGATCGCGAAACGCTACGGGCGGTAGGTGACCTCGCTGGGGAGGGCGGAATGTCGCGTCGGTGGCTGCTGGTCTTCCCCATGCTCTTCGCGCTGGCCCTCGTGACGTTGCCGCTCTACGGGGAAGCCCTGTTCGAGGACGAGCCGGTGTCCTCGGAACCGGCGCCGGTGCTCCCGCCGAACCCGTGCCCGGTCGGCCGCCCCGACGCCGAGGTGCGGCACCCCAACGCCTACACCGACCGCGCCGCGCCCTACAGCGGCAGCGGAGTGCACCCCGTGCTCTTCGTCAACGCGGGAGATGGCGTCGGCGATGTCGGCCGGCCCTACGACACGTGGAGCCTGCGCGTGCCCGTCGAGTGGGACGCCGAAGGCGAGCCGGAGTCCGCGGTGCAACTGATCGTCTGCGAGTACGCCGTTTCGGCCGGCGAGGTCGCGACCACCTGCACGTACGGCGGAGCCCACGAGGTGGATTTCCTGCGCACCTCCTACGCCTACCGCGTGTTCGAAGCGCGCACCTCCCGGCCGGTCGCGGAGTTCACCCTGGAGAGCGGGGACGTGTGCCCGAGCTCGGTCGCCGCGGACAACGGTGGCCGCCCGGACTACCGGATGCTGCAAAGCCCCCGCGAGGAAGATCTGGTGAACGCACTGCGCCCGCTGGTCGAAACCTGACGAGGCGATAGTGTGCGCCTCACCAATTCGATCATCGATCTGTGGGGAACCGACGTGCGTAAAGTCCTGAGCCTCGCCGCCGCGTTCGTGGCGTCGACGGCGCTTCTGGCCGTGCCCGCGCAAGCCGCCGAACTGCCCGACGGCATGACCGCCGGGTACACGGTGCTCGACCGTGAAACCGGTGCGGTCCATGCCGCGAACGAACACCGGCAGTACCGGTCGGCCTCGCTGGTGAAGCTGTTCATCGCGCTGGACTACCTCGAATCGCACGGGCCGGACTACGAGATCCCGGCGGACGACCTCGCGCTGCTGGAACCGATGCTGCGCTCCAGCAACGACGACGCGGCCAGTGTGCTGTGGGTGCGCGACGGCTGGGAGGAGATCGTCAACCGGATGGTCGCGAAGATCGGTCTCACCGACACCGCGCCGCCGCCCGCCGAGAAGCGCGGCACGTGGGGCTACACCGCGGTCAGCGCCGCGGACATCGCGAAGACCTACTCCTACGTCCTGGAGGAGGCGCACCCGAAGTTCCGCGACTTCATCATGGACAACCTGGAGCAGTTCACGAAGTGTGGCGACGACGGGTTCGACCAGTCGTTCGGCATCCCGAGCGCGCTCCGGCGGCCGGGCGCGGTGAAGCAGGGCTGGTCCGGCTTCGGCGCGGCACCGGCCCCGGGCGAGGAGTGCGTTTCCGAGAACACCAAGCGCGTGCTCGCCTCGCCCGAGGCCCGGTCGGCACTCGCCGTCGCCTCCAGCGGTGACGTGGACCTGACCAGCCGGGTCATGCACACCAGCGGCACTGCCGACGGCGACCGGCGCATCGTCGTCGTCCTCACCTCCGAACCGACCACGCTGAGCTGGGCGGACTCCGCGGACCGGATCACCGGTCTGACTCGCGCCGTCTACCGGGAGGCCCTTGCGTGAAGCGCTGAATCAGTGCTTCACTTCTTCCCGTGCCCTACCGACGCACCCCTCAGGTCCAGGCTCGCCTCGACGCGCAGCGCGAGGCGATCCTGACCGCCGCCGGTGAGATCCTCGCCGAGCGTGGCTACGCGGGCTGCTCCGTGAGTGCCGTCGCGGAGCAGGCCGGCGTCGCCACCGGCACGGTCTACCGCCACTTCCCCGGCAAGGCCGAGCTGGTCGTCGAGCTGTTCCGCAACGTCGTCAACCACGAGGTGGAGGCCGTCCGGCAGGCCGCGGAGCGGCCCGGCAGCCCCGCTGAGCGCGTCGCCGCCATCGTCGAGACCTTCGCCGAGCGCGCGCTCAAGGTGCCCCGCCAGGCGTACGCCCTGCTGGCCGAGCCGGTCGACGCCCCGATCGAGGCCGAGCGCATCGTCTTCCGGCGCGTCTTCCGGGACGAGCTCGCCCGCCACGTCCGCGAGGGCGTCCGCACCGGCGAGCTGCCGCCGCAGGACGCCGACCTCACCGCGGCCGCACTGGTCGGTGGCGCCGCCGAGGTGCTCATCGGCCCCCTGACCACCGACAGCGCCGACGCGGTCGGCGCGCTCCGCACGTTCATCTTCCGCGCACTGGGAGGCAAGGATGCCTGACACGCACGAGGTGTTGAACCAGGTCCCGCCGCTGGTCGACTACGACGTCGCCGACGACGCGGCCCTCCTCGACGGCCTCCGCCGCGAAGGTGCGGCCTGGGCCGAGGACGAGGTCCGCGAGCTGGGCCGCCTCGCCGGCAGCGCCCAGGGCCAGGAGTGGGGCCGCGTCGCCAACGAGAACCCGCCGAAGCTGCACACCCACGACCGCTACGGCAACCGCGTCGACGAGGTCGAGTTCCACCCCTACTGGCACGAGCTGATGACCGTCGCCGTCGGCCACGGCCTGCACGCCACCCCCTGGCGTGACGACCGCGAAGGCGCGCACGTCGCGCGCGCCGCCAAGGTGCTGGTCTGGAACCAGGCCGAGGGCGGCCACATCTGCCCGATCTCGATGACCTACGCCGCGGTCCCGACGCTGCGCCACAACCCCGAGCTGGCGGCCGCCTACGAGCCGCTGCTCGCCGCCACCGAGTACGACTACGGCCTGCGCGTCCCGGCCACCAAGCGCGGCCTGATCGCCGGCATGTCGATGACCGAGAAGCAGGGCGGCTCCGACGTGCGCGCCAACACCACCACCGCGCGGCCCGCGGGCGACGGCACGTATGTGCTGACCGGCCACAAGTGGTTCACGTCGGCGCCGATGTCCGACATGTTCCTCACCCTCGCCCAGGCGCCCGGCGGCCTGTCCTGCTTCCTGCTCCCGCGCGTGCTGCCCGACGGCTCCCGCAACCGCATCTTCTTCCAGCGCCTCAAGGACAAGCTGGGCAACAAGTCCAACGCCTCGTCCGAGATCGAGTACGACGGCGCGGTCGGCTGGCTCGTCGGCGAGGAGGGCCGCGGCGTGCCGACCATCATCGAAATGGTCAACAACACCCGCCTCGACTGCGTCCTCGGCAGCACTTCGCTGATGCGCCAAGGCGTCGTGCAGGCCGTGCACCACGCGCGGCACCGCAAGGCGTTCGGCGCGAACCTGGTGGACCAGCCCGCGATGGCGAACGTGCTGGCGGACCTGGTCGTCGAGTCCGAGGCGGCCACCACCGTCGCGCTGCGGCTGGCCGGCGCGACCGCGAACCCGGACCAGCAGGCGTTCCGGCGGCTGGCGCTCGCGGTCACGAAGTACTGGGTGTGCAAGCGCGGCCCCGCGCACACCGCCGAGGCGCTGGAATGCCTGGGCGGCAACGGTTACGTCGAGGACTCCGGCATGCCGCGGCTCTACCGCGAGGCGCCGCTGCTGTCCATCTGGGAGGGTTCCGGCAACGTCGCGGCGCTGGACTCCCTGCGCGCCATGGGCAAGCAGCCGGAGTCGGTGGAGGCGTTCTTCGCCGAACTCGACCTCGCCGCGGGCGCCGACGCCCGGCTGGACGACGCGATCGCGCGGGTGCGCAAGGAGCTGTCCGACCTGGAGGACCTCCAGTACCGGGCGCGGCGGCTGGCCGAGATGATGGCCCTGGTGCTGCAGGGCTCGCTGCTGGTGCGCTTCGCGCCCAAGGCGATCGCGGACGCGTTCTGCGCGTCCCGCCTCGGCGGCGACTGGGGCATCGCGTTCGGCACGCTGCCCGCGGGCGCCGACACCAGGGCCATCATCGAGCGGGCGTTCGTCAGCTGACGTCCTCGATCGCGGTGCCCTTGGTCTCGCGGACGAAGCGCAGCGCGAACGGGATCGACAGCAGCGCGAACGCCGCGTAGATCCAGTAGGTGATCGACAGGTTCCAGTCGGCCATGCTCGGGAAGCTGACCGTGACCGCCCAGTTGGCGACCCAGTTCGCCGCGGTGCCCACGGCCAGCGCGGCGCCGCGGATGCGCAGCGGGAACATCTCGCCGAGCATGACCCACAGGATCACGCCCCACGACATCGCGAAGGAGATCACGAACAGGTTCGCGAACACCAGCGCGATCGGGCCCCACGCGCCCGGCAGGCTCAGCTCGCCGCCGACGGTCTGCGCGTTGCCGAACGCGATCGCCGCCACGCCGAGGCCGACCAGCATGCCGACCGAGCCGATCAGCAGCAGCGGCTTGCGGCCGACCTTGTCGATGAAGGCGATCGCGATGAACGTGCCGATGATGTTGATGACCGGGCTGACCATCGAGATCAGCAGCGAGTCGGTGTTCTGGCCGACCGAGTGCCACAACGTGTCGCTGTAGTAGAAGATCACGTTGATGCCGACGAACTGTTGGAACACCGCGAGCGCGATGCCCACCCACACGATCGGCAGCAACCCGAACCGGCCGCCGACGAGGTCGCGGACCCGGGACCGCTTCTCGGTCTTCAGGCTGCGGCGGATGTCTTCGAGCTTGGCGTCGACGTCACCGCCCTCGACCTCGCGCAGCACCTTGCGGGCCCGCTCGATCTTGCCGTTGGCCAGCAGGAAGTGCGGGGACTCGGGGATGATCGAGGCGAGCACGAAGTAGATCACCGCGGGCACCGCCGCGGCGCCCAGCATCCACTGCCACGGCTCGATGCCGCCGAGGTTGCCGTTGAGGTCGTGCGCGCCGTCCGCCCCGATCGGCGCGAGGGCCTTGATGACCCAGTTGACCAGCGCGGACACCCCGATGCCGAGGACGATCGCCAGCTGTTGCAGCGAGGCGAGCCTGCCGCGGTAGGCGGGCGGCGCGACCTCGGCGATGTAGGCCGGGCCGATCACGGACGCGACACCGATCGCGATGCCGCCGACCACGCGCCAGATCGCCAGGTCCCACACGCTGAACGGGAACATCGCTCCGAGGGCGCTGACCAGGAACAGGACCGCCGCGAGCTGCATGGTCCGGATGCGGCCGATCCGGTCGGACAGCAGCCCGCCGAACCAGGCGCCGACGGCCGAACCGATCAGCGCGCTCGACACGGTCAGCCCGGTCACCCCGTCACCGACCTCGAAGTGCCGCTGGATGCCGAGGACGGCACCGTTGATGTTCGAGCTGTCGTACCCGAACAGGAACCCGCCGACCGCGGCCGCGCCGGCGATGAACACGACATGGGCGAGATGTTGCTGACCGGCTCGCTCCCCGGTCGTCGTCGAACTCACGACCCGTGCTCCTTTGCCTGAGGTGTTTCCTCCATTCGGAGCAACCTACAAAATGGTCCAGTCCATGCCGTACCACCGGGTGACATGGACCACCCGATCATGGGAGTTTGGACGCATGACCTTCGAAGACGAGGTGGCCGAGCGACTGGCCGGCCTGCCCAGCGTCCCGGCCGTGACGCTGGGCGGCTCACGGGCGACGGGCACCGCACCACGTCCAAGTGGCGGTAGTCGACGTCGGCGCTGCGCCCGTCGATCGTCAGCCACGCGCCCCCGCTGAACACGCCGCGGCCCCAGCCGCCGATCTCCGACACCTCACCTGGCCAGCCCAGCGCCCGCAGGTCGGCGGGGTCGAGACGCCCGCCGTAGTAGATCGCGGAGTCCCAGTCGCTGTCCGCGTTGCAGAAGTCGGCGCCCGCCGTGTGGCGCGAGCGGGCGTCGCTGGCTTTAGCGGTTGGTGTCGGCGATGTGGAAGTTCAGGTGGGCGCGCGACGGCGTCGGGCCGCGCTGGCCCTGGTAGCGGGAGCCGACGGCGGCCGAGCCGTACGGGTTCTCGGCCGGGCTGGTGAGCCGGAACAGGCACAGCTGGCCGATCTTCATGCCCGGCCACAGGGTGATCGGCAGGTTCGCGACGTTCGACAGCTCCAGCGTGATGTGGCCAGTGAAGCCGGGGTCGATGAAGCCGGCGGTGGAGTGCGTGAGCAGCCCGAGCCGGCCGAGGGAGGACTTGCCCTCGAGGCGGCCCGCGAGGTCGTCGGGCAGCGTGACCAGCTCGAACGTCGAGGCGAGCACGAACTCACCCGGGTGGAGGACGAAGGCGTCCTCGCCGTCCTTCTCGACCAGCGACGTCAGCTCGTCCTGCTGGAGCTTGGGGTCGATGTGGGTGTACTGGCTGTTGTTGAACACGCGGAAGAACCGGTCCAGCCGCACGTCGATGCTGGACGGCTGGAGCATCGCCGGGTCGAAGGGGTCGATGCCGAGACGGCCGGCTTCGAGCTCTTTGCGGAGGTCGCGGTCACTGAGCAGCACGGCCCAACCCTAGCTAGGCCGCTTTCATGTGGCGGGCGTAGGTGGGATCGAGTTTGAAGATCTTGCCGAGGCGGTCGACGTAGCGGCGGCGTTCGAGGGTGCCGAGGTACTCCTGCAGCGCCGTCGCGCCCGGGATGAAGCGGCGCGCGGTCTCGGCGGCGAAGTTGCCCGCGGCCACCGCGAGGATGGCGCCCTGTGCGATCGGGTCGTTGGGGATCTCCAGGAAGTCGGCGTTGGACTTGCCCAGCACCAGGCGGCTGATGGAGGAGTGCACGGCGACCGAGACGTGGGAGAGGACCTTGCCGACGGCGCCACGCCCCTCGCCGATCGCCGCGTGCGTTTCGAGCAGGGCGCGGGCGAGGCGTTTGCTGTCCTCGTCGGGGATGAACTCGGTGGACGCGAGCAGCCAGAACAGGCGCCAGGCGTCGTCTTCGGTGGCGGGCAGGAGCTCCTCGTCGACGCCGAGCAGCCAGCCGACGTAGCGCCAGAGGTGCAGGATGTCGGCGCGCTCGCGGTCGCTGTAGCGGGTGCCGAGCAGCTGGGTGCCGTAGACGAAGACGAGGGAGAACAGGAGCAGCGTGCCGGCCGTCTGGACCTGGTTGACCGGCTTGTCCCACTCGTCGTAGTCCCAGTCGGGGCGACGGTTCAGGGCGGCGCGGACGTGGGCGTGCACGAGGCGGACGCGCAGGGCGGAGGCGTAGCCGGTGCCGTGCATGGCCAGCGCGCCGGGGGTGGTGACGTCCATCCACCAGGCCGCGGTCTCCACGAGGCGCTGGCTGGCCATCCGTTCGATCTCCCCGGTGGCGACGAGGGCCTTCGTCGCGCGTGAGGCGAGGTAGCCGCCCATGAGGGACATGTCGCCGAGCGGGAAGAGGCCGAGGACGCCGGTCCGGATGATGGCCCGCGCGCCCCGGTCGAGCCGGGCGGGGTCGACCCAGTACGGGGTGGCCTCGACGTGCTCGAAGAAGTCGACGAGTTCCGGCGGCGGGTTGTCCAGGCTGTGGATGCCGTCGGCGAGCGCCTGTTCGAACAGCTGCCGCCCGCGGTTCTTCGGAAGAAGACGGAACAGCGCGACGACCGCGTCGGCCCTCGGGTCCTGCACCTGGGCGAACTCCCGGAAGCGGCGCACCTGGCGCTCGGTGGCGCGGATGTCGTGCTTGACGAAGAGCTTGGCCGCGAGGCTGAAACCCCCACGGCGGAACAACTCGGGATCCGGCAGTCGCTCGTCCATGCACCCACCACCCTCTCGACAACGAGTGTTGTCACTTGCGACCCACAGAGTCAAGGGGGTGCTCTCACCAGGGGGCGACGTTTGTGTATGCTGTGCGTCGCTGCGGATGTAGTTCAATGGTAGAACATCAGCTTCCCAAGCTGAGAACGCGGGTTCGATTCCCGTCATCCGCTCTTGTGGCAAAGGCCCAGGTCAGCGGGTGTCTACTCCGGACCTGGGCCTTCGTCGTGTCTTGATCAACTGGGCTCGCGTGCCATTAACGTGCCATTAGCCCTCATCCGCGGCTCCCTGCCGGTGCTTCTCGACGAGCTGCGAGAGCCGGTCCGCGATCCGCTCGTCAGCGTCACTGGTCGCCCGCTGATAGATGAGGGCCGCCCGCATGTCGTCGTGCCCCATCCGGGCCATCAGGTCCTTGGTGGAGGTCCCGGCCTTGGAGGCCCAGATGTTGCCCGCGTGCCGCAGATCGTGGAAGTGCAGCCCCTTGAGCCCCATCTTCGCGACGACCTGCGTCCAGCGGGACCGCTGGTTGAAGTTCGGCCGACGCAGTGCGTTGCCGTCCCGCTCACCCGTGAACAGCAGTGCGAGCTGATCCGGCTTCACGTACGTGTCCAGGTGCTTCACCACCTCCGGTCGGACGGCCGCCGGGATGATCACCGTCCGCACACCAGCCCGGGACTTCGGCGGCCCGACTGTCAGCCCCTTCCCGTTGACCTCGACGAACGCCCGCGAGATCCGGACCCAGCTCCCGTCCTCGGCCACGTCGCAGCGCCGCAGGGCGGTCACCTCACCCCACCGAAGCGAGCCGAACGCCGCGAGCAGGACGAGCGCCCGGAACCGCGCCGGCATCCGGCCGGCCAAGTCGAAGACCTGCGCCACCGACAGGACCGGCCGCTCCGCCGGGTTCTCCCGATCCGCCCCACGAACACGGCACGGATTGCGCTGGAGGATGCGGTCCTCCTCCACGGCGGTGTTCAGGACCGCCCGAAGCAGCCGGTACGCCTTGGCGGTCATCGACTCGGACACCCCGGCTGCCAGCAGGTCCGCCCGCCACTGCCGGATGGTGGCCGTCGACAACTTGCCCAGCTCGACCCCACCGAGCCGCGGTTCGATGTGCTTCCGCAGGAGCCACCGGTACAGCTCGGTCGTGCGCGGACGCAGCCCAGGCCGCTGGGTGACCCACTGACTCGCGTAGTCCCCGAGCTTGACCTTCGCCCGCTCCGGGTCGGTCCACTCGCCCTGGATGATCTGGCTTTCGACGACCGACAACCAGCGCTCGGCCGCCCGCTTGGTCTCGAAGGTGTCGGGTGCCTTTCGGAATTGCCCGTCCGGCCCGGGATAGCGAGCTTGCCAGCGACCCGACGGAAGCTGGCGGATGTTGCCGAAACCTCGATGCCCCTTCTTGTTCGCCACGTCAGGCCGCCCGTCCCAGGTCGCGGAGCACGGACGCCGCATTGATCGGCTCGACCCGGCCGGCCTGCACGAACGCCTCCAGGTCCTCGACGGCCAGCCGGACGTGAGCGCCGACCTTGTGGAAGGCGATCCGGCGTTCGGCGATCAGCCGACGGACGAAGCGCACCGAGGTGTTCAGGTACTCGGCCGCCTGCTCGACGTTCAGGTAGTGCGTGTTCAAGGTGTCTTCCTCCCCCAGGTGATCAGGCTGCTTGCGGAATTGCTGAAGTTTCTGGACCCGGTGCATGGGCCGCGAGTAGTGCGCGGTCGTACTCGGCTTTCCAGGTGATCCGCTCGGAGATGGCGCGCATGAGCAGGTGCGCGCGTGGTGGTGCGTCGCGGTCGCCGGGTTGGACCTTGCGCCAGATCAGTCGCGAGGTGTCTTCCTCGGGTTTGACGATGCCGACCCCGGCGAGCATGTCCCGGACGAACGCCTTCCGGTCCGCCTTATGGTCAGCCAGGGATTTGCCCGACCACTTCCGCGAGACCAGGACCCGCCGGCCGGGGAGCCCGAGCGTGGTCCGGCGGTGCGCCCGTCCCTTGCAGTGCCCCGGAGTCATCCGGCTGGTGGCCCCGAGCGGCTGGATGCCGTAGAGCAGCCAGACAGCGCAGCGAGGCGAACACGGGGTGATCGCGAGTTCGGCGTGAAGCCGGTCGTGGTGTTCCCGCTGCCTCGCGCTGGTCGCTTCGACCACCTCGCCGGTGCTCTTGGTGAGGTATTTGGTCAGGTAGCCGATGTGGCGTCCGGCTTCTTCGGTGCCGCCGAGGATGCCCTTGGAGTGCACCTGCCGCCCGAAGGTCACCACGTGGGCGGGTTCTTCGACCTCTTCCACCGCCTCCTCCCACGGCGTCAACGGCTCGTGCTTCTCCGGATCGACAAACCCCTTCGCCCGCGCGTCCCAGACCGGCAGCCGGTCCCCGCCGTAGATGGGCTCGTCGTGCCGGGGCCACCAGACCTGGTGGTAGGTGGCCTCGGTGACCTGCCGGATGACCTCGTGCGGAATCGACCCACGCAACGCCGCGTGCAGATGCGGAGCCGTCCGCTTCTGCGGCTCCACGGTCGCGAAGTACTGCACGTCCCAGCCGACGACGCGGCGGAGGTTCTGCCACCACCGATCCACCAGCGACGAGAAGTGCACCGCATCCCGCGCCGCCCGCCGATAGTCGTACTCAGCGGGATTGACCGGGGTGCCGTCCTCCCGCACCCGCCCGTAGGTGTCGCAGGTCAGCGTCACGAACATCGACGGCCGGAACTTCCCCGCGTACTCCCGCCCCACAGTGGTCTTGGCGACCTTCTTCCGAGGCAGGTTCGGTGCATCCTGCCGCCGTTTCGTCGACCGCTTCACCGGCCGCTTGCTGGGCAGGTCCGGGGAGGGCAGGCGGCCGCGCATGCCGAGTTGCCGAAGTTCCTCATCAACCCCGCGGATCTCCTCCCGCAACTCGTCGGCCTGGCCTTCCTCCCCGTGCTCGACCGCCTCCCGGTACCGCGCCACCAAATCGGCGCGGAACTCCATCAACTCCTTCTGCTCGACCGTGGGCGGGGCCGGGGTGAAGTCCGGTTCCTCCGTGAGGTGCCAGCCCTCCCGGCACTGCGCCATCCGCAACGCCTTCGCCTTCTTCGCGCACGGCCCACACACGCTCTCCACCGTCGACCCGCAGGGCACGGCCACGTAGCGGAGCTCGCCGGTGTCCGGGTCGCCGACCTCCATCGTGAACGGCCGCACGCACACCCCGTGCTTCTCGGCGGTGGCCTTCATGACCTCGGTGGACAGTGGCAGCCGCATCCGCTCAGCACGAGTGCTCACGCGGCCACCTCCACCGCCTGCTCGTCGAGCAGCATCCGCAGCGTGTACAGCTCGTCGATCGAGACGCCCTCGCGCGCGCCGTTCGCGAGCTGCACCAGGCCGCCGCAGTGCCGCCACGCAACCCCGCCGTACACGAGGAAGTGCGCCCCGCCTTGCGACCGACCGCGAATGGTGATGTGCAGGTTGTTATGCTCGGTGCGCCACCACGTCGCGGTGACCTGGTCGAGCGTGTAGGCCCACAACAGCAGCTCGGCGAGATGCGTGCCGGCCTCACCGGGAGCCACCTGCACTTGGATCTCCGGCACGCCCGGGTGCAGCGTCACCCGGCACGGCTCCGGAAGCGGAAAGTCCCGCAGGTGCCCCCAGAACGCCCGAGTCAACGTCTCCAAGGCAGTCCTCATGCCGCAACACCGCCCTCAGGGCCGCGGAACGGCACGACAGCTCCGCCGGTCACGAAGGCTTCGAGCGCCTTGACCGCCTCATCCGGCACCCAACCGGCCCGCACACGCAGCGGCTCACGGATGCCCTCACCCCAGACGTAGCCGGTGCCCGCTTCGGACTCGCCGATGCGGTTGGCCCACGCACCCCGCTCGTACGCCTGGTCACCCAGCACCATCCCGACATGCGACTTCGAGGTGACCCGCAGGCAGATACGGCGGGGGAACAGCTCCCGCACCGGAACCGTGTCCTTCGTCGGCTCCTGCACATACCCGCGCACCGTGAACCCGAGCGCTCGGCCCTGCGTGGTCAGCAGAGCCACCTTCTCGATGATCTGCTCACGCGTCTTCCGATCGGTGTACTTGGTCAGAGCGCCGATCTCGTCGAACTCCAGCAGCTCAAGCGGATTCTCGATGCTCACCGGCACCGTCCGGACCCGCCCGGCAAACTCGCGCTTACGGGCATCCATTGCGGCCACCAGCTCGTCCAGGACTTCGAGCGCGTCTTTCGGCGTCACCGCGTACCGGTGGAAGATGCCGCGCCCGTAAGCGAGTTCCATCCCCTTCGGGTCGATGCCAGTCACGCGGACAAGCCCGTCCCGGATCGCTGGGGCGATCGACGCGAGCGGGCACCACATCACCGAGTTCTTGCCCGCACCCGAAGCGCCGGCCGTGAGCGTGTGGCTCCCCGAGCCGTACAACGGCAGGTGCCAGTCCTGCCCGTACTCGGTCCGCCCGGCCCAGGCACGCCGCAGATCCACTGCGTCCAGTTCGGTGAACTGTGGGCAGGGCACCGGAGTGGCGAGCAGGTCCCGGCGCTGGAAGTCGATGGACACCACGTTGGGAGCCAGCTCCCGCACCTGGCACCGGGCGACCTTGCGCGCCACGGCGAGTTCCCGCGCAGCTTCGTCGAAGTCCTCGGGCTTCTGCCCCGGCACCAGCTCGACCCGCACCTCATCCCACGAGGCACCCGACCGCACCCGCCGGACCTTGGGCAACCGGACACCGGGCCGCCGCTGGTCACGCGTGATCTTCTTCCGGCCGACGAGCGTCACGGTCAAATCGACCGGCACGGTGTCGTCCTTCACGCTCAGGCCGCAGGCGTGCAGCCACTCCGGCAGCTTGGGCATGTAGAGCGCCCAGCGGAACCACCACGAGCGCAGCGCGCGCCCGGCCCACTGGTCGAACGAAACCAGGTGGAAGCGCCGCCAGGTCAGCAGTCCCGTCGCGATGACGAGACCGGTTACCGCCAGCGACATCCAGCCCAACCACATGCACCACGCCGCGACCGCGAGCACAGCGAGCGTGGTCCGCGGATGCGTCAGGATCTCCTTGACGACCCAGACCGCGCCCTTGAGAACCCACCACAGGGCTAGGAAAACGACGGCAGCCGCGGCGAGCGCTTCCGCGATCGAGGCGAGCGCCTTGCCGAGCTTCTGGAGCACCCAGACAACAACGGCGAGGCCGGCACTGCCGAGCAACAGGACTCCGAAGGTGTGTGCGTTCATCGCCGACCACCGGCCTTCCGAGCCGTGATCGGCAGATCCAGCCGTCCCGCACAGGTGGCGCACTGGGTGTCGCCGGGAGCGAGGCGGGCGAACTTCTTGCATGCGGCGCAGCGCGTCCGGGTGACCCCGCTTGACACGTGCCCGCCAGCATTGGCTAGCGTTTCCACTGTCTACTCCGTGAGGTGTGGACAGCGCAGGAGCGGCAAGAGGTTGGCAGCCGGTTTCCGCTTCTGCGCCGTACGGTTCAAGAGCCCCGAATGAGGGCGTGCTTCATCGCCGCACGACATAGCGCGCGTTTTTCGGTCGCTTGTGGACCCCTTAGAGTCCTTCGGTTGCTTGTCGGGAACACCTCCGGCACACGTGCACCCTGTTGCGCAGGACCCGCTGCGAATGCCCGCAGACCCAGCAGCGTCGCCGAACGAGCCACTTGCGCCGCACCTTGTGTGCCACCGCGATCACCTCCCTTCTGCTACGTCATCAAGGTTCAGCGGTTGGTCTCGCGCTCGACCACGAACGTGCCCTTGGAGCGAATCGTGGTCACGAGGCCGCGTTCGCGGAGGATTTCGACGGCATGCCTCGCTGTGCCCAGGGAGACGCGGTACTCCTCGGCGAGACGACGTTCGTTGGGCAGCGCACTTCGCGGAGGCAGCTCGCCCGAGGCGATCCGCGCTGCGATGTCGTCGGCCAGCCACTCGTACACGTAGCCGACCAGGTCATTCGGAACTGTGGGCACAACTGCCCCCTCTTGGTGTCAGGACTGGATGGAATCTGCGCGCCGTGCTTCGAGACGCGCTCTGCGCTCGAACTCCTCGGCGGCTACGGATGCTGCGTGGCGAGCCCACAACGGTGCCCCCAGGTCCTCCGCCAGGACTCGCCACGCCTCGGCGACGGAGTGGTATGCCTGAGCGAGACGCCGCACTGCCGCCACGTCATCGGCGGCTGCTCGCATCGCGGCGAACAGTGCGGCTGTCTGCTCGGCATACGCGGTGTTCCACCGAGCGACCGCCTCACGCGACGGTCGCCCCACCATCAGGCGGCCTTCTGCTCACTCGAGCCCTGGCCGGCACCCTTACTCTGGGTGGGCCGGGAGTTGGTCGCGCCCTTGGGCTCCCGCATCCCGGTCGCCCGCAGCGCCCACCCCTGGTACTTGAACTTCTCGCCCATGACCCGCGGCTCCACGGTCAGTCCCTCGAACAGGACCGGCCGGAAGTCGAAGCCCTGCATCACCGCCGGAGGCGGCACCGGCTGAACCCTGTCGAGCAGGGTCACCGTGACCGACTTGTCCCGGTCCTTCTCCGCTGAGGGGTCGGTCACCGTGACCTTCCACTGCGGCAGACCAGTCTGCTCGTCGATCTTCTGCTTCGGCTGCTTGCCCCGGGCCTTGTCCTCGTTCGAGACGTACTCCATGTCCGGTGTGACCGGACCAACGATCGCCGCTCCTTCCGGGAAAACCACGTCGTGCTCGATCTCGAAGCGCGTTCCGCGCGGTACCGCCATTGCCTGTTCCTCCTGGTCGGCGCCTCAGTCGGCGCTGCCTATCGTGGCTGACAGGGATAGGTTAGCCAGCCTGGCTAGACAAGTCAAGCAAGCTGCAATCGGGCTAGGCGACTAGCTGGCCTAGACAGGACGTCCGGCCCTGCGGGAAACTCCATCTAGACGACTAGCTACATGCCTAGGCGTCCGTGTGCGTCCCTAGACGTCTACGAAGTGCACTAGCTGGAGCAGGAGAGCGAGGACGGCCGTGCCACTCGATCCCGATGACCCGAGGCCGCCGTATGTGCAGGTGGCGAACGCCCTTCGCGCTGCGATCCTGACCAAGAAGTTCAGCCCGGGCGACAAGCTGCCCTCGCGGAACGAGCTGGCGAAGACCTACAACGTCGCCCCGATGACCGTGCAGAACGCCCTGCGCGAGCTGCGCGAAGAGGGCCTGATCGTGTCCCGCCAGGGCAGCGGTGTGTTCGTCCGAGAGCGCACCGAACGCCCTATCGGCCTCCGCCCGCACATCGAGCGCGCGTTCGAGGCCCAACACGTAACCGTGGACTTCGCAGGCTTCTCCGGCGAGACCCTGCACGGCGTCATCGCCGAACCCCTGGACAAGATCCGTATCGGCCGGCTCCGCCCCGAGTCGATCCGGGTCCGCCTGCTCGTGCCCGATCCGAGGCAGCCCTGGACGCTGCCGGTGACCGTGGACGAGCGCACGGACAGCCCGGTCTTCCGCAAGCGAGCCGAAGAGATCATGCGCCGGAACACGCTCGCGATCGTCGACTCCGTGACCGAACTCGCCGACCTGGGTTTGATCAACGAGGCATCGGCCGAGATCCGGGTGCACAACGTGCCGCCGACGTTCAAGCTCTACCTGATCAACGACGAGGAAGCCTTCTTCGGCTTCTACCCGGTGCGCGAGCACGTCATCAGCTACGACGGCCAAACCGAGGCCATGTACGACCTGATGGGCAAGGACGCGATCCTGTTCCACCACTCGGCGAACGACGACGACACCTCGACCGGATCGCAGTACGTCGAGCAGGCCAAGACGTGGTTCGAGAGCATGTGGTCCAGCGTCGGCAAGGACTTCCAGCGATGACGGCCGCGGAGCTGCTGGACCACGCCGGAGCGCTCCTGCTCGACTTCGACGGCCCGGTGTGCTCGGTCTTCGCCGGAATCCCCGCGCCCGTCGTCGCCGACCAGCTCCGAACCATCTTGGTTCACGCCGGACATGCCCCACCAGAGCCCGTCGCGAGCAGCAGCGACCCGTTCGATGTGCTCGAATACGCCGCCTCCCTCAGCGAGAACGACGCCCGATACGTCGAGGCCGCGTTCACCGCCCACGAGGTCGAGGCGATGACCACCGCAGCGCCGACCGAGGGCGCTCACGAACTCATCCAGGCATGGCACGGTTCCGGCCGGCCACTGGCGATCGTCAGCAACAACAGCGCCGCCGCGATCAGCGCTTACCTCGACTTCTACGGCCTCCGCCCGCTGGTCAACGTGGTGTCCGCTCGCGAAGGCGCAGACGTCCAGCTCCTCAAGCCACGCCCGCACCTCCTGAACCAGGCAGTCCGGGCACTGGGCATCCCCGCGGAGCGATGCGTCTTCGTCGGCGACTCCCTGACCGACATCGAAGCCGCCAAGGCCGCTGGTGTCCGGTCGATCGGCTACGCCAACAAGCCAGGCAAGCGCGACCGGTTCACGAGCGCCGGAGCCGACGCGATCACCGACATACTGACCGAGCTGGCTACCGTGCCGTGAAGGTCCCAGACAAGCTCGCCAACTCCGTACGAGCACAATGGTCCAACCGCGCGGACACCTGGCTGACCAGCATCGGCCCCGAACTCGACGAACTGACTCGCCAGCACTCGGCGACCCCGCAGCGCGTCCTACCAGCGCGATATGCCTTCGTGGTCAGCGCGACCAGCCCGCGCGGCCGGCTCATCTTCCGAGCCTCACCCGATCCGGCAGCCCTCCACCAAGCCACGGTTGCCGAAGCGCTGGGCCGCCTCGACGTGGGCCCCAAGATCCACGTCACGTCCAGCACCAACACCGGCTCATGGACGGTGATGGAGCAGGTCATCCCCGGAACCCCACTCGCCGACGCCAACCCAGCAACCCTCGACATCGAGGCCCTGGCCCGACCCCTCCGGGCAATGGCCGGCCAACCCGCCCCCTCGCCAGATCTGCCACTCATCACCGACTGGCTGCGCGATCGCCTCACCGACGACAACCTCACCGAGCTACCGGAGGGCGAGCAGGTAGCCCCCAAGGCCGAGCGAGCCCACGCCCTTGAACTCCTCGACGACCTCGCCGCAGACATGCGCCCCGGCCTCTGCCACGGCGACGCCTCACCGTGGAATGTCCTCGCAGCTCCCAACAACCGCTGGAAGCTCATCGACCCTCGCGGCATGCAAGGCGAACCTGAGTACGACGCCGCCGTGATGGCATACAAGCTTGAATCGCTCTTGGCGACCAACACGGACGCCAAGATTGTCAGGGTGGCCGAGCTGGACGATGCTCGGACCGCCGCGTGGGCTACGGTCGCGCGAGCAGCCCGGGTTTAGGCAGATAGCCGACCACCTCCGTAACAGGCCGCAGGTCGTTGACGATCAAAAGCGCGTCAAACCATCGTCGCCTGCGGGGAGTTTCGGATGGAGCATGTGAAGTACGATCTTGGGCAACTGAGAAAGGGGTCAGTTGTCATCGTGACCCTCAAAAATCAAGCTAACGTCCTTTTAATGGACGCCTCAAACTATCGTTCTTACACTCGGGGTCAGCGGGCCCGGTATTACGGCGGGCTCATGCGGCGCTCTCCAGCGCGAATCCCTGTGCCTCATGACGGGCATTGGTTTGTGGCGTTGGACTTGGGCGGAGCGGCGGGAAGAATTGCGTCCAGTGTCTCTGTGCAGCCGCCGCCGCGCGGGAATCTTCCGCCGATGCGGGAAAGTGGCTCCCTTAGTGCAATCCAGCATAATGCGCCGGATATCGCACCTGCGGCGAGTCCTCTAGGTGGTCAGACTTGGGATGTGTTCATTTCCCACGCGAGCGAAGATAAGGATGCGGTTGCTCGGCCACTGGCTGAAGCGCTGAGGGAGTTGGGGGTGACTGTCTGGCTTGACGAAATCCAGTTAAGGATTGGTGACAGTTTGCGACGCAAGATCGATCAAGGAATTCGGGCGAGCAAGTTTGCGACTGTGATCTTTTCATCAGAGTTCATGTCGAAGGGGTGGACACAATACGAGCTGGATGGAATTGTTACCAAGACGGTCGTAGGTGAACAAAACCTTCTGCCTATCTGGCACAACGTCTCTAAAGACGAGATCATGTCGTACTCGCCAAGCCTCGCTGACAAGGTTGCAAGGAGTACCTCAACCAGCACGATCGCCGAGATAGCAGTCGAAATCGCTGCGGTGGTAAAGGAGAACCACCATTAGAGCTTTACGTCAGCGAGCCGGAACGGTGCTCCCGAGTGTGGTGTCTCAGGTGGAGATTGACGTGGGGCTAGGAAAACGTTGGGCCTCGAGTGTAAGGGGTTACCGCTTATACGGTCTCCTGGGTGAGTTGGCGCAGGTCGTGGATGGAGTTGAGGCAGGTCTTGATGGTGGCGTCTGGCTCCTCGGCGGTGACCAGGAGCAACGTGGGGGTGGTGGGGTAGTCCTGGTCGAAAGGTTCGTCGTGGCCGTCGTCGCCTGGAATCGAGTTGGGTTGGATCTCGATACGCCCGTTGGGGATGTCGGCGCTGAGATAGAAGCCGCGGAAGTAGCTGTCGTGCTTGACGAAGACCAGGTTGAGGAGGTTGGTGAGTTCGTATGCAAGCTCTTCGGCGGTGTGGCTGGTGCCGTAGGTTGTATGAACGGTCATTGTGGTGCCTTTCCCGCCGATGCAGACGCAGTCGTTCACATGATGCCGAAGGCTGTCGGGGTTGTTGAGCTTCCAACTGCGGACGGTGGTGCTGTGGCGGTAGGTGCGTTGTCCACAGTCGCCATCCGAGTCCTTGCCGAATTTGCCTCTATGAGATCAAGGCGGCGCGCACGCGCGCCGCGGGGCCGGTCCGCCTGCCGCTCCGCTTCGGCGGCCGGCACCCAGCGGTAGCGTTTCCTGCCCCGAATCAGCGAGCCCGGTTTTCGGCCTCAGTTGCTCGCCTCTTGCGGTATGCCTCCTGACGGCATGCGGATGAGCAATACCTGCGCCTCCGGCCGTTCGACTGCGCGGGTACCAGGCACTGACAGTTGTCGCAGGTGCGCCGAGAGTTCCGCCTGGCTTCTTCTGGGGCAAACCAGCCCCGATGCTTCGAGCAGTAGACAAGCTGTTCCTCTGTGGTGTGTATCCCCAGTTTCTGCTCACGTGTTGCGGCAGGTACCCGCGCAAAGTCATCCGACGTGAAAGGCCGCAACGCCTCCAAGAGTGTCGGGTCTTGCAACTTCCTGATCGCCGCATCGATAAGCTGACGCACCCGTGCGCGCGTGACGCCATATGTGAGCCCAATCTCGTCGAGGGTCTTTGGCTCACCGTCCTCAAGTCCCCAACGGAGCTTGATTAGGCCCGCGTCCCGCGGGCTCAGGGTGCTTAAGGCCGTCAGCAGTTGGTCGAGTGCCTCAGGCGGAGTACCTCGATGGCTTGTCGGGTCGAAGAAGGAGCCGCGCCGACGTGTCATTACGCCTCCTCCTGTCTCAACGTGTCATTGCCATTCTCCTCGTCCTGGGTTACGCGGTCCAGGCGTTGCCGCGGCGGAAGGCCTGGCAGCATCGCGCCCAGGCGTCGAAACGTCATTGCCAGCTCCCGAACGACAGACGGGATGTCCTCGGGCTTCGCCTGGCACAGGGCTACAACAGCCACGACGCCGTAGACCAGCATCAAGACAAGGAACGGACACACCAGTAGGAACAGAGTTGAGCCAGACACGCACCAGCCTCCGGGCATAAAAAAACCCGCCGTAGCGTGCGGCGGGTTCCAGTAGGGGACACGAAAAAGCCCCCAGCGGAATCGCTAGGGGCTTGAGGGCATACGAATGCCCGACGGCCACCATAGTAGCACTTCGATCACCGCTTCGTGCAGCCGCCACTTTTTGGAGAGAACCGAGGGTCTGTGCAGGTCAGAGGCATGTACAACCTGGCGGCACCCCGGTCGGTAAATTGTCGGGGGTTTCGTAACACTCCTCCGCACGGGGCTCCGCCCCGCACCCCGACACCGCTTCGGAGATCAGGGGAGGACCAGTCCGGCGACCTCCTCACGGCGCGCCCGAGGGCAGCCAGGCCGGCCGGCACCGGTCAAGGGCGCTTCGCGGCCTCCGGCAGACCCTTGACCGGCACCACCCGGCCTGGCAGGGGTGAACCCGCGCCGCGAGGAGATCACCTCAGCCGGGGGAACTACGCAGGTGGGAGCACCGCCGGTCGTGCCATTAGCGTGCCATTAGGGGCGGTCAACCACGGTCAACGGAGGCACACCCGGGCGAACCCGTCCCGCAGGTCAGGGCCACCGTCGAGCAAGATCAGACCGATTCCCAAGCTGAGAACGCGGGTTCGATTCCCGTCATCCGCTCTCGCGACGAAGGCCCAGGTCAGCGGGTGTCTACTCCGGACCTGGGCCTTCGTCGTCTCTTGATCAACTCGGGTCGCGTGCCATCAGCGGGCCATTAGGGGCCGGCGCGCCGGGCTCGTCGCCGTCCGGGCCATCAGATCCTTGGTCGAGGTTCCGGTCTTTGCCTGGCCCGCTTCCTCCTACGACATCCGAGTCGGCCAGCGAAGGTCGATGTCGGGCATCGCCGGTGCCACCAAGCCAGATCGAGGGGCGCGAGCGGATACGGCAGGGTGCGCCTCGCGTATTCACGGTCCAGCGGGTCGACGAGGCGTCTCAAGCGGTCGGCTGCGAACGCAGGTAGGTCCCACATGATCTCGTCCAGCTCCGATCGGCAGTACGGCATCTCACAGCAATCGGAGTGGTCGGTACCCGGCCAGCCGTGTCGAGCGGCCTCGCGCCACTCCTCGAGCATCCGAGCTGTCCAGCCGGGCGAAGGCTCAACCCGTGCGATGTAATCACGGACCGCCGGAGACAGACCCCGAATCTGCGACGGCCGGTAACGGCCTGGGCGGCTGGGGAGCGCGGCACGTACCGCGCCTGCGGACCTACGCGGCATCGTCCTTTCGGAAGATCGTCATGCCGCCATCTTGGCACTCCTCGGACCTGCGCCGCCAGAGCGACAGGGCGCCTCCCGGAGGCAAGGCTCCGCCCCAGACCCCGGCACTCCGTCGGAGATCAGGGGAGGTGATCTCTTCGCGGGCGCGCCGAGGGCAGCCAGAGCGGCCGGCGCCATCCGGTCGGTAGGGAGCCCTTAGTCAGGGAACACTGCCATTCGCTCGAGCTTTCCACAGCTCCTGCCGGGCGGGCTGGGTCGAGCTGCTCCAAGCCCCTGACAGCCAGGGGTCACAACGACTCATCCTCGCTGTAAAGCTGCTCGGCGAGGGTGGGCAAGGCCAGCGGCGACCGAGCTTCACCGATGAGTTCGAGTAGCCAGCGGCGTAAGCCGTGATCGTCACGCTCGTCCTCGAACGCGGCAATCAGCTCTTCGACGTACTTGCCGAAGGCCTCTGTTTGGTGTTGCCGGTAGGCCAGCCTGGTGTACTTGCGCCACGCACCGCGGCTGTGCGGAACCGGGCACAGTAGGCGCGTGGACGATCGTGGGCTGGCGGCGGACGGGACGATCGCGCGCGAAGGCTCTTTGGAGAGAATCTCCGCCGAGTTCGCCCCCGTTGTCGAGGCTCTGCGGGTGCACGTCGCTGGGACTTTCGCTCGCCTGCACAGCGCTTACCTCTACGGCAGCATCCCGCGTGGCACCGCCGTCCCCGGGGTTTCCGACCTCGACGTCCTGCTCGCCCTCCACGACGAGCCCACCGACGCCGATCGCGCCGATGCCAGGCGGATCGAGGGCGCCCTCGACCGCGAGTTTCCCCAGATCAACGGCGTCGGCATTCAACTCGCCAGTGCCCGCACGCTCCTCAGCGACGCCGAGCGCCACGACGGCGGCTTCTTCGTCGCCTGCCTGTGCACGCCGCTCCTGGGCGACGACCTCGCCGAGCACCTGCCCCGCTATCGCCCCACCTCGCTGCTCGCGCGTGAGACGAACGATGACCTTGGAACGCTGCTCCCGGGTTAGCGCGAGCGCGCCCAGACGGCGAGGGACCACGAACGCCGCACCCTGAGCCGCTCGGTGGCGCGGCGCCTCGTGCGCACCGGGTTCACCCTGGTCATGCCCCGGTGGGGCGGTTGGACGAGCGACCTCGCCAGGTCCGCCGAGCTCTTCGGCCGCTACTACCCGGAACGACTCGGCCAGATGCGCACCGCCGCGGTGACCGCTCGCGAGCCCACCGCCACCCCGGCGATCCTCGACATGCTGATCGACGACCTCGGCCCTTGGCTCGCCGCCGAGTACACCGCCATCCACGGCGAACGGGCGCCCCGCCCCTGACGCGGCATACTGACGCCCGTGGCGAACCAGCCGCCGACGAGCCCTTCCCGTTCCGCGGACGGGTCGTGTGGCTCACGCCGGAGCAGGGCGGTCGTCAAACCGGCCCACTGCGCCCCGACTTCTACGCGGTCAACGCCTTCGTGCCCCCGCGCACCGCCCACTCGGGTCTCGCGTCCTTCGTGCTCCGGAACCTCGTCGCCGGGGCGCTGGTCACGCCGGCCGAGGCGCGCTGGCTGGCCGTGGAGAACTCGGGCCCGTACCGCATCGAGCCTGGGACGGTGGTCGTGGTCAGCGAGGGGCCCAAGCCGGTCGGCTACTTCCACGTCGAGGAAGTGCGGGCTTAGCGGCGTCACCCCGACGTGAGCGTTGCCCTGCGTGCCGCCCGCCCCCGGCTTAGCTTGGGCCGCATGGTGCGCCGTGTCCTTGTCACGACCTTGATCGCGCTCGCTGCTGCCGGCTGCTCGTCCGGTGGCGACGACCAGGCGCCCGACCCGGCGCCGCCCAACCCAGCGCAGCCCACTTCCGCGCCGCCGGTGTCCGCGGCGCCCACCAGCGCCGGTGCCTCGATCGTCGACGTGGCCTACCGGAACGGGCAGGTCGAGCCGGCGAACCTCGTGATCGCGGGGAAGGTCGGCCAGCCGCTCCAGGTGAACGTCTCCTCGGACCGCCCGGACGACATCGTGGTCGACGGCTACCCCGACGCGAACGCCGACGTCGACCCTACCGAGCCGGAGGACCTCGACGTCACCCCGAACCGCACCGGCACGTTCACCATCCGCCTCGCCGGCGCCAACGCCACGCTTGTCACCGTCGAGGTCAGCTGACCAGGCCCCGTAGCGGCCCCGACAGCCGGGCGGCGAGCGACGCATCGACCCGGCCGGCCTCGGCGATCAGCAGCTCCACGACGACCCCGAACACGCGCCGCAGCTCGGCGGGCTCCACGGACCGGACCAGGGCGTCCGCGAACGGCGCCACCACCTCCGCCGGCAGGTCGTCCATCCCGCGCCCCTGCACGGCGCGCACCCCGTGCCGGAGGCAGGCCAGCGCGAGCACCTCGTCCCGCGCGCCGCTGATCATGTACTCCGCCTGCCACACCCGGCCCCGCGCGATCGACGACCGGGCGTGCAACGCGTACAGCCACGCCATCCCGACCACGTGCTCCGCTGACGGCGGCGAGATCCGCGGCAGGTCGTTCGGCTTCCCGAACAGCGTCCGAGATGTCGGACCGATTGGCCCGAACTCGGACTCCGGCCAGAACGCGATGTCGACCTGCAGCGTGTCCGGCAGCAGGAACACCCGGAACACGCCGAGGTCCAGGTGGTGGACGGCGCCGTGGTCGCGGTACATCCGGTCGGTCCAGTCCGCGAGAACCTGATCGCGGTCGGCCGCCACCGCGAGCGCCAGGTCGATGTCCGACCACTGGTCCTCTCGTCCAACCGAAGCGGAACCGGTCAGCGCGGCGCCGCTGATCCGGTCGTCCGAGCGAGCCGACGCGATCAGCGAGTCGCGCAGCCGCGACCGGCTGTCAGGGGTGAACACGGTCCTCCTCCCGCGGGGCGCCGACCGTCCATCGCGCGGCCGCCCGCAACGCCAGCAGCAGCGGCACCGAACCGCTGTCGGTGAGCAACGCGGGCAGCGACGGCAGGTCCGCGCCGCCGGCCAGTTCCCGGCCGTACGCGGCGAGGTCGACCTCCACGAACCGCGTCGCGGCGGTGAACTCGCGCTCCGACCGGTTCGGCCTGCGGGCCAGCAGGTCCTGCCGCGTCGCGGACAACTCCGTCAGCCCGAAGAACTCCGGCTTCGCGCCGCGGTCCATCCAACGCGCGAACCCCGTGATCGTCGTGCGCAGGATCTCGTCGCGGCGCAGCCCGGTCTCCTCGCACAGCTCGCGCTCCATCCCGGCGCGGACGACGTCGTGCAGGTCGTCCCCATCGAGGTCACGCGGCTCCAGCGACCCACTGCCCGACGGGGCGAGCAGCGACTGGCTGGCCGAGTTCCGGTTGGACTGGAGCACCACCAGTACCCAGCCGTCGGTCGTGACGGCCACCGTCGACACGCCGACGATGTCCGCCAGCCTGCTCTCGGCGAGCGTGTGCAGGCGGCCCGCGGTGTCGACCATCATCTGCCGCCGCAGGTCGAAGACCTCGTCGCTGTCCCGGCGGGCGATCCGCAGCGTGGCCAGCTCGTTCGAGCACTGGGCGTCGAAGAACCGGGTGCGCTGCAGCCGGATCGGCGCGCCGTGCCCGACCGACGGCAGCGGCTCGCCCCGCATCCCGACGACCTTGCCGTTGAACAGCAGCCGGCCGTGCGCGCGCAGCGGCAGCACGTACGGCGCGGTGGCCTTCAGCTCGGCGGGCAGGCGGTAGGGGTCCGGCGCGACCTCGACCGGGAACCGCTGTGTCCACAGTGCCCGGTCGATGGCGTCGCTGACCAGGGCGGTTCCACGTCCGGGCAGCTCGAGGTAGCGGGCTTCGGGGTAGCTCGCCGGGGGTGGCACGTCGGCGTGCGGGAACGGCGCGGCGATCGTGGCGAACTCCCAGGCGGCCCAGCGGCCGCGGAGCATCCGGACGTCGCGGGTGAGCGTCAGGACGCCGAGCACGAGCGCGATCACCGACAGCACGATGCCGACGGCGCTGGGCACGAGCGTGACCAGGCCGAGCAGCACGCCGAGCGCGGAGACGAACACCGGCCACTCGCGGGAACCGATGAACCAGAGGTAGTCGGCTTTCGCCCTGGCGCGGTTGGTCAGCTTGCCCATCGGTTCTGGTGTCTACCAGAGACAGGGTAACGATCCGGACGAAATGATCGGGATCACCGCCCCGGCACGTGCGACGATCGCGCCGGACCGACGGGAGACGCAGATGTGGGAAAAGCGCATGGAGTGGCCGCTGACGGGCGTCGCGGTGTTGTTCCTCGGCGCCTATGCCTGGCCGATCCTCCAGCCGTCGCTCGGCAGCACCGGCCGGGTGTGGTGCGAGGTCGTCACATGGCTGGCGTGGGGGCTGTTCGCGCTGGACTACGTCGTGCGACTGGTCCAGTCACCGGACAAACCGCGATTTCTCCGCCGTCACGTGCTGGACCTCCTGGTCATCGTGCTCCCGCTGCTCCGCCCGCTGCGGCTGCTGCGCCTCGTCGCGATGCTGAACGTCCTCAACCGCACGGCCGCGCTCGCCCTGCGCGGGCGGGTCGTCGTGTACTTCGTCGGCGCCACGGTGCTGATCGTCTTCTGCGCGGCGCTCGCCGTGCTCGAAGCGGAACGGCCGATCGAGGAGGCCGGCATCCGGAACTTCCCGGACGCGTTGTGGTGGGCGATCACGACGATCACGACCGTCGGCTACGGCGACCGCTACCCGGTGTCCGGCACCGGGCGGCTGATCGCGGTGGGGCTGATGGTCGCGGGCATCGCGCTGCTCGGCGTCGTGACGGCGACCTTCGCGTCGTGGTTGGTGCGCCGGGTGGAGGAGGTCGAGGCCGCGTCGCAGACCGTGACCCGCGCGGAGATCGCCGAGCTGAGCCGCGAGATCGCCGAACTGCGCGCCGCCCTCGCCGCGAGTGAGCGGAAGGAAACATGACGCACCTGTCACTGGAGCAGCTCGAGGACGACTACTGGGGCGACCCGCCGCCGGACACGACCTACCTGATCAGCACCTGCCACCGGATGCGCCAGGTCTCGCTGGACGAGCTGGACGCCGAAGGCGTGCGCATCCTGCTCGGGCAGCAGATCGGGGTGCCGCACCTGGTGCCGCGCGCGCTGGAGATCCTCAACCGGGACCCGTTCGCGGAAACCCACTTCGGCTACCTGGTAGACGCCCTCCGCCGGATCCCGGAGGAGTACTGGGCGGCCAACCCCTTGCAGCACGCGGACTTCGAGCGCGCGCGGCGGCGTGCAGGGCGTTAGCCGCCCGAGTGCATGTCCTCCGCTTCGGGCACCAGGTCGTCGTCCGGGTTGTCGAGCCAGCCGTGCGGCAGCGTGACCTTGCCGGGCGAGCCCTGGCGGCCGCGCGGGCCGAGGGCGTCCGCCGGGAAGGGCGCCTCGTGGTCCAGCTGGCCGATCAGCTCGTCCAGCTCGTCCATCGACGACACCATCGCGAACCGCCGGCGCAGCTCGGAGCCGACCGGGAAGCCCATGAAGTACCAGGCCATGTGCTTGCGCAGGTCGCGCATCGCCTTGTCGTGGCCGTCGTGCTGGACCAGCAGCTCCGCGTGCCGCCGCAGCACCTGGGCGACCTCACCCAGGCGCGGCCCCTCCGGGATCGGGCGGCCGGCGAACGCGGCCTCCAGCTCGCCGAACAGCCACGGCCTGCCGAGGCACCCGCGGCCGACCACCACGCCGTTGCACCCGGTCTCGGCCACCATCCGCAGCGCGTCGTCGGCCGTGAAGATGTCGCCGTTGCCCAGCACCGGGATGGTCTGCACGGCCTCCTTCAGCCGGGCGATCGCGCTCCAGTCGGCCTTGCCCGAGTAGCGCTGCGCGGCCGTGCGCGCGTGCAGCGACACCGCCGCCGCGCCCTCGGCCTCGGCGATGCGGCCTGCGTCGAGGAAGGTGTGGTGGTCGTCGTCGATGCCGATCCGGAACTTCACCGTGAACGGCACGCCCGCGGCCTCGGCCGCCTCCACCGACGCGCGCACGATCTGCGCGAACAGCTTGCGCTTGTACGGCAGCGCCGCGCCGCCGCCCTTGCGGGTGACCTTGGCGACCGGGCAGCCGAAGTTGCTGTCGATGTGGTCCGCGAGGCCCTCGCCGACGATGATCTTGACGGCTTCCCGCATCGTCTTCGGGTCCACGCCGTACAGCTGCATCGACCGCGGGTACTCGCCCTGGTCGAAGGCCATCATGTGCATGGTCCCGGGGTGCCGCTCGACGACGGCGCGGGCGGTGATCATCTCGCACACGTACAGCCCGGCGCCGTACTCGCGGCACAGCCGCCGGAACGCGACGTTCGTGATGCCGGCCATCGGCGCGAGCACCACCGGGGGATCGACCTCGTACGGGCCGATCTTCAGTGCGGGCTTGCTCAGGGTGGCGGTCACGTCCTCCATTGTCGCTGGTGACTCGCGCCACCCGCAGTCAGGCCTGTTCGACCGCCGGGATGTCGGCGGCGATCCGGGATTTCGGACGCGGCGCGGTGACCGTCCACAGGATCTTGCCGTCCGGCGAGGTGCCGCCCACGCAGGTCAGGCGACGGCACACCACCTGGGCGGCGTGACCGGTCGACCCGAGCTCGATCTTCAGGTGCGGGATGTCCACGGTGGGGCTCTGCAGCACCTGGTCCTCCGCCCGGCCGACCACGAGGCCGGTGAACCACAGCTGGTCGAAGCGCATCGACAGGACGCCCTCGAACAGCAGCTCGACCGGCTCGTCGGGGTTGTCGTCGGTGCGCAGGACCAGCTCCGAGTGCTCGACGCCGTAGCGCCAGACGCGGAAGGCCCGGGACGAGCTGAACAACGGCTCCGGCTGGTTCATGGCCCCAGTATGGGTCCTGATCAGCCGCGCCGCGGCCCAGCCGTCACCGGACCAGTTGACACCGGCTCACGCCAGCAGCTTCTCCAGCGCCCGCTTCGCGTCCGAGCCGTCGGACAGCGTCTTCATCGCCAGAAAATCGGCCAGCTCGGCCGCCGGGCGGTCCAGGTAGCGCCCGGCCCGGTGCGCGGCGTCCACCGCGTCCTCGGCAAGCCCGTGCGAGACCAGCAGCGACACCGCGTCCGGCCACTTCGGCGAGCCGACCAGGTCACGAATGGTCCGCACGCGCGGCTGCGACAGGCACGGGTCGTCGACCGTCCAGCTGTGCGTGCCGTGCCGCACCTCCGCCACCGGCCCGCCCGGGACGTGCACCTCGGCCCGCACGCCAGGCGGCACCACGACGTCGAGCGTCAGCTTCCCGTCCGCCCGGCGCCAGGCCACCGAAGCCGCACCGTAGGGCGTCTCGTGGCGGGCCGAGGCGTGGGTGAGCGCGGCGTCCGGCACCGGGCGCACGACGATCGACCGGTAGCCGGGCGCCGCGGGCGCCAGCCCGGCGACCGTGCGGTGCATCCAGTCGGCCACCGCGCCCAGCGCGTAGTGGTTGAACGAGGTCATCTCGCCCGGGTTGATCGAGCCGTCCGGCAGCATGCTGTCCCAGCGCTCCCAGATCGTCGTCGCGCCCATCGTCACCGGGTACAGCCAGGACGGGCAGCCCCGTTCGAGCAGCAGCCGGTAGGCCAGCTCGGGATGGCCGGCCGTGGTGAGCGCGTCCGTGATGAGCGGCGTGCCCACGAATCCGGTCGCGATGCGGAAGCCGTTGGTCCGCACGAGATCAGCCAGTCGTCGACCCGCGACCGCCCGCTGCTCCGCCGTCGGCAGCAGTGCCCACTCGATCGCCTGCGCGTACACGGTCGGCGCGTCCGAGAGCACCCGGCCCGATCCGGTGACGTACTCCCGGGCGAACGCGGCGCGCGTCTGTTCGGACAGCGTCCGGTATTTCGAACCGTCCCGGCCGAGCACCTCGGCCGCCGCCGCCACGATCTCCGCGGACCGCGCGAGGTACGCCGTCGCGACCACGTCCGAGTCGGCCTTCGCGGCGAACGGGTCGTCCGGCGGCGCGGCCGGGTCCAGCCAGTCGCCGAACTGGAACCCGCCCGCCCACACGCCGTCCGTGGTCAGCGACGCGATCTTGTCGACCCACCCGCGCATGCTGTCGAACTGCCGCGCGAGCACCTCCGCGTCGCCGAACCGCTGGTAGAGCACCCACGGCACGATCACCGCGGCGTCGCCCCAGGCCGTCGCGGTGGGGCTGTCGCCGGGCAGCACGTCCGGGATCACGAACGGCACCGCGCCGTCCGGGTGCTGGTCGGCGGCCAGGTCGGCGAGCCACGAGCGGAGGAACCCGGCGCAGTCGTAGAGGAAGGACGCGGTGGGTGAGAAGACCTGGATGTCGCCGGTCCAGCCGAGCCGCTCGTCGCGCTGCGGGCAGTCGGTCGGCACGTCCAGGAAGTTGCCGCGCATGCCCCACACGACGTTCTCGTGGAACTTCTCCAGGTCCGGGTCCGAGCAGCTGAACCAGCCGGTGCGCCGCAGGTCGCTGTGCACGACGACGGCCTCCAGGTCCTCGGCCCGCAGATCGTCCACTCCGGACACTTCCGCGTACCGGAACCCGTGGAACGTCAGGCTCGGCTCCAGCACGGTTTCGGTACCGCCGGGGAGGACGTAGGTGTCCGTCGCCTTCGCCGACCGCAGCGGCCGCACGCCGAGCTCGCCGTCCTCCAGCACCTCGGCGTGCCGCACGGTGACCTCGCGCGCGTCCCGCACGCGCAGCCGCACCCAGCCGACCACGTTCTGGCCGAAGTCGACCAGCGTCTTCCCGGACGGCGACGACCACACCCGCACCGCGGGCACCACCTCCGTCACACGCACCGGCGGCCCCTCGGGCGCGACTAGCCTGCTCAGGTCGGCCTCGACCACCTCGACCTCGTCCACTTCGGACTCGGACAGCGTCAGGTCGGTGCGCTGCCCGTCGTACAGGTCGTCGGCGGTGATCCGGCTCTCCGTCGCCGACCACCGCTCGTCGGTGCCGATGACCTCGGTGGTGCCGTCGGCGTAGGTCACCTCCAGCTGGGCGAGCAACGCGAGGCGATCGCCGTAGAGCGCGCGGCGGCCGGACCAGGTGAGCCGTCCGCGGAACCAGCCGTTCCCGAGCAGGAACTCCAGGTCGTTGGTCCCCTCGCGGAGCAGCGAGGTGACGTCGTGGGTCTGGTAGCGCAGCCGGTGCTCGTAGCTGGTCCAGCCGGGCGCCAGCACCTCGTCACCGACCCGGGACCCGTTGATCGACGCCGTGTAGACGCCGTGCGCCGTCGCGTACAGCCGCGCGGACACGATCCCCGGCCGCAGCTCGACGCTGCGGGTGAGGATCGGCGCGCGCTGCCCGATGCCGCCGATCGTGCGTGGGCTGATGAACCGCGCCGACCAGTCCTCCGGGTGGAGCAGCCCGGTTTCCACGGTGGCCGGCTCGGACCACTCGTCGCCGACGCGCACCCGCACGGTCGCCCTGGTCCGCGACGGCAGCGGCTCGAACGGCCACGGCACCAGCACCTGCTCGGCCGATTCGACCCGCGCCGTCGCCGACCCGTTCAGCTCGACCTCGTACGCGGTCTGCGACCAGTCCGGGTCGTCGGTGCGCACCTGCCAGGACAGGCGTGGCGTGCCGGTGCCGATGCCCAGCGCGACGTCGTGGTGCTCGAAGCGGACGGCGGTGACGGTCAACGGTCGCTCTCCTTCTCGTGCTGTACCAGCCGCACCGGCCCGAACAGGCCCGTGCGGACCTGCCCGGCGGCCACGGCCATCGTGGGTGACGCGTCGTCGAGGTAGCCGGCGAGCGTGCCGCGGACGACGATTTCCAGTTCGTTGACGCCGTCCCGGATCGCATCCGAGATTTCGGACCGCCACGGGCCCCAGACCAGGCGGTCGACCAGCCGGCCGTTGACCACCACGTCGGCCGTGCCGCGCACCTCGCCGAGGTCGAGCACGACCCGGCCGGGCAGCGCTTCGAACGTGGTCCGGTACCGGACCAGGCCGCCCAGCGCGCGCAGCCCGAGGTCCTCCCAGCTGCGCAGTTCGACCGGCGCCTCGGCGGTCTCGACCTCGATCCCGGAGTCGAGCAGCGCCCCGCCCCGGCGGCCGTCGACCGCGCGGAACCGCAGCTCCACCGTGCTGCCCGCGGCTAGCGGCGTGGGGAAGCGCACGCGCTGGTCGACCGGCTTGTACTCGGCCTCGCCGACGCGCACCACGACGTCGAGGTCGGTCGGGATCCGCAGCGCCACCGCCCCGAGCGGGGCCGGGAAGGTCAGCGTCTCGGTGCGTTCCCCGGCCGGCGCGACGTCGGGGACCACCGGCACGACGACGTCGCCGGGCGCGGCGGCGGGTTCGAGCCAGTGCGCGCCGGGCAGCGGGTGCGGCCGCGGGTGCAGGCACAGGAACCGCGGATCGCGCCGGTGCAGGCGGCGCACCTCGCCCCAGTCCGGGCCGCTGACCAGTCGCGGGTCACGCGAATCCACCGCGACCGGTCCAGTCGTGACCAAGGTGAGCGTGTTCTCGCCGCGGCGGAGGTGCTCGCGCAGGTCGTAGGGGTGGATGCGGATCTCGCGAAAACCGGGGTAGGGGTTGAAGTCGCCCTGCCTGCCCACCTCGGCGCCGTTGACGAGCACCCGGCAGGCCTCCTCGCTCGCGACCTGCACGGTCGCGTCGGTGGGCACCTCGTCGAGGTGGAAGGTGCGGTTGATCTCCCCGCCCGCCAGCCATTCCGGCCTGCGGTAGCGCTCGGGATCGGTGATCACCGCGAACGACGCCCGCAACGGCCCGTCCTGGTCCGCGGTGAACTCGATCTCCACGCACACCGTCCGGCCGGACGGCAGCGGGCTGAACGACTGGTAGCCCGGCCCGTCGACCGGAACCTCCGCGCCGTCCACGAACACCCGTCGCGCCGCGCTCGCCCCGACGGCGAGGAACAGGCCGTCGCGCTCGGGCAGTGGCAAATACGTTCGTACGCCGACCGTCTCCCCGGCCTCGACGTGACGCCAGTCGAGGAATTCCTCGGGCACGTAACCCTTGGGCCCCAGCGCTTCCGCGTGACCGGGGTCGTCCCGGATGCCGCGGGACAGCGACCAGACCGCGGGCCGCCACCCGTCGCCGTCCCGGGCTTGCGCGAAGACGCCGTACCCGGCCAGCTCGTCACCCAGCCGCCAGACCTCCAGCGGCAGCACGCCGGTGCGGGCGGGGGCGGCCAGGTCGCCGTGCCGGTTGTCCAGAGTGGACTCCGCACGGGCGCGCCAGCCGTCGAGGTGCACCGACCGGACCACGGGACCGGGCGGGGTGTGCGTCGCCTCCGGCAGGTCGTCGCCGAACACGAGCAAGGTGATCGGGCCGTCGGTGAAGACGACCTCGACCTCGCCGTCCACGACTGGGACATCCGTGCGCTCCCCGGTGCGCGGGTTCCACTGCTGGGCACGGCCGGTCACTCCGGCCACGTGCGCCACCCGGTCCGACGGGGAGACGAACTCGTACCCGTCCTCGCGCAGCTGCCGCCAATACTCCTCCCAGGGAAATCCCTGGTCCGTCCAGCCTTCGCGGTCGAGGTCGACGATCGGCGCCCGGGTGCCGCTGCGCTCGTCGTGCGCGGTGAGCAGCAGCACGTGCCGGTCGCCGTGCCGCCGGAGCAGGAACGGCACGTCGGACCGGATCCGGGATTTCGGAAGGACCGCGGGCACGTCCTCCGGCGAGCCGACCGTGACCGCGCCCTCGACCGGGCAGCTGCCGACGCAGACGACCGTCCCGCCGGCCGCGGCGAACTCCGCGAGCCGGGCGGCCGCGGCCGGGAGCAGCAGCTCGACGTCGGGCAGGACCACCGCCCGGTAGGTCTCCGCGCCGATCCGGAGCGCGCCGCCCGACACCTCCCCGGCGGCGATCGTGGCTTCGTCGAACGTGTCGTGGTCGATCCCGGCCCGCTCCAGCACACCGCGTTCCTCGGCGAACCACGTGCCGACACCGTTCAGCGCGTGGAACGAGGCCGCGGCCCGTTCGGCTGGCGGCAGTGGTCCGTCGAGCGTCAGGTAGGCCTGGGCGGTGCTGGTCGGCGACAGCAGCACAACGTCGCAGGAGTGGGTGCCCGCCGTCAGCACCGAGCACAACCGGCTCACCGCGCCGGCGAACTGGCCGTAGGCGGGCCAGTACGGCTGCCGCCAGCACGTCGACGGCGGCGCCCACTCCCACCAGCCGCCCGCGGTCGAGTAGTACACCGCGTGCGGGTCGTAGAGCGTGGCGCCGCGGCGCAGGAACGGCGCGAGCCAGTCGTAGGTCTCCTCCAGCGTGCCGCCCCAGCCCGACGAGTGGAACGCCTCGATCCAGGTGCGCGGGTGCCCGTGCGCGTGGGCGAGCGAGCTGTGCACCTTCGCGTCGCCCCAGTGGTCGCTGCCCGTCGCGCCGAACCCGGAGTGGGTACCGAGGTAGTCGCCGTAGATCCGCACGCCGCCGACCGGGTCGCCTTCGCGGGCCGGGCTCGCCTGGTCGAAACCGCAGATCAGCCCGCGGTGGCTGAACCACTGAGCCAGTGGGTCGAAGAACGCCCGGCGCGCCAGGCGGGCACGGTGTTCCTGGTAGTCCCGGCGTACCCGGGCCGACTCGGCGTCCGCGCCCTCGTACAGCGCGGACAGCCGGGGCAGCAGGTCGTAGCCGTACTCGGCGGAGAAGATCTCCGCGAAGTCGTGCGCCCACGTAGGCAGCGGCGGCAGCTCGTCCTGGAAGAACCCGGGGATCACCGTGCCGAACCAGCGCCCGACGTGTCGTTCCAGCTCGCCGTGCACCTGGTCGAGCAGGGCCGCGCAGGCGTCCGGGTTGAAGTAGTCGAAGCCGCTGACGTGGTGGCCGACCGTGCCGTCGGGGTTCCGGTGCAGGGCGAGCCCGGCGAACTCCGGGCTGGCCGCGGTGAGACGGCCCTGGAAGTTCGCGCCGGAGAACCCGATCTGGTCGTACATCCACAGCTGGAACCCCAGATCGGCGGCGTCCGCGCACGCGCCGTCCAGCAGCTCGATCCACTTCGGACTCAGGAACGACGGGTCGTCCGCAAGCGAGCCGAACATCGGGCCGGTGGGCGCCAGGCACATCACCACCGCCTGCCGGACGCCCTGCGAAACCAGCTGTTCCATCTGCCACCGGACCCGGTCCCCGGTGACCCGGCCGCCGCTCCACCACCAGATCGGCAGCGGGGAGAACTCGGGGCCGGGATCGGTGAACCGGGTCAGCAGCTCGTCGGAACTCATGCGGTGGTGCGCTCCGCCTCGATCTGCTCCAGCGACTTGCCGGACGTGTTGGGCATGAAGAAGAACCCGACGCCGCCGCTGATCACCAGGAACAGCGTGAGCAGGCCGCCTGCGACGGTGAACCCGCCGCTGGCCAGCGTCGGCAGGAAGAAGCTCCACACGCCGAGCAGCGTCCGGGCGACGCCGAAGGTGAAGCCCTGCGCGGTGCCGCGCAGCATCGTCGGGAACAGTTCCTGGCTCCACACCTTGTAGAACGCCTCACCGGCGAGCGAGCAGCCGACGCCGAACAACACGATGTTCGCGATGATCACCGGGATGTTGAACGGCAGCACCACGTAGATGCCGTAGGCGACGATCTGCATGACCGCGCCGATGCCCCACATCCACTTGCGCGTGTGGTGGCTGCGGTCGGCGAAGCGCATGAACACCAGCGTGGTGACCAGGATGCCGATCAGGAACCCGGCGCAGGACAACGCGACGCTGGCCGCCTGGCTGCCCGCGTTGAGCGTTTTGATGACGTACGGGGTGAAGATGCCGCCGGTGCCTGCCGCGATGTTCCAGAACACGTAGACGAGGCCGGTGAACAGCAGCGCCTTGAGGTGCGCGCCCTGGAAAAGCGCTTTCAGCTGGTACTTGACGTCCTTGGTGGACGACGCCGATGTCCAGCGCGCGGACTCGGACAGGCCGCGGCGCATCGCCCACGTCACCAGCGCGATCACGAACAGGTGCAGGAACACGATCCGCGTGCCGAGCAGGTCCAGCGGGGTGAGCGCGAGCGACAGCAACAGCACGATCACCGGGCCGAGGTTCCACGCGACCTGCGTGAACCCGAGCAGCTTCCCGCGCGCCTTCGACGGGGAGAACTCGCCCACCAGCGCCAGCGACGTCGGCACGTCCGCGCCGACCGCGACGCCGACGACGAAGGTGCCGATGAACAGCATCGGCGTGTTCACCGCGAGCGCGATGCACAGGATGCCTGCCGCGTAGACCAGCAGGTCGTACTTGTAGATCCGCTTCCGGCCCAGCTTGTCGCCCAGCCTGCCGCCGATGAACGCGCCGATCGCGCAGCCGATGGCGTTCGGGCCGATCGCGGCGAGCGCGCCCACCGCGCCGTCGGAGAGGCCGAGGTAGCTTTGGAAGAGGGCGAGACCCGCGCCGAGCGCGACGATGGAACCGGCATCCAGGTAGGAGGCCATGCCCGCGAGCACGGACCACCGCCACTGCTGGCGGGTGATCGTGCCGCCGTCCTCGACCGAGCTCGTGCCGACGGTTTCGCGTGAGGTCATGTGGTTCTCCTCGTCTTCGTTGACGCAGGACACATTTTGAAACGTATTAAGGACGCAGGTTAGCGTTTGAGTGGGGGAATAACAAGCTTCCGTTCGGCCCATTGAACGTTTCATGCGTGCTACGCTGTGGTCCCTGGGAGATCGAGGGGACGCATGGTTGGCATCAAGGATGTGGCCCGGCGCGCCGGGGTCTCCATCGGCACGGTGTCCAATGTGGTCAACCGGCCGCACATCGTTTCCCCGGCCACCCGGTCACGTGTGCTGTCCGTGATCGAGGAGCTGGGTTACGTCCGCGACGAGTCCGCCCGGCAGCTCCGGGCCGGCCGCAGCCGCATCATGGCGCTGCTCGTCCTCGACCTGGCGAACCCGTTCTTCGTTGACGTCGCCCGCGGCGCCGAGCAGGCCGCGCACGACGCGGGCCTGAGCGTCATCACGTGCAACAGCGGGCAGCGCGTCGACCGCGAGGAGTCGTACCTGTCGCTGCTGGCCGAGCAGCGGGTGCGGGGGCTGCTGCTGAGCCCGGTCGACACGTCGGGTGCGGCGTTGGAGACCTTCCGCCGCAGCGGGATCCCGTACGTGTTCGTGGACCGGAAGGTGTCTGCGGACGAGGCGAGCTCGGTGTCGGTGGACGACCTCGCGGGTGGCGAGCTCGCCGGGCGGCACCTGCTGGAGACCGGGCACCGGCACGTCGCGTTCGTGAACGGGCCGCGGATACTCACGCAGTGCCGCGACCGGGAGCAGGGGCTGCGGACCGCGTTGGAGGATTCCGGCGCGGAGCTGTCGGTGATCGAGACGAGCGAGCTGGACGTGGTGTCCGGGCGGGACGCCGGCGCGCGGCTGCTCGGGATGAGCCCCCGGCCGACGGCGGTGTTCTGCGCCAACGACCTGCTGGCGCTGGGTGTGCTGCAGGCGATGGTCGGCGCAGGCGTGCGGGTGCCGGACGAGATGGCGATCGTGGGCTACGACGACATCGAGTTCGCCGGTGCGGCTGCGGTCCCGTTGACGTCGGTGCGCCAGCCCGCGCGGCGGCTGGGGCATACGGCGGCGGAGCTGCTGATCGCGGAGACGGCCGATCCGGAGAACCGGCCGCCGCACCGGTCGGTGGTGTTCAAGCCGGAGCTGGTCGTCCGGGCCTCGACGCAGTACCGCCGCTGAGCGGTTCGCATCCGCGGCGCCGACTGGGGTGGCCGGGATGCCCCAGGCTGGGGCGAGGGCGCTCAGTGTTTGGCCACGTAGCGGCGCCAGAGCCGGCGCGGTTCCGGCTCGCGCGGGGCGGGCACCAGCAGGTGCGTCAGGCACTCCTCGCAGGTCCGGCCTGGCGGGGCGGTCATGGCGGCGGGGAGGAACCGCGCGCCGCACACCGCTTCCAGTTCCAGGCCGGGTGCCATGGCCGTGTCGGGGACCGCGTGCTCGGCCGTGCCGTCCGCGCTGGTCACCCAGACCGGGTGGTCGTCCGGGGTCGCTTCCACCGCTTCTCCCCTCCGCCGCTGCTCCGTCCGGGCCTACCCGCGGCCGTCCGGCTCATGCCGGATTCACCTGGCCGTGGCGGTCACCTCGGCCCGAACTCGAGGTTCAGGCAGGCCAGCCGCCCGCCCGCCGTCCCGGCGTGACCCGGGTCCGTGTGCGTGTGCGTCTCGTGGATCACGACGGAGCCGGGCAGCCGGTCGCCGTAGGTCCAGTCCACCCGCGACACGGCGAACCCGCTGCCGTTCGCGGAGGTGGTGAAGTCCAGCCAGATCTCGTTGCGCGGGTTGGCGTACGCGGGGTCGGTCGACGGCTGCACCGGGTCGGGAACGTGCTGGTAGTGCGGCCCCGAATCGTTCGGGGACGCGCCGCAGGGCTTGGTGTGGACGTGGGCGCCGTACTCGCGGCCGGGCAGCAGGCCGCGCACGGAAAGCGTGGTCAGCGTGCCCGTCACCGACGCCGTGAACGCCCGCGCGCTCGCCCCCTCCGGCACGAGGGCCGTGTTGTAGCGCACGACGGAGGCGCCGACGCCCACCTGCGCGGCGGGCGCGGCGGCGGCTTCGGCCGGCCAGAGGGCCGGCAGCGCGGCCGCGGCGAGGAGCAAGGGGACGATTCGCATGATGTTCCATTTATCGGTCATTCTGTGACCGCGCAAATCCTCCCATAGGCTGATCTCCGTGAACGGCCGTGACGAAGAGACCCCGAACCAGCGCCTCGCGCGCAACGTGAACGAACTCCTCGGCGAGCTGCGGGTCGCGCAGGCCGGGGTGCAGATCCTGTTCGGCTTCCTCCTGACGGTGGTGTTCACCGGCGAGTTCCGCGCGGCCAGCGGATTCGAGAAGGCCGTGCACCTGGTCGCGGTCCTCCTCGCGGTCGTCTCCACGGCGCTGCTGTCCTCGCCCGCGGCGTGGCACCGGATCCTGTTCCGCGCGGGCCGCCGCGACGACATCCTGCGCGCGGGCAACCGCGCCGTACTGGCCGGCCTGGTGTGCCTGGCGGCCGCGATCACCGCGACGGTGTCGCTGATCGCGAAGGTGGTCTACGGCCCGATCGCGATGGCCGTGGTCGGTGGGCTGGTCGGCGTCACGTTCGCGGTGCTGTGGTTCGTGGTCCCGAACTTCCTGTCCAACCACTCGGGCAACGACACGCGCCCGTCCCCGGTGCCGCCGAGCGACTCCGCGACGGCCGAATGACCGTCAGTACAACCGGTGCAGCCAGGCGCGCCAGATCAGCGCCGTCGGCACCACGGAAGTGAACACGGTTCCGATCACGAACAGGATCACTGCCTGTGACTGGGCCGCCGCTACGAGCAGGAAAAGCCCCAGCACGGGCGAGCAGAGGATCCCGAGCACGGACAGCAGGATGCCGGACACGCGCATCGGCCGTAGTTCGGCAAGCCGCTGCGCCAGCCGTGGGTTTTCGGCGGCCAGTTGCCGCTCGATCTCCGAGAGCCGTCGCTGTTCTTCACCGTGGAGTGCCATCGCCTGCACCGCCTCTACCGACCAGTATCGCTCGCCGACGGGTCCTTGTCACGATGTGATCTGCGCTGTGCTTTGGCTGTCGTTCCGTGCGCCCTCACGGTGAGTAGGTAATATTACCTCCCGTTAACCCGATCGCGGGAACCAAAGGGCGAGGGGAGAGCGTCCGATCCTGCGAGAACGAACCGTGTGGGAGTGCACGCGCGGGCGAGGGAGAAGGTGCTGTTGATGAGCAAGACCGACGAGCGCGTCATCGGTGACACGCCGATCTTCGAGGCGCTGCGCGAGGAGTTCGACTTCGACCGCCTGCTCGAGGACCTGGTCGAGGAGCCGAAGCAGGCCGAGTGAGACGTTACGGTGGTGGCTGTGAGCGGTGATCCCGGCCCGGCCACCACCACTCGCCGATCGCAGGCCCCCGTCTTGGCGGCCGTGGCGGTCGGCGGTGGGATCGGTGCGCTGGCCAGATACGAACTGGCCACCACCTGGCCCACGGCCCCGGGCCACTTCCCCTGGACCACGTTCGCCATCAACGTCAGCGGCTGCCTGCTGATCGGCGTCCTGATGGTGCTGGTCACCGAGGTCCGCGTGGCGCATCCCCTGGTCCGGCCCTTCCTCGGGGTCGGCGTCCTCGGTGGGTTCACCACGTTTTCCACCTACGCCGTGGAGATCCACGGGCTGCTGAAGCCCGGCTCGGCGGGCGTCGCGCTCGCCTACTTCGGTGGCACGCTCCTCGCGGCTGGGCTCGCGGTCCTCACCGGGGTCGCCGTCACGCGCCGGCTGGCAGGCCGATGACGGCCGTCCTCGTCGTCGCCGGCGCGCTGGTCGGCGCGCCCCTGCGCTACCTCACCGACCGCGCCGTGCGGTCCCGGCACGACGGCCCGTTCCCGTGGGGCACGCTGCTGGTCAACCTGGCCGGCTGCCTGGTGCTCGGCGGCCTCACCGGCGCCGGCACCGCGTTGCCCGCCCCGCTGCTCGCGCTGCTCGGCACCGGTTTCTGCGGCGCGCTGACCACCTACAGCACGTTCAGCTACGAGACGTTGCGGCTGGTCGAGCAGAAGGCGTACTTCTACGCGGCGATGAACATCGTGGTCAGCGTCGCGGCCGGGATCGGTGGCGCGTATGCCGGATTTGCCGCTGTGCAGGCGTTTTCGGCGGTGTGACGAGGACCTCGCGCCGTGCCAGGCTGACGCCATGACCGATGCGATGCGGGCCGAGACCGTCAGGATCACCGGGCACGGTGGCGACGAGATCGAGGCCTACCTGGCCACGCCACTGGACCCGGCGCCACGCGGCGGGGTGGTGGTGATCCACCACATGCCCGGCTACGACGAGGCGACCAAGGAGATCGTGCGGCGCTTCGCCGTCCACGGCTACCACGCGATCTGCCCCAACCTCTACTGGCGCGAGGCGCCGGGCGCGGACCCCGACGACGCCGCCGCGACCGCCCGCGCCCAGGGCGGCGTCCCGGACGAGCGGCTCGTCGGGGACGTCGAGGGCGCGGCGAACCACCTGAAGGGGCTGGACGGCGCCAACGGCAAGATCGGCGTGATCGGCTACTGCTCCGGCGGGCGGCAGACGTTCCTGACCGCGTGCAGCATCCGGATCGACGCCGCGGTCGACTGCTACGGTGCGTTCGTCGTCAACGACCCGCCGCCGCAGATGGCCGGGATGAAGCCGCTGCTGGGGCTCGCGCCGCAGCTGTCGTGCCCGCTGCTGGGGCTGTTCGGCGCCGAGGACAAGTTCCCCTCGCCCGAGGAGGTCGCGACGCTGTCCGCCGAGCTCGACCGGCTGGGCAAACCACACGAGTTCCACACCTACGAAGGCGCCGGACACGGGTTCTTCTCGGTCGACCGGCCCAGCTACCGCCCGGAGGCCGCGGTCGACGGGTGGCGGCGGGTCTTCGACTTCTTCGGCGAGCACCTGGTTTGAGGAGAGACGACATGTGCACCTACCTGACCGAGCAGATCGAGATCGACGGCAGCGGCAAGTCGGCGCGGGGGTGGATCCCGCTGACGCACGCCTCGGTGTACGTCGACCACCCGACACACGCGCAGTACGCGCACACCGTGAACATCGACTTCCTCAACCCGGCGGAAGGGCCGTCGGCGCGGGTGCCGGTGGAGCTGACCGAGGAGGCCGCGCTGGCACTGGCGGACGCGATCCACCGGGCGATCGCCTCCGCGCCGAAGGGGCTCGCCTCGGCGAAGCAGCTGATGTGACCGTCGAGGACGGGCTGCCGACGGTGCGCCACGCTCTCGGCAGCCCCCAGGGCGGTTTGACCGGTCGAACTCGGGGACCGCAGTGGGCGAGAACTCCTCTGGAGTTGTGCGGCCAACCGCAGATGTGACCGGATAAGCCCATGGCGTACCGCACTCTGGGATGACCTGGGCGAATGGTTCACGGAGTCTTAACGTTGTCCGTGGTTGACCCCCATGGCCCGTTTTGGAGTGCTCTGTGTCCGCTGTCACCGACCGGCCCCCGGCCGGCAACTTCCTGCTGCGCTCGCCCACCTCGTGCGCCGCGCCGATTCCGGAGCCGGAGGCGCCCGTCCGCTGGGTGCCGCTCGCGATCTCGGCCGCCGGGTCCGTCGCGCTGAGCTGGTACGTCTGGGCCACCTACGGCGGCAAGTTCGGCGCGCTGCTGGTCATCGGGCTGTTCCTCGGCCTCGCGCTGTACCACTCGCGCTTCGGCTTCACCTCCGCGTGGCGGCAGCTCATCGCGGTCGGCAACGGTGAGGGCCTGCGTGCCCACGCCCTGCTGCTCGGCACCGCCGCGACCCTGATCGCCCTGCTCATCGGCACCGGCACCGGCCTGTTCGGCACCACGCCGAAGGCCACCGCGGGACCGATCGGGCTCGCGTTGTTCGTCGGCGCCGCGTTGTTCGCCGTCGGCATGCAGCTCGGCGGCGCGTGCGCGTCCGGCACGCTGTTCGCGGTCGGGTCCGGGCAGTCGTCGATCGTGCTCACGCTGGGCGGGTTCATCGCCGGATCGGTCCTCTACACCTGGGCGTTCCCGCTCTTCGACGGCTGGCCGCAGGTGTCCGGCGTGCTGCTCGCCGACCACGTCGGCTGGTTCGGCTCGTGGGCCATCACCATCGCGGTGCTCGGGCTGGTCGTCGTCGCGACGCGGGTGGTCCAGGCGCGCCGCAACCCGCCGCCGGTCGGCGTTCCGCCCACCGCGAAGGGCTTCGCCCGCGTGTTCCGCGGGTCGTGGCCGCTGCTCGTCGGCGCGGTCGTGCTGGCCGTGCTCGCCGCCGCGGTCGTGCTCGTCTCGGGTGGCACCTGGGGCGTCACGTTCGCCTTCGCCCTGTGGGGCGCGAAGTTCCTGCAGCTGATCGGCCTGCACCCGGAAACCTGGGAGTTCTGGCAGACCACGAGCAACGCCAAGTCGCTGGCGAGTCCGATCTGGACGGACAAGACCAGTCTCACCGACATCGGCATCATCCTGGGCGCTGCCGTCGCCGCCGCGGCCGCGGGAACCTGGAAGATCCACTCAGAGATCCCGTGGCGCACGGCGATCGCGTCCGTCCTCGGTGGAATCCTGATGGGCATCGGCGCCCGGCTCGCCGGCGGCTGCAACATCGGCGCTTACCTGGCCGGCATCTCCACCGGCAGCCTGCACGGCTGGCTGTGGGGCATCTTCGCGCTGGGCGGCACGTGGATCGGCCTGAAGCTGCGGCCGCTGTTCGGGCTCGCCAACCCGAAGCCGGCCGACTCGATCTGCTGACGTTCCCAAGCCCTGGAATGGCAGGACAACCGCCGGGTTGTCCTGCCATTCTTCGTTGCGGGGAAGGAAAATCCCCGACAGAGAAAGGTGGGAACATGAAGAAGACCGTGATCCGGGGCCTCGTCGCGAGCGCCCTCGCCGGGGCGGCCGTGCTCGGCGCCGCGGCACCCGCGCTGGCCGCTCCCGCGCCGGGCGACGTGGCCGTGGTGGACGAGCCGGACACGACCAACCTCGACAACGCCTACACCTTCGCGCCGCTGGGCGTGCCGGTGATCGGACTGGTCCGCTCGATCAACGCGGCGCCGGGCAAGCTGCTGCCGAGCTTCGGCTGAGGTTGAACACGGAGGAGCCCCGCGCCACCCACCTGGCGCGGGGTTCTTCTGTTTGGTCCGCTGGCACTGCCTGGCGCGGGGTCATGGACCGCCGCCTGCCGCCGGGCTGCGGCGGCGCCGGGCCCGCACACGAAAGAGCCCCGCGCCACCCACCTGGCGCGGGGCTTTTCTGTTCGGGCCGCCGGGGACGGTTGGTGGGTGGGTCGGGCTGCGTGAGTTTCGGCGTCGGCACCTGCATGGCGCGGGCTCGGGAGGCGCCGGGCCTGGAACACGAAAGAGCCCCGCGCCACCCACCTGGCGCGGGGCTCCTCCTGGTCCCGCTCAGCCCGCCAGTTCGGTCAGCAGGCCGTAGACCGGGGCCAGCACCGTGGTCGGCGCCCCGATCGTCGGGTCGAGCAGGGGGCCCGCGTCGGCTCCCGGGACGAGCCAGATCGGCACCTCGTCGGCGCTCGCGACGCCGCCGCCGAGCCCCAGCGCCGCGGCCGCGATCACGCCGCCCGCCAGCACCCTCGCCACACTCCTGCGCACTTGCACTCTCCTTTCTGCTCCGCCCGTCTCAACCGAGCGGAAAACTGATCGGCACGACCGTCCCCTGTGGAACGAAGAACCCGGCACCCTCACCCGGCACGTCCATGCCCGGCGCGTGCGGCTGCCCCGGCGCCATCGGCATCGCGTTGACCTGCGCCGCCGCGAACAGCTGCACCCGCGGCGGTTCGGGCTGCTCCGGGCCGAGCCACTGCCGGAACCCGGTCACCGTCGCCGCCTCGCCGGGGAACGCGTTGTCCAGCGCCACGGCGTAACTGACCGCCGCCTGCTCGCGCGGGTCGAACCGCAGTGGCACCGTCGAGCTGGCGACCGTGTTCACCAGCGGCCCGGTCAGCAACCACGGCGCGACGTACAGCCCGTACGGGTACGCCGGCCGCTCCCGCTGCGCCGCGGCCGCACCGTCCAGCGCCGACGCCGCCTGCGCCCACCCGGACACCACCACCAGCGCCGCACCGTCCGGCCGCACGGCGACACCACCAGCCGCAGCCGCGTCCTGGACCACCCGGGCCGCCTCCGTGCCCCGCGCCGACGAATCGCCGACGACCGTGATCGAGCCGGTCCCGCGGGCGGCCAGGAAACCGACGAGCTTGCGCAGCGCGTCCGCGTCCGCTTCGGACAGTGCGTCCGCCGGGCAGCTCGTCAGCACGTCCTTCCGCCCGGCGACCAGACCGCCCAGCGCGGTCGTCGCGCACTCCGGTCCGTCCGGGCCGGACGCCGTCGCGACCCCGCTCGCCGAACCGGTGTCCACCTCGATGGTCCGGCCGGACACCACAACCGAGCTGCGCCCCGCGGGCAGGTCGACCTCGGCCCAGAACCCGGAGGCCCCCGGCCGCGCGACCGCCTGGACGGCCGGCCCGTCCCCGACCGCGACCGACCCGGCCGTGGGCAGGTGGACGAGGTTCCGCCCGGGCCGCTGTGGGCTCACCAGCACCGGCGTGCCACCCGCGTCGGCGAGCAACGGCACCCCGGGCACCGGCAGCTCGGCAGGCTGGGGCAGGGCGACGAACGCGCTCCACGCCACGAACGCGGCCGCGACGCCGACGACCGCGACCCGCCGCCACAACACGGCCGCCACGATCGGCAGCACGAACGCGGCCAGCAACGCGATCCCGAACCCGGTCTCGTACAGCCGCCGGTCGAACGCCACCCCGGACAGGACCAGCTGCACCGCGCCCGCCAGCGCCAGCACACCGCCGAGCGTCCAGGACAGCGGACCGAGCCGGGGCGTCTCCGCACGCGCCAGCGCCAGCGACGCCAGCCCGAACCAGGCGGCCGTCGCCCCGACGTAGACCGTGTCGATCGCGAACTCCACCCCGGACCGGCCCAGGGCGGTCTCCAGCACCAGCAACACCAGCAACGCCGTGGCCACCCAGCGGCCCACCGGCGGCCGTCGCGTGGTCAGCACCGGCACGGCCAGCACCAGCAGCGCGTGCACGACCGCGCCGACGACGTTGACGTCGAAGGCCACCGCCGACACCACGGCCAGCACTGCCGACAGACCGCTCAGCACGGCGGTGACCTGCCACAACCGGCGGGGCAGCGTTTCCACCTGCGGCCGCAGCAGCCCGATCCCCGCGACGAATGCCGTGGCGGGCAGCAGCACCAGCCGCACGATCAGCGCGGCCAGATCCAGCCCGGCCGAGCCGGTGACCGGATGGGACCCGTGGTCCATGAGTTACCTCTTCCGCGCACCGTCCGTGCGGGGCCGGGGACGGCCCCGCACGGAGAGCGCTTACTTCACGTCCGCGTCAGCGACGACGAACAGTTCCGAGTGGGGCTTCGCGTTGCCGAAATCGCCGTGCGGCCACGACTTCCGGTTGAAGTTGATGCCCACCTGGCCGGTGAACTCGTCGCGGAAGTCCTGGTCCACCGTGGCCTTGCCGTCCGGCGACAGCTTCACGATGTTGACCTTGTGGTCACCGTCCAACCCGGACCGGGCGACGAAGTAGTTCGACACCGCGAGCCGGTCCGGCGAGGTGACCTCGTGGTAGAAGCCGTCCTCGCCCAGCTCGAAGTTGTCGTACGCGCCCCAGTGCGGGCCCGCCCCCGGCGTGCCCGGGTTGATCGGCGCCGCGCCGGCGAGCGTGGGCAGCACCCCGTTGTCCGCGCCGCTGCGCGCCTGCTCCTTGGTCTGGATGCCGGGACCCGCCCAGTCCGGACCCTGCGCGAGCAAATTCTCGATGTTCAAGATGTAGACGCCACCGGTGGTGCCGGGGTCGTCCGGCCCGAGGGTGCCCTTCTGCCGCCCCTGGATGGCGCGGTAGAGGAACCGGTCGTCCGGGCTGGTCTGGATCCAGCCGCCGTTGGAGCTGGCGCCGATGCTGTCGTTGTTGCCCAGCGCCCGGTTCGCCGCGCCGTCGTCCCACACCTGGTACCAGTGGGGCTCGGCCTTGGTGATGTCCGGCGTGTAGAACACCGCGCCGCCCTGCATGGTCTGGGCGAAGGCGCCCCTGTGGCCGGGCAGGTTGGTCACCGTGGTCTCCATGACCGCGCGGCTCTCCGCGTAGAGCGGGTCGTAGTCCCCGGCGCGTGGGCCGTCCGGCAGGTAGGACACGGCCTTGAGCTTCGGGTTGTTGCGGTCGGAGATGTCCCAGGTCCGGACCGTCGGGCGGCGCAGGTACGGGGACGGCTGCTTGACCGGGTCGAGGATGATGTTCCGCGGCTCGGCGTAGTCGCTGGTCACCAGCGTGTTCAGGTCCTCGCGGGCCTGGATGCCGTGCGGGTTGGCGCAGGTCGGCTGGCCCAGCGTCGGCAGGTTCTCGCACAGCTTCGCGTTGTCGCCCTGCGGCGTGGCGGCCGAGGTCTGCGACAGGACCTGCGCGTTCTGGTCGAACCGCACGACCTCGCCGGGGCTGCCCGCGAAGCCGTTGCTGATCACGGTCTGGCCGTTGGCGTAGGTGTACGGGCCGGGCGCGACCGGGCCACCCATGTAGGTGCCGTAGGCCGTCCCGTCCTTGAGCACCCAGTAGGCGTCCGGGACCGACCCGCCGAGGGTCTGCGTCGGCAGGCTGACGCCCTTGAGCTTGAGCTGCGGCAACGCGCTCACGTCGAACGCGTAGGTCGCGGCCGCGAACAACGCGCCGGCGTAGATCGTGTCGCCCTTGTGCCACACGTACTGCATGTGGTGCGGCTCGTTCTCGACCAGCGGGCCGACGGTGGCGGTGTTGACGACCTTGCCGTACGTCGGGGAGCCCTCGGTCGCGTCGATGACGGCGAGGAAGTCCGGCCCGGGCAGCGCGTTCTTCGCCTTGTTGAGCCCGCCGCTGATGGTGCCGGGCAGGTTCTTGACGTCCTTGACGACGGTGTCCGCGATGTTCTCGTCGCCCGCCCACACGAGCAGCCATTCCTTGCGCTGCCCATTGTTTTCACTGCGAATTTTATTGACGTCGCCGCCGACCAGGTGGTTCTCCACCCAGTACTGCTTTCCGTCGGCCCCGGTTTTCGAATCGGTGACCACCTGCACGTCGGCGTAGGCGCTGCTCGTGCCCGTGTAGGTCACGGCGCCGGCGGCGAGTGCGACGGCCGCCGTGCCCGTCAGTATTTTTCGCCATGACGGCGATTTCAGGCGCATGCCTTCTCCATGTTCCGTTCCCTGAATCTGTGCCCGGGAATTGGGCGGAACGGAATGGTTCCGCGCGGCGCCGAGGGGTGTCAAAGCAGTGTCAAAGGTTGGGAATAACCCACGCAAAAAGTTCCCCGTGTCACCCTGACGAGTGACACGGGGACAGTGTCCAGTACGGACAGTCAGCCGAGCGCGTCCAGGTGCGCCCGCACCGGAGTGGAGAACGCCCAGCCCGACGAGGCGTCCCAGTTGACCGACCACGTCATCACGCCGCTGATACCGGGCCACGCGGTCGACGGCACGTAGGACCCGCAGCCGGTCCGCGTCGCCAGGCAGTCGAGCGCCGCGTTCACCACCGAGGGCGCCACGTACCCGCTGCCCGCCGCCTGCGCGGTCGCCGGCAACCCGATCGCGACCTGGTCCGGCCGCAGCACCTGCAGCAGGTGGCAGGCCTGCGCGGTGATGAAGTCGACACTGCCCTGCGACACCACCCGTCCGTCGCACCCGAGCATCGAGCCGGAGTTGTAGTACTGCGTGTGCACGACGGTGATCAGCGGTTTCACGCTCTCGATCAGCGTCAGGTACCGGCCGCCGGGCTGCACGTCGAGCGTCTGCGGCGCCATCGTGACCAGGAAGCCGTCGCCCATGCGGTCGTGCACCTGGGTCACCGCGCTCGCGGTGTTCGCCGCGTCGAAGCTGCCCTCCAGGTCGATGTCGATGCCCTGGACGCCGAACTCGGTCGCGACGCGGGTGAACGAGTCGACGAAAGCGCTCACCCGGTCCGCGCTGCTCAGGTCGATGTTGCCCCGCTCGCCGCCGATCGACAGCACGATCGACTTGCCCGCCGCCTTCTTGGCCGCGATGTCGGCCTTCAGGTCGGCGTCGGTGTAGCCGCCGAGCGCGTTCGACAGGTCCGGGTCCACGCCGAAGGTCACCGCGCCGGGCGTGGCGGGGTCGGCGTTGGCGAAGGCGAGCACGATGACGTCGTAGGCGTCCGGCACCTGCGACAGCTTCAGCGGCTGCGCCGAGTTCACGAAGTTCTGCCAGTAGCCGGTGAGCTGCTTGGACGGCAACGCGGCCTGCGCGGGCGTCCAGCCGAGCGCGACGAGGAGCCCGGCGAGCACGAGCACGATCAGTCGTTTCATGTGCGAGCCCTTCCTAGAACGGGGTGAGGGTGACGGTGCAGGACCGCGGGGCGGGGTCTTCGATGTAGGAGGCGAACCCGCCGACGTCGTCGAACGCGAAGCCGTACGCCCGCCCGTCCGCGGTGGCGGTGTGCATGATCCGGGCGTAGTGGTTGGTCACCGCCGTGCGGTAGAACGCGCCGGGGTCGGAGACCGGCTGGTTCGGGTTGTCCAGCAGCGTCGAGCGGTTCAGCGCGGCGCCGAGCAGCGCCGCGACCGGGCCGGTGAGCCCGTCGTTCGGCGCGGCCAGCGCGCCGTCGCAGAACAGGATGTCTCGTGTGGACGGTCGCCGGATGGGGGACGCGGTGCGGCCGGAGCCGTCCCGGACGACGAGGTTGCCGTCGGACCCGACGCGCCCGGTGAAGACCGCGGATCCGGTGTCCAGCCGCAGGTCCGTGCCCGCGTACTTGGCCCACACCGCGTCGGTGTAGCTGTCGAAGTACGTGGCGGAGAACCGGCCGGCGTCCAGGCCGTGACCGGGCGCGATCACCCGCAGGTCGTCCACCACCAGGTTCGCGAAGTCCGGCTGCGCCCGGATCTGGTCGAAGATCTGCGCCCGGCCGCCCGCCTTGAGCGTGCCGGTGCTCTGCGACGCGGCGCCGGTGAGCTGGATCGACAGCGGCACGCTGAACTGGTCGACCATCGTGGTGTTGCAGTGCATGCCCAGGTCGTCGAGCGTGAACTCGACGAAGTCGTGCAGGATCCGGTAGTTCGGGTCGCTCGCCACCCACCCCGCCGGGTACTGCAGCGCCGGGCGGCCGGCGCCGTCGGTGACGGCCTTGAACTTGAGCTTCTGCCCCAGCGCGAAGTACAGGCGCCCGGACATCGGTGGCACGTTGATCGTGGTGGCACCGCTGGCGTTCAGCGGGATCGCGTAGTCGGTGAACCCGTCGGAAGCGTTGTCGGACAACGAAACCGGCGCGATGGACCCGTCCGCGCGGACCCGGAACTGGTTGCCCGCGCTGTCGGTGCCGACCAGGTAGCACCAGATCGAGGTGTTCGCGAACTCGCCGCTGTCGTTGACGATCGTCAGGGGCAGCGCGGTGGCCGCGCTCGCCGGTCTGACGGAGAGCGCCACCGCTCCGGCGCTCGCGGCGAGGAGGAAGCTCCGGCGACTCAGCATCGGCAGACCCTTTCATCCGATCGAGTGGATGGTCTATACCAATGTGAGTGGCGCGCGCGGTAACGGACAATAGGCTCATCAGGTGAAGTGCTGACAGGCGTTGTCCGGTCGCGGGACGGCCGGGAAGGGGCGGCTGCCCGATCAGGCAGGCTGGAGGGTGTCGGCCTCTTCGGTCGGCGGCGGCGTGATCGGGTCGTCCGACGGGCGGCGGCCGTGCTGGGTGATCAGGACGACCGTGGCGCCCTGCTCGGCGCCTGCCGTGCCGATGGGCGCCTGCGCGACGACTACGCCCTCCTCGGGCGCGGGCATGCCCTCGGGCCCGGCGGGGACCAGCCCGGCGCGGCGCACGATCGAGCACGCGTCGTCCGCGCCGAGGCCAACGACGTCGGGCACTTCGACTACCGGACGGTGCCGCCGCATGTGACCAGTCTAGGCGCAGATCGACGACGTGCGCCGCGATCCGGAACCGGGTATACCGGGCATGTCGACAACGACCCAGGGAGGACGCCATGGTGCACCCCGTGCCTCCCGGTCCCGAGCCCATTCCGCCCGGGCCGGGTCCCGATCCGGTGCCGCCGCCACCGCCCGAACCGCCGGTGCCGCCGACCCCGCCGGAGCCCCCGATGCCGCCGCCCGATCCACCGCTCGGCATATCCTGATCGCGTGACGGTGACCGGCTGGCGACGAGCGGTGCTCCTGTGCCTGCTCGCGTTCGGCCTGGTCGGCATGCACCACATCGCCGGAGCGGACCACCCGGACAGCGCGGTCGTGACCGTGGTCGCCCACGCCGGGCAACCCGACGGCGACCACGGCCATGGCATGACGCACGACGTGCTGCACCTGTGCCTCGCCGTGCTGCTGGCCGGGGTGCTGCTCGGCCTGTGGACCTTGCTGCGCGCGGTGCGGAACCCGCCGCTCGCCCGTCGCCCCGCCGGCCGTCCCCGCTCGCGGGCGCCGGACCGGCCGTCCGGTCGCGCGGTGCTCGCCGGCCTCTGCGTGCTGCGGCTGTGATCGGCGCTCGTCCGCCGAATTCGCAGTAGCAAACACATGAGAGGTTTCCTTTCCCATGCGCAAGACCATGGGCGGCCTGCTGCTGGCCGCCATCCTCCTGGCCGGTTGCGGGACCCAGCCGCACGAGTCCCACGGCACCACCACGACCGCGGCCGAGCAGCAGGCCGGTCACAACCAGGCCGACGTCGACTTCGCCCGGATGATGATCCCGCACCACGAAGGTGCGCTCGCGATGGCGGAGCTGGCGCCCGGCCGCAGCACCGACCAGCGCGTGCTCGACCTCGCCGCCCGCATCCAGCGGGCGCAGGACCCGGAGATCCAGCAGATGCGCGGCTGGCTCACCCAGTGGGGCGCGCCGGCCACGCCGATGGACCACTCGATGCCGGGCGAGATGGGCCACGACGACATGGCCGCGCTCGAGCACGCCACCGGCGCCGAGTTCGACCGGCAGTTCCTGCGGATGATGATCGAGCACCACCAGGGCGCGATCGAGATGGCCCGGACCGAGCTGGCGGCGGGCTCGAACGCCGACGCGAAGGCACTGGCCCAGCGGATCATCGACAGCCAGCAGGCCGAGATCGCCGAAATGCAGGCGATGCTCGCCTGACCAGCGGGCGGCGGGGCGGGCGTCCGCCCCGCCGTCACGGCCGCAGCGCGCCGATCCGCAGGCACACGCCCGTGGTCAGGGCGAGGATGCCGACGAACAACAGGAACACGTTCGCGGTCACCGCGCCCAGCCCGATCAGGAGCGCGCCGAACGTCATCAACGCCAGGCACCCCAGCCTGCGGAACCGGCCGAGGTGGTGGAACCGGCCCTCGCGCAGCGCTCTGGTCAGCTCGGGATCGCTGATCTCGAACCACTGCTCGATCGCCCTGAGCTGCTGTTGCTCGTTCCGGCTCAACATGGGCCGCCCCTGGGTCGCCGTCGACTGGTCTGCACCGGCGGATACCCGGATCAGCGCAGGTCAATCCGGGTGGCGATGGGTTCGACCGCTCGGGGTACGGCCGCTTCGCGTGTGGCGCGGCTCATCGCGGATCCCCTGGACCGGGTGGTTTTCCCGGTCCAGACCACGGGTACGCGGTGACGGTGCCAGACCAAAACGTGAGCGTCGCTGATCCGGCGGTGGTCAAGCGGGCGGTCGGCGCGGCGGCGATCGGCAACATCACCGAGTGGTACGACTTCGGCGTCTACGGCTACCTCACCACGACGATCAGCAAGGTCTTCTTCACCGACCTGTCCGGTCCGGTCGCGACGATCGCCACCTTCGGCTTGTTCGCGGTGTCGTTCCTGATCCGGCCGTTCGGCGGGTTGTTCTTCGGGCCGCTGTCCGACCGCATCGGCCGCAAGCGCGTGCTGTCGCTGACCGTCGTGCTGATGGCGCTGGGCACGTTCGCGATCGGCGTGGTGCCCGGGTACGAGGCGATCGGCATCGCCGCGCCGCTGCTGGTGCTGTTCGCGCGACTGCTCCAGGGCGTCTCGACGGGCGGCGAGTACGGCAGCGCCATGACGTTCATCGCCGAGTACGCGCCGGACCGCCGCCGCGGGTTCCTGGGCAGCTGGCTCGAATTCGGCACCCTGACCGGGTACGCGTTCGGCGCGACGATCGCGACCGTGCTGACCGCGGTGCTCACCGAGGACCAGCTGCTGAGCTGGGGCTGGCGGATCCCGTTCCTGATCGCGCTGCCGATCGGCCTGGTCGGCCTCTACCTGCGGCTGCGGCTGGAGGAGACCCCGGCGTTCGCGAACTACGTCTCCGGCGAGGGGAAGCAGCGCGGGTCGGCCGGGCAGGAGTTCCGCACGATCTTCAGCCGCTACTGGCCCGCGATGCTGCTGTGCGCCGGGCTGGTGCTCGCCTGGAACGTGACGAACTACATGCTCACCAGCTACATGCCGACCTACCTGACCGACACGCTGCCCGGCCTCGGCGAGGACGGGGTCGGGGAGACCGCGGCACAGGTGCTGCAGATCGTGGTGCTCGTGCTGCTGATGGTGGTGGTCACGTTCCTCGGCAGGCTGTCGGACCGGTTCGGGCGCCGCCGGATCGTGATGGCGGGCTGTCTCGGGCTGGTCGTGTTGTCGTTGCCCGCCGTGCTGCTGCTCCGCGTCGGCGGGGACGTCGCGACGTTCGCCGGGCTGGCCGTGATGGGCCTGACACTGGTGTGCTTCTCCAGCACGCTGCCCGCGACGCTGCCCGCGATGTTCCCGACACACATCCGCGCCGGGGCGCTGTCGATCGCGTTCAACATCTCGGTGTCGCTGTTCGGCGGCACCACGTCGACCGTGATGGGAGCCCTGGTGGCCGGCACCGGCGACCTGAACTGGCCCGCGTACTACCTGATCGCGGCCGGTGTCGTCGGCGCGATCTGCATCCACCTGACGCGGGAGTCGGCGGGCCGGCCGTTGCAGGGCTCCCCGGCGATCGTCAGCCCCGACGAGCTGACCGGGTCACGCCGCTGAGGCGGCGAGCACGGGTTCGACGACCCGGCGGCGCGCCCGCTGCAGCGCGAGCGTCGCCACACCGGTGGCGGCGAGGGTGACCACACCCGCGACCAGCAGGGCCTCGCTCGCGCCGAGCCGCTCGCACATCCAGCCGAGCAGCGGGGCGCCGGTCGCGCCCGCGGCCGCGGCGATCGCGCCGTCGATCGAGAGCACGCGGCCGCGCATGTCCTCGGCCGAGTCGAGCTGCAGCCGGGTGCTCTTCGCGGTGTCGATGAGGACCGCGCCTGCCGCGATCGGCAGGATCACCGCGCCGAAGCCGAGCATGCCGGGCAGGAAACCGCTGACGGTCTGCAGGAAGCTCGTGACCGCGGCGGCGCCGAGCAGGAGCGGGACGGTGAGCTCCCGCACGCGGGCCGCGATGATCCCGCCGATCACCGTGCCGACGGCGAACACGGACGACAGCAGCCCGTAGCCCGCGGCGCCCGAGTTCAGCGGCCCTTGGGCCATGGCGGCCATGGTGACCTGGTAGTTGCGGCCGAGGCCGGACAGCACGAAGCCGAGCGTGAACAGGACGATCAGCACGTGGCTGCGGCGCACGTAGGCCACGCCGGCGCGGACCCCGGCGCGTTCGGCCTTGGCGACGGCGAGCGGGTGCAGTTCGGCCGTGCGGATCACCAGGACGGTGACGATGACGGCGACGAAGCTGGCCGCGTTGAGCACGAACAGGAGCGCGTCCCCGACCGCGGCGGCGAGCACGCCGGCCAGGCTCATGCCGAGCACGCGCCCGGCGGAGTTGATGATGCTGCCGAGGGCGAGCGCGTTGCCGAGGTCGTGGCGGGGGACGACCTGGCCCGCGAACCGGCCCAGCGCGGGGGATTCGAAGGCGCCGACCATGCCGGCGATGGCGGTGAGGCCGTAGATGGTGGCCAGCGGCATGTCCTGCCACACCATGAACGCCAGCAGCAACGCGATGACCAGGTGGGTGGTCTGGCCGGCGAGGATGATCCGCCGGGGCGGGAACCGGTCGGCGATCGCCCCCGCCCAGGGGCCGATGAGCAGCGCCGGGAGGGTCGAGAGGAGGACCGACAGGCCGACCGAGGTGGCCGAGCCGGTGCGGGCCATGACGACCCAGTTGAGGCCGAGTACCTGCATCCACGTACCGGTCACCGAGACGAAGTCGGCGGTCGCCCACAGGCGGTAGTTGTGGTTTCCGAGCGCGCGGATCATCGGCGGCATTTCTCGCCGCAAGGGTGTTTCCTTCCGAAGGAGCCGGGGTAGTCCCGAACGGGTCCCGGCGGTGGGACGTGCTTGAGGCCTGGGCCGGTCGGGGCCAAGACCTGCTTTTCTGGGCACTCGCCCAGGCGCGTCACCACGCTACCGGCGGGTCAGCGAGCTGTCCTTGTGTCGATGGCTACAGCGGCCGCTGCTAACACTTCTCCGGTGTGGCGAGGGCCGCAGTCACACCCGGAACCGGAGCGGGGCGGAGTAGCGCCGGCGGGCGTGGTGCAGGCGCCGTCGCAGTGCCCAGGTGATCTTCCTGGCTTCCCGGCGCCGGTAGCCGAGGTCCACCTCCGCGCGGCAGGTGAACCAGACCGGCGCGAGCAGGTTCTGGTCGGCATCGGCCTGCAGGAAACCGACGCGCAGGTTCGTCCGGCGCACTTCGGGCTCGTGACCGAGCACGGCTCGCGCGATGCGGGTCGCGGTTTCCACGTCCGCGCTGGTCTGAACGTAATAGCCGCCGCGGGTCCAGGCCTCGGTCATGATCCGATCCTGGCGCGATCAGGCCGCCCGTTCCAGCGCGAAGGCCGTCAGGAACCCGGCCGCCGTGATCAGGCCCGTCACCAGCTGCGCCTCCTCGAACGCCTCCGGCACCATCGTGTCCGCGATCATCGCCAGGATCGCGCCTGCCGCCACCGCCGTGATCACCGCGATGGTTTCCGGCGCCGCGCCGCCGAGGAGCAGGTTCCCCAGCAGCGCGGCGGCGCCACTGGCCAGCGCGATGCCGCCCCACACCCCGAACACGTACCGCGCGCTCCGGCCCGCCTGCTTCATGCCGGCCGCGCTCGACAACCCCTCCGGCACGTTCGAGATGAACACCGCGGCCAGCACGGACACGCCGATCCCGCCACCGCCGAGCAACGACAGCCCCAGCACGACCGACTCCGGCACCCCGTCCAGCAGCGCCCCGATGGCGATCGCGCTGCCGCTGCCCCGCACCTCGTCCTCCGAGGGCTGCCGGCCGTGCGACCGCTTCCGGTGCCGCGCCCCGCGCCGGGCCAGCGCGACGTTCGCCAGCACGTACGCCACGGCTCCGCCGAGGAACCCGAACGCCGTCGGGAGCAGGCCGCCGGTGCGTTCGGCCTCGTCCACCAGGTCGAAGGCGAGCGCCGAGATCAGCACCCCGGCCCCGAAGGCCATGATCCAGGCGACCACCCGCGACGGTACGCGCGCGAACCACGCCACGGCGGCGCCGATCACGAGCGCCGCCCCACCGACCAGGCCCCACACCCCGGCTTCGAGCCACTCCGGCATCCGCACCTCCCGCGTCGCGTCCGGGGATCATCGTCGCGCGGCTGGCGTGGTTCTGCTCGGTTCGGCGGTTAGGAAAGCGCTTACAGCGGCGGTGGGCGGACCGTCCTAACCGGACGAGCTCTCCCGGCCCGGCCTGCGTTCACGTAGCGCGTCGAGCTGTTTGCGCACGTCCTCGACGTCCCAGCGGTACTGGCCGCCGGGGGTGACGAGCACCGGCCGGATCCAGCCGCGCTCGGCGTAACGGCTGATCGACCGCCGGGACAGGCCCAGCTCGGCCGCGAGTTCACCCGAGCCCACCGTACGTCGGCGTGCAGTCATGATCGTCACCGTATTGGGTGACCCGCCGGGGCCGCGCGGCCCATGGCCCGGTTGGCCCGCATAGCCTCCATGTCCTTGTCGGCCAAACCTTTTACCGGGTGGGGTAACGGGCTCGCCGAGCCGTCCGACTTCCGGGTCGGGAAGGGGCGACATGTCGAGATGGCGCCGGAGCGACACGGTGAGCCGCCGCGTGTTCCGGCGCGTGCGGTGCCCCCGGTGCGGACGGCGGCGGCGGGAAATGCGCGTGTTCGGCACGCCGCGGCATGACGCGTCCGGGAACCTCAAGCCGCGGTGGCAGGTCCGCCGCGAACTCGATGCGCAGGCCGGCGCATGGCACCCCGAGCCGCGCTGCGACCGCTGCCGCTAGTTTTAGAGCAGGTGCTCTGTTACTGTCCGGTCATGCCCCGGCCACGTGTGCACGACCTCGACCGGATGCTCGACACTGCCGAGCGACTGGTCGCGGAGGACGGCGCGGTGTCGGTGCGCAGCCTGGCGAGCGCCGCCGGCGTGTCGAACGGGGCGATCTACCACGCGTTCGGCTCGATCGCGGCGTTGCTCGGCCGGGTGTGGCTGCGGGCGGCGACGGACTTCCTGGACCTGCAGTCGGAACTCGCCGACGCCGCCGTGTCGCCCGAGGACGCGGTGGTCGCGGCCGCCGACGCCCCGGCCGTGTTCGCCGAGCGGCGCCCGCACGCGGCGCGGATGCTGCTGACCGTCGACAAGGATCAGCTGCTCGGCCCCGGTCTGCCGACCGAACTCGCCGATGCCCTGTTCGCACTGGACAAGCGCGTGGTGGCGTTGCTGGTCCGGCTGTCGCGGGCGATGTGGGACCGGCGGGACGCGGCGGCGGTCGGGGTGATGACGACGTGCGTGGTCGACTTGCCGACCGCGTTCTTCCGGCGCGAGCTGGACACCAGCGCCGACCACCGGGACCGGCTCGCCGCCGCCGTGCGGGCCGTTCTCGCTGTGCCACTTCGACCGAAGGGATGATCGTGCTGCATTTCGAAGACCCGGTGTACGTGCTCGACCTGGGCGCCGACGAGAACCGGTTCGCGCCGGACTGGCTGAAGGGCGTGCACACCGCGCTCGACACGGTCACCGGGAGTGCGTCCGCGCTGGTGACGATCGGGACCGGCAAGTTCTACTCGAACGGCCTCGACCTGGACTGGCTCTCGGCGCACGGCGACCAGGCGCAGAGCTACGTCGCCGACGTGCAGGACCTCCTCGCGCGTGTGCTGACGCTGCCGGTGCCCACGATCGCGGCGGTGAACGGCCACGCGTTCGGGGCGGGCGCGATGCTCGCGATGGCGCACGATTTCCGGATCATGCGCGCCGACCGGGGCTTCTTCTGCTTCCCGGAGGCCGACATCAACATCCCGTTCACCCCCGGCATGGCGGCGTTGATCCAGGCCAAGCTGACCCCGGCGGCCGCGGTCGCGTCGATGACCACGGGAACCCGCTTCGGCGGCCCGGACGCGCGCGAGCTCGGGCTGGTGGACGACACCGCGAGCGAGGCCGAGCTGCGCGACCGGGCGGTGGCGAGGGTGCGCCCCCTGGCCGGCAAGGACCCGGGCACGCTGGGCACGATCAAGGCGACGATGTTCGCGGGGGCAGTGTCCGCGCTGCGCGCCTGAGGTTCGCGACCGTCCCTTGAGGACGGCCGTTACCCGTGCTGGGGGGAGAGGACGTCCCGGTGCTTGCCGGTGGTGAGCCGCAGCCAGGCCTCGGACCAGCCGCTGGAGACGGCGATCTCGTCGATGACGCCGGTGGGCAGGCACAAGCGCCGAACCTCCGCCGCCGCGTCATCGCCCCGCGCACGAAGCCGCTCCAACTCGGCGATCAGTTGGCCGACGGATTCGTAGCGGGTCCAGGAGGTGTCGTGCTCGCCGCTGCGCAGGATCAGGAGCAGATCGTCGATCAGCGACTGGACCGGGCTCATCGAGGGATTCTGACGCCGCGGGTCTGGTGACGGCAAGCGGCTGGCGCGCGGACCCCCGCCCACGAACAGCGCGAAGCCGGCATCTGCGGGGTTCTCTTCGATCTCGCCCACGACTCGGACTAAGACGGGCTGGCACCAGGATCAGCGGCGAGGGACACGGACAATTGAGGTTGCCCGGCCAGTGGGTAGTCGTACCACCCGTCTGCTCGCTCGGCGTCCGTTGCCGGAAGCGCCTCTTCGATCGCCTGCACGACGACAGGTGCTCCAGCGACTTGTGAACGTTGGTCTCGAAGACCCACCCGTGAACTTAGTCGCTGCCCATCTGAGGCCGGTGCGAACGGCGGGCACTGCGCCAGACAGCTTCGAACTCCTCGGCGTCGATGACGAACAACGTGAAGTCCGCATCGGCCGCGATCTCTTCGAGCGGCGGTTCCGGCTCCTGGCCCAGAAACGTCGTGCCGATGGAAGTCGACTCATCCGCGTAGTCCTGGCGGCCGTCTCGGTACAGGTCGACCTTGCGGGTCTCGTAGCCGTCGTCGCCGGTCTCGCTGTAGAGGAGAACCGGTTCGTCAGGGTGGTCGTGGTGCCAGAGCACCTTCTTGTAGCTCGGCATCGGTCCTCTTCTCCGAACGGTGCCGGGGCCAGGGGGTAGTCGTTGTCTTCACCCGTACCGCCGAGGACGGCCCGGCAGACGCGTTCGACTTCATGGTCCGCACGCCGCGGCGCATGGCTCCGTCCCGATCAACAGAAACCCGCCACAGCCCGGCTGACCAGGCGAAAGAGTGGGGCGCCTGGGGCTCGAACCCAGAACCTACGGAGTAGATGACCACTTGGCGGGTCGGCTGCCGTTGGTTGCCGACAGCTCCGATGAGCTGCCCGGATAGCGAGTGCAAACGCTCGCCATCTCGGGCCGCTTGTCGGCGTCTGCCGTCGTTTCGTGGGGAAAAAGCGGGGAGATGATCTTGGCCCGGGAGTGCGCTGGTGGACTCAGCTCGACGCTGCCGTGAGGAGGTGCAGGACACCAATCACCGCAGCGGGCAACCCGGCCGCGCACTTCTTGATGATCTTCTTCATACGCTTGACCGCCTTCCTCGCGAGCTTGCGGAGGTCGAGGTTGGAAGCGATGTTCAGGACCAACAGAACAGCGAGCAGCGCCGAGACCCAGCTTGCCGCCGGGCTCAACCCACCAACATCGTCAACTCTAGCGTGACCGGTCCTACTGAGGTGATCTCCTCGCGGCGCGGGTTCATCCCTGCCGGGCGGGGGGTGCAGGTCAAGGGTCTGCCGGAGGCCGCGGAGCGCTCTTGACCGGTGCCGGCCGGTCTGGCTGCCCTCGGGCGCGCTGCGAGGAGGTCACCGGGGCCTTCCCCTGATCTCTGAAGCGGTGCCGGGTCCAGGGCGGAGCCCTGGCCGCCGGAGGCTGGCGGGCGCGCGATGTAACGCTCAACCAGTCGTCCGCAGATTACGTCGTCAGCGGGGTTCAAGTGCCTGCCCGGTGCGGTGGATGAGGGGGACATGGATCCCAGGGAAGTACGTCGCCTGGTCAAGGTGCGCAAGTGCTCGTGTTCGATGTGCTTCTACTGTGACGAAGCCCTGGACGACCGTCATGAGCATGACCACTTCCCGGTGCCGAAGGTAGCCCGGGGTACCGAAACAGTGGCGGCTTGTCTCGATTGTCACGACCTCAAGGACCGGATCAGGTTTGAATCCTGGCCGATTTCGGCCTGTGTGGAGGCCGTGAAGGGCCTGCTCACCGGGATTGACTTCTCAGAACAGAGGTTCTCACCGCCTGCAGACCTTGCTGCTTGGGTCGGGAGCAACTCGAGCTTGACCGATGCCGGCATCCTCGAGCGTTGGGCGGCTCTTCCACCTCTCACGCGAATCCTGTACGGGAAGCTCCGGTGGATCGAAGCGGAGCGCCAGCATCGTGCGGGCGGGCCGAGCGACGGTTCATCTGCCCTGGCGGCTCTTGTAAGCAGGAGTCGCCTTGCGTGAAGGAGTAGGAGTGGTGGCGGATAGCACGTGGGATCGATAGGCGTTGGGCGTGGCCGCCGGCCGAAGCGGAGCGGCAGGCCGAGCGGCCTGCGGCGCGCTTGCGCGCCGCCTTGATCTCGTAGAGCCCAATTCGGCAAGTTTACAGTGACCCTAGCTTTTGTCGCAGGCGCTTGCTGGGAGCATCAATGTTGGCGTCGGCGGACGTGAGGATTCTGAGTGTCTGCGAACAAGTGGTACTACGAAGTCAATCTCGGAGAGCAGCCGATCGATTGGGCAACTCAGGGTGATCCGCTGATAGCCTACCTCCGGCAGGAGATGTTACCGCGGCATATCACTATGTCCAACTGGGTGTTGCCAGGATTCGAAGGAGATGCAGATCTTTCGATCTCGCATGGATACTGTCTGTATCACGATGAGCTACCAATGCGCCTTGTTTTCACCCTCTCTGAGGGTGGAATGAAGATTTATATCGAGGCGTCAGAGTTGCCGAATTCGGAACATGATTTAGAGCCTTGGCTGACCGCTCTCGATACGGCGGTGAAACGACTAGCCGAAGATGAGCCGGAGTTCAACTGGTGGGCCGCAATCGGTTCTCGTGAGGCAATGATCTCGGACGTTCCCAAAGTGGTCGAGTCGGCGACTCTCGGTAATATAACCATCGAATCGGCGAAGAATCCTTATACGGAAGGGCTCGACGGGCTTGAAAACCCGCACATGTCTGGGGCGAACATCGTTTCATCGTTCCCGTTGGTGGTGCGTGGTCGAAGTCGTGGCTATAACTGGGATGCGGCACTAGATCGTGCGACGCGAGACCTTAACACCATCTGTGCCCTTTTGTCTGTTGAGCTAGATTGCCACTGGAGAATTCGCAGCCAGCCTCACATTGATGAAGGGCGGGCGATCGAACTGCCTTCTTGGGGTTACGGATTATCGGACTCAGAGCATCATATTCCGGTTTTAGGAAGCATGCGAGAGGTGCGTATCCCTTCGTGGTTTGAGCGCGCGTTTGCGCTCGTTGGGGAGGATGAGATCCTCTACGCGGCTATCCACTCCCACCGAGAGGGATTGGCGCTGGTGGACGAACACCCATCGCTTTCGCTGATCTGCTTCATTAGTGCGATCGAAGGTATTGGTGCTAAGTTTGAAGATCTTCAGAAGTGTGAATATTGCAACTCGCACACGGGTGCCGGCAGGAGGTTCCGAAAGGCATTAAAGACCGTGTACAGCAACAAGCAGATGAAGGATTTGGTGACCGCTTACGAACTAAGGTCTCAAACGGCTCACGCTGGTATCCTCCACGGCAATGAGACGCACATGGGGTCGGTTAGGATTCCTTTCACTATGTTCGCTGGGCGACCTCCAAGTATGGACTTCCGCTTTAATACTCTCTGGTCGATGCGCGACGCCAGCAAACGCGTGCTGGTTGGTCAATTTGCTGAGTGACTTACGTAGTGTGGTTAGTGGGTTGGCCTCACCACTGCGATAGCCTTGTCATCGTGTTGCTTTGCGCGTGGAAGGTGAATTGCATTCGCATCGCCTCCGCTCTCTCCTTGATAACAACCCTGTAGCAGCGCCGTCAGTTGCTCAGTGTCAGCTTTGGCGACCGGATCCCAGTCTATATTGCGATGTTCGAGAATGTCGTATGCCCCGTCTGTGGACAAAATGCTCCACGGGATATTTGTCCGAATTTCGGATGTGGCATGTCGAGAAGCGGCCGGATCGGTTTCCGCGATCCAATACCCGCCAGGCACGTTGCGATACTCGGCCTGTTGGGTCTGGAGCTCGCGCAGCAGTGCTCGGTGTTCGTCGTCGAAGCCGTGGCCTGGCCAGACGAAGCAGCCGCGGGCGCTGGACGCGGACGAGCGGGCCGAGTGGCTGGCTCAACTGGAGAAGAACGAAAAGGCTGTTCGCTGGGACCTGCCCGACCTGTCCAAGTTCATGATGGCCACCGGTGTCCGGATCGGGGAGGCGCTGGGCGTGTTCTGGGAGGACATCGACTTCGAGGCAGGCACGGTCGACGTCGCTCACACGGTCGTCCGGGTCAAGGGCAAGGGGCTCTACCGCAAGCCTCGGCCCAAGACGAAGAAGAGTGAGCGCGTGCTGCCGCTGCCGTCGTGGGCGCTGGAGATGTTGAAGGAGCGGTGGAGCGCGGAAGCCCGGCCGATGGCGAGCCCGGTCTTCGCCAGCACCACCGGCGGCCTCCGGGACCCGAGCAACGTGCTGCGGGTGATCCGGCAGACGCGGGGCCGTGAGGAGTTCCTGTGGGTCACCTCGCACACCTTCCGCAAGACGACAGCGACCGTGCTGGACGATGCGGATGTGCCGACCCGACTCATCGCCGATCACCTCGGGCACGCGCGGGTGTCCATGACCCAGGACGTCTACCTCGGCCGGAAGTCGGTCAACCCCGCTACGGCGGCCGCCCTCGAAGGGCTCCTGGATAACCCGTCCACGGGCAAAAGTGGGGATAAAGCGGGGAGATGATCTTGTCCCGGGCGCGCCGCGACCGCGCTGACCAGGCGAAAGAGTGGGGCGCCTGGGGCTCGAACCCAGAACCTACGGATTAAAAGTCCGCAGCTCTACCAATTGAGCTAACGCCCCGTGAGCTCAGCTTAGCGACCATCGCCCACCACTTTGGCCCGGGGTGGTGCCCTCACCGTCGCCGGGAGAGCTTCTAGTGTGGCCGCACGCCCGGGAAGAAGGAGCACACCGCGTGAAGCTGCTGACCGCCGTCGTGCGGCCGTTCGTTCTCGACGACGTTCGGCAGGCGCTCGAGCGGCTCGCGGTTCTCGGCATGACCGTGACCGAGGTGCAGGGCTACGGCAGGCAGAAGGGGCACCGCGAGGTCTACCGCGGCGCCGAGTACCAGGTCGACTTCGTGCAGAAGCTCCGCGTCGAAGTGCTGCTCGACGACGAACTCGTGGAACGCGCGATCGAAGCGGTCGTCGAGGCTTGCCGGACCGGGCGGATCGGCGACGGCAAGGTTTGGGTGACCCCCGTGGACACCGTCGTCCGCGTCCGGACCGGCGAGCGCGGTCCCGACGCCCTCTAGCGGCGAGCCGTGCGCCGCAGCCAGAGCAGGCCGATCACCGGCAGCACCAGCGGGATGAAGAGGTAACCCTCGCCGTAACCGGACCACACCGTGGCGTCCGGGAAGGCCTCCTGGTCGAACACGCTCAGCGTCCCGACCACCAGCACGCCGAGCAGCTCGATCCCGATCGCCGCCACGGCCAGGCGGAACGAACCCTCGCCGCGGCGGGCCAGCGCCACCGTCGCCACGATGTAGATCACCGCGGCCAGCGCGGACAGCGTGTAGGCCAGCGGCGCCTCGTGCCACTTCGTCGAGATCTGCACCGCCGCGCGGGACGTCGCGGCCAGCGCGAAGATCCCGTACACCGCGACCAGGATCCGGCCCGGCCCCGTCGCGGTGGTGCGCCGCGTCCCCTGCTCCGAAGGCTCAGCCATGCCCGGCACTCCAAATCTGGTGGATCCGCTCGACCATCACCGGAATCGCCAGGCACGCGACGCCCAGGATGACCGTGCTCGACCGGCTCCGCTCGGCCAGCGCCCACGCCGCCCCGACCGGCAGGATCACCAGCGACCCCACGAGGTAGGCCAGGTACGTGACCATGCTCCCGGGCCGGTCGCCGCCGATCAGCAGCACGACCCCGACGACCAGCTGCGCGACGAGCAGGACCTCGACCACCCCGAGCGCCACCAGCAGCGCGCGCCCCGGCTCCCGGCCCCGCGCGGCGGCGACGAAGGCCCACACGGCGACCAGCGCCGCGCTCACCGCGACGGCCACGCCGAACCCAGTGATCACCGGTCCTCACCCACCGTCGAACGCCATTACCGGTCGCAGCTTAGCCGCGTGGCGCGCGCCACCAGCTGAGAGGAGCTGGGCCAGCGGAAAATCATTCACCGGTTTCCCGTCCACCCGGATGGCCGTACCGAGGCCGCTCCGCCGATACCGCCGTGACCTGTGCAGAGGGGCCGGACCCCGGGAAATACGCGGCAAACGGGTGGTGGAAAGTCCACGGGGCTCACCGTCCGTGAACCCGAAACCCTTTCCACGCCGCCGGTTCGGCGGTGCGGCAGGCCGCCGTCCGCGAGGGACCATGGCACCTGGGCAGGGCAGTGGTAGCGATCGAGGGGGATCGGGTGATCTTCCAGTTGAACTGGCGCGGAAACCCGGAACGGATATTCACGACGATCTTCGCCATGGCCACGGACCGGACACCGGGCCTGGGGCCGCCGGGCCGCTGCCCGCAGCGCGCCTGCCCGTGTCAGGCGAGCGCCTCCAGCGACTCCCGCAGCTTTCCCTCGACGGGCACCGGGCGCCTGGTCTCGCGGTCCACGAACACGTGCACGAAATGACCCTCGGCGACCGGCTCGCCCCGGTCCGACCGGAAGATCCCGATCTCGTAGCGCACGCTGCTGCGGCCGAGGTGCGCGACCCGCAGGCCGATCGACAGCACCTCGGGGAACGCGACCGAGGCGTGGTAGTTGCAGTGCGACTCCACGCACAGGCCGATCACGCCGCCGTCGTGGATGTCGAGCCCGCCGCGCTCGATGAGGTAGGTGTTGATGACCGTGTCCATCAGCGCGTAGTGGACGACGTTGTTGACGTGCCCGTACACGTCGTTGTCCTTCCAGCGGGTGGGAACCTGCTGCCAGTGCGGGTACGAGGTCACGGCCGGAAGCTTAGGGCCTCTACTCTGGGGTGATCGTTCACTCGTAGGGAATCTCAAGATCACTTGACCGGAGTAGCGCCGCGCTGGGAACCTCTTCCCATCGGGTACCAAGAGGGATGGACCGTCGCCGAGATCACGGTCCGCGTGCTGGTCGACGCCGGGATCCGGCGTGCCTACACCGTGGCCGGTGACGCGTTCCTGGAACTGCTCGACGCCCTCCGGTTCGAGCCGCTGATGGCGTTGGTCACAGCGCGCCAGGACACCGGCGCCGCGTTCATGGCGGAGGCCGAGGGCAAGCTGCGGGAGGTCCCGGCGCTGCTGCTCGGCGGCCCTGGCCCGGGTATCGCGGACTTCCTGGTCGCCGTGCGCTCGGCCTACCAGGACGGTTCGCCGATGGTCGTGCTGGTCGAGGACCGCGCGAGCGTCCGGCTGGCCGGTCCCGGCATCCAGGACGGCCTCGCCGAGCTGGATCCGCTGACGTTGTTCGGCCCGTTCGCGAAGTGGACCGGCCGCGCCGAGACGGCCGCGCAGGTGCCGGTGCTCGCCGCGCAGGCGGCCCGCGCCGCGCGCGAGGGGCGCAAGGGGCCGGCGATCCTGGCGGTGCCCGCGGACTTCTGGGTCGCACCGTTCGACGGCACGATCCCGGAGCCGGAGCAGCGCCCGGACGACACCGGCGCGGTGCTGCGGTCCGCGCACGAGGTCGCCGCTCTGCTGGCCGACTCGCGCTACCCGGTGGTGATCGCCGGCGGTATCGGGCGCAGCGCGCGCAAGGACCTGATCGCCGCCGCCGAGCAGCTCGGCCTGGCCGTCTACACCGCGTTCCGCCGCCAGGACAGCTTCCCGGAGAACCACGCGCGCTACGCGGGCCACCTCGGTGTGGGCATCCCGCCGGGTCAGCTCGACGCGCTGGAACGGGCCGACGTGGTGCTGGCCATCGGCACCCGGCTGGACGACGTGACCACGCAGAACAACCGGTACCCGCTGCCCGCGCAGACCCTCGTGGTGATCGGCCCCGGCCTGCCCGCCACGCACCGGCGCGGCCTGACGTTCCGGATCGACTGCGAGGTCGGCCCGTTCCTGCGGCAGCTGGTCGCGGTCGGCGTCGCCAGGTCGCGCCGCAGCTCGGCGGCCAACGCGGCCACGCACACGCACATGACCCCGCCGCGCACCAGCCCGGACCACCCGCTGGTGCACCCGGCGGACGTGGTGCGGGTGCTGCGCAAGGTGGCGCCCGAGGACACCGTGGTGGCCGCGGACTCGGACAAGACCGCCCGGTTCGTGCACCGGTACTGGTGCTTCACCGAGCCGCACACCCAGATCGAGCCGCCGGACGGCGTGCGGGGCTACGCCGTGCCCGCGGCGCTCGGCGCGAAGCTGGCCGCCCCGAAGCGCACGGTCGTCGCGGTGATTTCGGACGCCGCGGCCATGATGACCGGGCAGGAGCTGGAGACGGCGGTGCGGTACCGCGCGCCCATCCTCGTCGTGGTGTTCCAGAACGGCCTGTACGCCGACGTCGCCATGCACCAGGCGGCCAAGCACGGCCGGCTGGACGGGGTGTCGCTCACAGCGGTGGACTTCGCGGCCTGGGCGCGCTCGTTCGGCGCGGCCGGTTACACGATCGAATCGCCCGAGCAGCTGGAGCCGACTATGCGGCGGGCGCTGCAGCACCAGCGGCCGAGCGTGATCGACGTGCGGACCGATCCGGACGTGATCGATCCGGACACCCGGCTGTCCGCGCTGTTCCAGCGGTCACGCAAGACCTAGCGTTCGCGACGGATCTGTGATCTACTGGTGTCGGTCTTCGAAGATTTTGTGTTCGTGTTCAGGCACGCTCGCAAGATTTGGCGGGCGTAGTGGTTCCCCGATCGGGGAGGCAAACCGATCCGTCATTGACCCGGCGCACCGGAGCGGTGTGCCGTTTTGTTTGCAGTATATGGAGATTTTTTCATGGCTCAGGGCACCGTGAAGTGGTTCAACTCCGAGAAGGGGTTCGGCTTCATCACTCCCGACGATGGCGGCGGCGACGTCTTCGTCCACTACTCGGAGATCCAGGGCCGCGGCTTCCGCACCCTGGAGGAGAACCAGCGGGTTGAGTTCGAGATCGGCCAGGGCCAGAAGGGCCCGCAGGCGACCGGCGTCAACGTCCTCTGATTCGACTTCGAACGGCAGCCCCCACCTCTTCGTGAGGCGGGGGCTGCCTTCGTTTTCCAGCCCTTCGAACCGGTGTGCGCAATCCCGGCGACCTCGGTCCGGAAGATCGCGCCGTCCGGTACCTTCATGCGGGTGTGGTTCGAGGGCGAGGGGTGGAACCGATGACTGCTACCGCGACGCGGCCTGCCGTGCCCGGTGGCCCCGGCGGTGGAGTGCCGGAACCCGCCGCGCCCCCGAACGCCCCGCGCGGAGGCCTGGCCGGCCTGTTCGAGCTGCCCGGCGCCGCGGTCCGCGGGATCGCGCGCTCGGCCCGCACCACGCCGGGCCGCCTGACGGTGATCGCGGTCGGGCTCGTCGTGCTGGCGCTGGTCACCGGCGTGGTCGCGACGATCACGCTGCAGGAGCGCAAGAACACGATCAACGACCTCATCGACCACCGCGAGCCGCTGGCCGCGGCCTCGCAGGAGGTGTACCGCTCGCTGTCGGACGCTGACGCGACCGCGGCGAGCGCGTTCCTGGCGATCGGCGTCGAACCGCCGTCGCTGCGCCAGCGGTACGACACCGCGATCGCGCGCGCCGGCGTCGCGCTGGCGAAGGCCGCGTCCGACTCGGCAGGCGTGCCCGAGGCCGCGGCGCAGGTCGAGATCCTGACCCGCCAGCTGCCCGTCTACACCGGCCTGGTGGAGACCGCCCGCGCGAACAAGCGGCAGGGCTTCCCGGTCGGCTCGTCCTACCTGCTCGAGGCCTCCAGCCTGATGCGCACCACGATCCTGCCCGCCGCGCAGGACCTGTACCACATCGACACCGGCCGGCTGGCCGAGGAGCAGGACGACGCCAGCAGCTTCCCGTGGATCACCACGTTCCTCGTGCTCGCCCTGCTCGCGGCGCTGATCACGACCCAGGTCCACCTGACCCGCAAGACCAACCGGGTGCTGAACGTGGGGCTCGTGATCGCCACCGCCGCGACGGTGCTCGCGCTGCTCTGGGGCGGCGTCGCGGTGACCGTGCAGAGCGTCCTGGTCAGCAGTGGTGACGAGGACGGCAGCCACCAGGTCGACGTGCTGGTCCGCGCCCGCATCGCGGCGCTGCAGGCCAGGGCGAACGAGATGCTGACCCTGGTCGCGCGCGGGGACGGCGGAACGTACGAACAGGACTTCAACAGGCTCGCGCCGCAGGTCACCGGCCTGCTGAACGAGGCGCGCGGGTTCGCCACCGGCGACATGGCCCGCGAGGTGCAGGGCGCGGCAGACAGCGCGGAGCGGTGGCTGAACACGCACCAGGAGATCCGCGCCAAGGACGTCGACGGCGCCTACTCCGACGCCGTGAAGCTCGCGGTCGACTCGTCGGTGCAGGGCGGCGCGGCCACGACGTTCGCCAACCTCGACGACGCGCTGGTCGCCGCGATCGGGCACGGCAGGCAGGCGTTCCTCGACGACACGCGCGGCGGTGACCGTGCGCTGACGCTGCTCGCGCCCGGCTTCGCGGTGCTCGCGGTGGTCGCCGCCGCCGGCGCCACGATGGGGATCAGGGACAGGCTGAGGGAGTACCGCTGATGGCTCGGGGGAAGGTGGCCGCACTCGTGGCGGCCGTCGCGCTGCTGGCCGCGGGTTGCGGCAGCGCCGGGACGCCGGCCGACCCGGCGCCGGTCGGTGACGTGCAGGCGCCGCTGCCGGCAGGGGTCGGCGGCGGGGACACGGGCAGCGGCAGCGGCGCGGACAACAACTGCGACACGCGCAGCCTCTCGCCGAACGGCTCGATCCCGTCCGGGTCCACGATGGACAAGATCCGCGACCGCGGCCGCCTGATCGCCGGTGTCGACCAGACCAACTTCCTGTTCGGCTTCCTCAACCCCTCCAGCGGCAACCTGGAGGGCTTCGACATCGAGATCGTCAAGCAGATCGCGGCGTCGATCTTCGGCCGCTGGGAGGGGCACATCCAGTGGGTGGCCATCCCGTCGTCGGCGCGCGAGGACGTGCTGAAGGACCACCAGGTCGACATCGTCGTCCGGACCTACAGCATCACCTGCACCCGGATGAAGGACGTCGCGTTCTCCGCGCCCTACTACCAGGCCGGGCAGGCGGTGCTGGCGGCGAAGAACTCCGGCATCCGCGGCCTGCAGGACCTCGGCGGCAAGCGGGTGTGCGCGGCGAAGAACTCGACCTCGCTGTCGACGATCAGCACGGCGCCGTCGCGCCCGGTGCCGGTCTCGGTGAACAACTGGTCGGACTGCCTGGTGCTGATCCAGCAGGGCCAGGTCGACGCCATCTCCACCGACGACGTGATCCTCGCGGGCATGGCGCGGCAGGACCCCAACCTGGAGGTCGTCGGCGAGCCGTTCACGCGCGAGTTCTACGGCGTCGGCATCCCGCTGGGCCAGGACGACATGGTCCGGTTCGTCAACGCCGTGCTGGAGAACGTCCGCAACGGCAGCGCGTGGCAGAACACGTACAAGTACTGGATCGAGCCGGCGCTCGGACCGGGTTCGCCGCCGTCCGTGTCCTACCGCTGAGGGGGCGTCCACAGTGTCCGAAGAGGAGCGTCGACCGCGCCACGCGCGCCCGGACGACCGGCCGATCACGGGTTCGCTCGCCGACGAGCCCGGCACCGGGTGGCACAGGCCTGCCGACGAGCTGAGCGGCGCCCGGCCGACGCCGATCGGCGAACCGGTGCCCTCGGCAGCCGAGACGCAGATCATCGAGCCGGTCCGCCCGCCCGCGGAACCCGTGCAGCCTGACGACGTGCAGCTCACCAGCGTGCTCGCCTCGCCTGCGCCGATGACCGAGATGATCCGGCCGCCCGCGCCGCCGCCGGAGCCGAGCGGCCCGGCCGTGCTGCCGGACCCGGGCACCGACAGCGTGCTGCCCGAGCGGTCCAGCGGTCACACCGGGTCGGGCAGCCAGCCCGGCACCGGGCCGGGCACCGGAGCGGGCACCGGCACGGGCGCGTTCCCGGGCACCTCGCGGCGCACCGGGCGGCGGACCCGGCGCGGTCGTCTCGGGGCGGGCCTGGTCGAGGTGCCGCCGGTGCCCTACCGCGACCCGGCGTCGGCCGTCCTCACGAACCCGGTGGTGTCGGAGGAGAAGCGGTACTGCGGCAACTGCTCGGCGAAGGTCGGCCGGGGCTCGGCCGGGCCGGAGGGCGTGTGCGAGAAGTGCGGCACCGCCTACTCGTTCCTGCCCACGCTGCAGCCGGGCGACCTGGTCGGCGGGCAGTACGAGGTGCTCGGCGCGATCGCCTACGGCGGGCTCGGCTGGATCTACCTCGCCAAGGACCGCAACGTCAACGACCGCTGGGTCGTCCTCAAAGGACTGATCGACACCGGCGACCCGACGGCCGTCGCGGCGGCGGTGAACGAGACCCGGTTCCTGGCCGAGGTCGAGCACCCGAACATCGTCAAGATCTACAACTTCGTGCAGCACCCGGACGCGCGCACCGGGCACGCCATCGGCTACATCGTGATGGAGTACATCGGCGGCCAGTCGCTGCGGCAGCTCGCGCTCGCGCACCAGCGCGCCGCCGGGCGGCCGGAGCCGCTGCCGATCGCGCAGGTCATCGCGTACGGGCTGGAGATCCTGCCCGCGCTGGGGTACCTGCACAGCCAGGGGCTGCTGTACTGCGACCTCAAGCCGGACAACGTGATCCAGACGCACGAGCAGCTGAAGCTGATCGATATGGGCGCGGTGCGGCGGATCGACGACTACACCAGTCCGCTGTTCTTCACCACCGGCTACAGCGCGCCGGAGCTGACCACGCACGGCGCGTCGATCGCGTCGGACCTCTACACCGTCGGCCGCACGCTGGCCGTGCTGAGCTTCGAGTTCAACGGCTACACCACGAAGTACAAGGCCGGGCTGCCGACGCCGGACGAGATCCCGCTGTTCAAGCTGTTCGGCTCGTACTACCGGTTCCTCAAGCGCGCCACGCACCCGGACCCGGACCGCCGGTTCCTCTCCGCGGAGGAGATGGCCGACCAGCTCGCCGGTGTGCTGCGCGAGATCATCTCGATGGGCACCGGGAAACCGCGGCCCGCGGTGTCCACTGTGTTCGGTCCGGAGACCAACACGTTCGGCGTGGACCTGGTGGTGCCGGAGGCGGGCTGGACGGTGCCGCTGCCGGACGCCGTCGAGGTCGTGTCCGGCTTGCCGATCCCGCAGGTCGACACCGACGACCCGGCGGCCGGTGTGCTGGCGACGACGACGGCGCTCGACCCCCGCGCCGCGATCGACGCGCTCGCCGGGGCGCCGCCGGACTCGATCGAGGTGCGGCTGCGGATCGTCCGCGCGCGCATCGAGCTGGGCGAGCTGGCCGAGGCGAACCGCCAGCTGCAGGCGGCGCAGTACCTGGCCATCCGGGCCGGGTACCCGCACGACTGGCGCATCGACTGGCACCGCGGGCTGATCGAGCTCGCCGGCGGGCGGCCGCGGGTGGCGAACGTCGCGTTCGAGACCGTGTACGACGACCTGCCCGGCGAGATCGCGCCGAAGCTCGCGCTGGCGGTCAGCGCGGAGGGCATCGGCGACTACTTCACCGCGGCGCGGTTGTACGAGCAGGTGTGGCGCACCGACCGCGCGTACGTGAGCGCGGCGTTCGGGCTGGCGCGGGTGTACCTGGCGCAGGGCGCGCGGGCGGGCGCGATCGAGGTGCTGGAGTCGGTGCCCTCGACGTCGACGCACTACGTGGCGGCGCAGGTGGCGGCCATCAAGATCAAGACTCGGGCGAGCGGGCCGAACACCTCGGTCAGCGAGGCGGATCTGGTCGACGCGGGCGTGAAGCTGGAGCAGTTGCGCCTGGACGCCGAGCGGCGGACGCGCATCTCGGCGGAGGTGCTGGAAGCAGCGTTCACGTACGTGCAGGGCGCACCGCCGGGATACCGCACCAGCGCGAAGGTGCTGGGCTGCGAACTGTCCGAACGGGACATCCGCTTCGGACTGGAACGCTGCTACCGCACACTGGCGCGACTGGCCCACACGGCGGGCGAGCGGATCGAGCTGGTCGACCGGGCCAACTCGGTGCGCCCGCGCACGCTCACCTGACCCGGCCGCCGCCCACCAGCTGACGCGCCCACCCAGCCAGCTCGCCACCCCGGGGTGGCCGACTGGCCACCGGCAAGCGCGAACACGCCACCGGGAGCGGCCAACTCGCTGCCCGGGGCGGCCACTGCCACCCGAAAACGGTCAACCAGCCGCCCGGGTGGCCAATACGCCGCCCGCAAGGGCAAACTTGCCGCTGAGAACGGCAACTCGCCGCCGGGGCGGGGAACTTGCCGCCGGGAACGGCAACTCACCGCCGGGGCGGGGAACTTGCCGCCGGGGCGGCTAACTTGCCGCCGGGGGCGGCTAACCTGCTACCCAGGGCGTCCAACTCGCCGCCCGCGGCGGCAAACACCTTGGTGGGTCCGCGTGTTTGCGGTTCGCCGCGCCGTGCTGGTCGAGGGGGTCACGGGTTGAGCGTCAGGGGTTGATGTCCCAGTCCTCGCGGCGTTCGGTCCGCGCCTGGGAGAACTTCTGCAGCGCCTCGGGATCCCCGTGCGTCGTGAAGTGTTCCAGTCCCACCTGGACGAACAGTCCCCGCGCGCGCACGGCCACCGGGCCGTCGGCGGAGTCGAGGTGCCCGTCGGCGCTGGCGTAGATCTTGCGGCCGGCCACGCCGTCCACGCGCGCGGCGATGAACAGCGTCGTACCGACCGGAACCGGCCGCAGGAAGTCGGTTTCCAGCTTGCCGGTCACCGCGGGGCGGCGCAGCAGATTGCCGACCGTCGAGCCGAGCGCTTCGTCGAACGCGCACGCCAGCAGGCCGCCATGGGCGAGCCCCGGCGCGCCCTGGTGCGCGCTCGTCACCGGGAACTGCGAGTACACGACTCCGGCGTCACCGACGGTGGAGTGCATGTGCAGACCGTTGTCGACCTCACCGCACCCGAAGCACTCGGCGTAGTGCATCTCGAGTTTCGTGCCCGGCCCGGGCGCCTTGGGGTGGATCTCCGGCTGTTCGGTCTGGACCGGAGGCCACGGATTCGCAGGTCGGCGCTTGTCGCTCACATCGGACACGGTAACCGGTTCTACCCCGAAAACGACGGGCTACCCCGGCTTCGAAGAGACAAAAACCACGACAGGAGAGAAAATCACTACCCGATGGCACTAAGGTCGCAACCTTGACCGCGCTGGCACGAAACAGCTTGAGGAGGTCGGGGCGAACATGACGAACACAGCGCAGGCACCCGAGGTCGACGAGAAGACGGTCAGACGAGCCGTCATCGCGTCGGCCATGGGTAACGCAACAGAGTGGTACGACTACGGGGTGTTCACCTCGGGTGCGATTGCCGCCAGCATCGGCACCGTGTTCTTTCCCGGCGAGGGGAACGCGATTCTGAAATCGCTGGCGCTGGTGGCGATCGGGTTCGTGGTTAGGCCGTTCGGCGGAGCGTTCTTCGGCCCTCTGGGGGACAAGATCGGGCGGCAGCGCGTGCTGGCGATCACGATCCTGTTGATGTCCGGCTGCACGTTCCTCGTCGGCTGTCTGCCGACGTACTCGGGCGAGTACGCGATCGGGATCGGCGCCCCCATCCTGGTCCTGCTGCTCCGGTTGATCCAGGGCTTCTCGACCGGCGGCGAGTACGGCGGCGCGGCGACGTTCATCGCCGAGTACGCCCCGACGCGCAAGCGCGGGTTCTGGGGCAGCTTCCTGGAGATGGGCACGCTGGCCGGTTACGTGCTGGGCAACCTGGTCGTGCTGACGGTGACGTTGTCGTTCACCGCGGACCAGGTGGACAGCTGGGCGTGGCGGATCCCGTTCTGGGTGGCGCTCCCGCTCGGCATCATCGGTCTGTACCTGCGGAACAAGCTCGAGGACACGCCGGAGTTCCGGCGGCTGGAGGCCGCGGGCGAGAAGGCGGAGAAGGCGCCGCTGAAGGAGACCCTGACGCGCAACTGGCGCATGATCATGAACCTGATCGGGATCGTGCTGCTGCTCAACATCGCCGACTACATGTTGCTGACGACGATGCCCACGTACTTCACGGACACGCTGAAGATCAGCGACAACACGGCGACGGTGATCATCATCATCGTGGAGCTGATCCAGATCGCGTTGATCGCGCCGATCGGCGCGCTGTCCGACCGGGTCGGGCGAAAACCCATGCTGATCACCGCGGCGATCGGTTTCCTCGTGCTGAGTTACCCGTCGATCAAGCTCATGCAGAGCGGCAGCACGGTGCTGCTGTTCCTCGGATTCCTGATCGTGGCGCTGCTGCTGGTGCTGATGCTGGCGGTGATCGGGTCGACCTTCCCGGCGATGTTCCCGACCCGCGTGCGCTACGGCGCCTTCGCGATCGGCTACAACGTCTCGACGTCCATCTTCGGTGGCACCTGCGGTGTGGTCGTGACCGCGCTGATCCACGGCACCGGCAACCAGGACTGGCCGGCTTACTACCTGATGATCGCCGCGGCGATCGCGTTGTTCCCGATCTTCAAGATCCCGGAGACGGCGCGGGTCCCGATGGACCACATCAACGAAGAGGGTGTGACCGCGCCGCCGGCGGCCAAGACCGCCGCGAACTGACGCCACACCGGAACGGAAGAGGGCCGGGTCCCCGATGGGGCCCGGCCCTCGCTCACTCGGTGACCTCGGCGGGGGCTTCGGCACGAGGAGCGAAGTGCCGCCGTGCGTAGGTGGTGAGAGCCGATGCCACCGCAACCGCCAAGCCGGCTTCCACCAGCAGAGCAGCGAACACCATTGCTTCCTCCTCGTGAGTGTTCGGGCGCGGCTGTCACCGCGCCGTGTTACAGGGGTGTGGTCGGGGGATGTTCCCCGTGTTACTCATCGCCGCGAAGTTGGTGAGTATTTCTCCGACAGACCCCCATTGAGGGGTGATCTCGCCCACGGCAGAATGAACCGTGGCAAAACCGGAATCCCAGAGGAGGCGGCTGCGGGATGGGCGAGCAACGTCGGCCCGGAGTGGGCGAAGCGGCGCGGCTGCTGGACGACATGACGCAGCAGATGGTCGTGGTGCCGCCGCTGCTCGATGTCCCGGAACCGGGCGAGGTCCCGTCGGTGCCCGCGCCGCCGCCCGCCCTGGACGGCCACGCGCTCTAGAAAACAGTGAAGGCCACCCCCGTGGCGGGAGTGGCCTTCACGCCTTGACAGATCAGCCCGCGAGGGCGGACAGCTTCGTCCAGTCCGCCCAGGAGTAGGTCCAGTCCGAGTAGTCGCCGTCCTTCGCGGACAGCGTCTGGGTGCTGCCGGTGATCTCGACCGGATCGCCGACCAGCGCGCCGTCGTAGTACTCCTTCGCCCGCGCCGGCGACAGGTTCAGGCAGCCGTGCGAGACGTTCTGCTTGCCCTGCGCCCACATCGACGACGCCAGGCCGTGGATGAACTCGCCGTTGTTGGAGATCCGCACCGCCCACGGCACGTTCACGTCGTAGTAGTCGTACCGCGGGTTGCTCATCGAGTAGGTCGCGTGCTTCGACATCACCACGTGGATGCCGCTGTGCGTGACGCGGCCGGGGTCGGAGTCCAGGCCGTAGCTCACCGGGTAGTCGGCGATCTGCACGCCGTCGCGGATGACCTGCATCCGGTGGGTCCTGGTGTCACCCTTGACGATCTGCGAGCGGCCGATCGAGAACGCGGCCGTGACGTCCTGCTTGCCGTAGGTCCCGTCGCCGATCTTCACGCCGTAGATGTTCGCGGCGACCCTGACCTGCGTGTTCGGCTGCCAGTACTCCTTCGGCCGCCAGTGCACGCTGGTGTCGGAGACCCAGGCCCACGAGCCCTCGGTCTTCGGCGTGGTCTCGACGGTCAGGGAGCGCTCGACGGCGGCCTTGTCGGTGACCTTGGAGCTGAAGGTCAGCGCGATCGGCATCGCGATGCCGTAGGTCTGGTTGTCGCCGACGTTCAGGCTGGCGGACAGCTGCTTGCGCGGGCTGACGGTGGTGAACGAGCCGCCGATGGCGACCTGCTTGCCGTCGCTGCCCAGCGCGGTGCCCGACCACGTGTACTTCTTGCCGTAGCCGAGCGGTTCGGTGATGGTCCAGCTGCGCTTGTCGGCGCTGAGCTGGCCCGCGACCTGCTTGCCCTCCGGGTTGGTGAGCGTGACCGACTGCAGCTCACCGTCCGTGACCGTCACCTGCGCGGAGTCCGCGGGCGCCACGTCCTTGGCGCCGTCCGCGGGCTGCACGGCGAGCTTGGCCGGCCCCGCCGAGGTCTGCTGCGCGTCGGCGGACGTGGTCTGCCCGGTCCCGGTCGTGCCGGGCGAATCGCCGCCGCTGCATGCACTCAGCGCCAGCAGCGCGGCCAGACCGAGCCCGATCAGCGCCAGCGGCTTGCGCCGCTTGTGAAGTCCTGTCACCTCTGAAGCCCCTTCTCCCCTGTCGCCAGACAGACGCGCGTCCGTAGGTGATCGTTGACGCTGAGGAGTGTGACTCGCCTCACTATCGAGGGACCCTCGATGCCGGAACGCCACGGTCGGCCGCTAGTTGATCAGCCTATCGAGTGGGTCCGACAGTGACCGGGTGACCGCATTACGCCATCTCAGTGACGGAATCAATGGGGTCCGAAATCGCTCACATCCGGGTAGGCTTCCGCGCAGGCCGTTGTTTTGCGTGGTCGTGGCTACACACTCGCGGAACTTTCGACGCGAGCCGGGAGCCGCACGCGCTCGTCGCTCACCCCGTCGGAACCGTCCGGGCGGCCCGAGTTATTGACGAGGAGCAACAGCGGTGGCGCAAGGCACTGTGAAGTGGTTCAACGCCGAGAAGGGCTTCGGCTTCATCGCCCAGGACGGCGGCGAGGGCGATGTCTTCGTGCACTACTCGGAGATCGAGGGCCGCGGGTTCCGCACCCTCGAAGAGAACCAGCGCGTGGAGTTCGAGATCGGCCAGGGGCAGAAGGGGCCGCAGGCCCAGAAGGTGCGCGTCATCTGACGCTCACCTGTCCACGAACGTCCCGTCCCCGGCGGTCCTCCGCCGGGGACGGTTTTTTGTCTGCGGTCAGACGCGGCCGGCGCGCGGCCGGTCCCAGTTCTGGTCGAAGTGGTGCTGGTCGGTGTCGGCGACACCGGTGTGGTCGGCGAACTGGCGGCGCTCCTGCGAGGCCGCCTGCGCCTCCCAGGCGAGGCGCTCGAGCACCCATTCGCGGGCCAGCGCCTGCGGCGAGGTGCCGCGCTCGGCGGCGATGTCCTTGAGCTGGGAGCTCGCGACCAGGTTCATGCGCAGCTGGTAGACCTGCGCCTCGCCGAAGCGCTTGCCGGTCCCGGTGCTTTCCGGGCCGGTTTCCGGCGCGAGCGCGGCGAGGTAGCTGGTGAGCTCGTGGTCCTCGACGGCGCCCTGCGATTCCTTGTCCGCCGAGTTCCGGTGCTTGCCCGGGTTGACCGGCTTCAGGTTGGTCCGGGTGTTGTTCCGGCGTCCGAGAGAGGGAAGAGGCACCCGGCCACGATAACGGTTAGGTCTCGGGACGACCCTCATTGTGGTGCACGACACACGGGTTCTTCCCGATCTCCTGGGCTGTTCGGGTGGGACGTACGCCCACATGTCGCAATCCCGGGCTGACCGCGAGCCATTCACGCAGGCCGGAAATGCGGGCCGGAATGTGCCCTGGAAATGGAGGGGCCCCCGCGCCAGGGGGAGGAACGCGGGGGCCGGAGGGGATCTCCACAGGCGCTGACCGGGGGTGTGTCAGCAAGTCGATTGTTACATGATGCGGCCCGATGACGCGAGTGCTGGACGGGAAAAATTGCCCCAACCCGTCATCGCACCGTCGCCTGCGGTTCATCTGCGCGGACGCGGAACGGGAACGTTGCGTGTTCACAGGTTCACTCTGCGGGGGGCTGCGTGGCCGACGTCCCGCTCGCTAGCCTCGCGGCGAAGTTGTTGGTGTGACAGTCCTTTCGGGAGGAGCTATGAGCGGGTCTGTGGAAGTTCGGCAGTTCCTCCTTCGATACGAAGGCGGCGATCCGGCCGGGGTCCCCACGCAGCGTTCCGGGCAGGCCGACGCGCCACGTGTGTCGGACGACCAGGTGCGACGTGCGAGGTTGGCGGTGGCCGCCGGCGCGATCGACGCGCAGGACTGCGCCCAGTTGCTGGACATGCTCGGCCTGGTGCCGGACGAGGAAGGCGTGAACCCGGTCCAGCGGTGATGTTCCCGGTGCTTCCCGGTCAGGGGTGCACCCCCTGGTCGCACCCCTGACCGGCCCCAGGTCCGGAAAGATACCGGCGTTGCTCCGCTCGGGGCAAACAATTTCCACCCAGTTGCTTCGCTGTCGGTGAAATTGCCGCCATGGTTCTTCGCTGCAGGTAACATAACACTGTTACGAGTCGAGAGGAGCCGGTCGTGGCGGTGGAGATCGCGCGGGAGATCCGTCCTGCGGTGCAGAAGTACGGGGGCGCGTTCATGACGTCGCCGGAGCTGGCCGAGGTCGAGCGCGAGGTGGGGCTCGGGCGGCGGGCGTTGTACTTCCGCGGCCGGTCCGCCGTGCTCGGCGACCCGTCGCCGTCCGTGGTCGCCGAGCTGTTCGGGATCTTCCCGCGCTGGGTGGTGGATCTTGTTTTGCCCGCGGCAACCGAGGTATTGGGTTCGACCGCGGCGGTCTCGGCGTACACCGAGGCGCTGTACCGGTGGTCGAAGGCGCACCTGCGGGAGTCGGCGCTCGGCGAGTTGCTGCCCAGCTTGGCGGCGGCCGCGGACGCGAGCGGACTGGCGTTGTTCGCGGGCTGGCAGGAGGTTCCGTGGCCGGATGATCCGGTCGCTCGGATCGGCCACGGGTTGATGCTGCTGCGCGAGTACCGCGGTGGGTTGCACTTCGCGGCGCTGCGGGCGGTGGGGCTGACGGTGCCGGAGGCGGTGGTGGCGGACCCGGAGGGCGGCCGGGCGCGCCTGTTGCGGACGGCGTGGTCCCCGGAGGCGGCCGACGAGCTGATCGCCCGCGCCCGGCGGCGCCCGGACCTGGAAACCCGCTGGCGGCGCGCGGAGTCGCTGACGGATGAGCGGATGGGCGAGCTGCTGGAGGTGCTGTCCGAGGGTGAGCGGGATGCCTTGGTGTGCTCCCTGGCGGACCTCGGTCGCGAAGAGTGACCGGGGACACGTTGGCGGCTGGCGGCTGCCCGGGCTGGGTCGCCGGGGGTTCGGCTCGCGTGTTTCCGCAGCTCAGGCCCGGTTTTTACCGTTAAGGGATACCCGGTGGAAGGGGGCTCGTGGAGTGCCCTATGCTTGTAATCGCTCCCAGGGAGACCTGAGAGCGCGGTCGGTCGGTCACCCGAACCGGCCGGGCTCCCATCGTCTAGCGGCCTAGGACTCCGCCCTTTCAAGGCGGCAACGCGGGTTCGAATCCCGTTGGGAGTACGCATGACAAATGCATATGGCCCTGTGGCGCAGTTGGTTAGCGCGTCGCCCTGTCACGGCGAAGGTCGCGGGTTCGAGTCCCGTCAGGGTCGCAGTAGCGTCTGGCTTCAGCCGGCGTTTCCGGCCAGGTAGCTCAGTTGGTACGAGCGTCCGCCTGAAAAGCGGAAGGTCGCCGGTTCGACCCCGGCCCTGGCCACGGTCGATGAACCGCTCCGATGCAGGTCGGGGCGGTTTTTTCATGTCTGCGGTCGCGCCACCGGCCGGTGGTGATCTTGGTTCACCGCCGATGGCCGCGTCTTGACCGGAGGGTGCTGTGGAGCTGGTTCGCCTTGGGGACGAACTCAACGGTGTCCTGGTGCGAGTACTTGGTCGCTTCGTGGCGGGGACCCTTCAAAGGACGGCGGCCGCTCGCCCGAAATCCACCTGTCCGGGCGGGAGTCCGGGAGCCTTGTCCGGGTGACCGTGGTCGATGAGCCCGCCTCCGGCGTCTCCGTGATGCTCGAACTGCCCGTTGCCGAAGGGTGGATCGACGACCACCGGGCGCGGCTGCGGGCGGTGCGGGAGGCGTGGCCGAGTGAGGTCGTGGAGGCCTCGCCCGGTGTGTACGAATGGCGCTGCCCGTAGTTCTCCCGTACCGCAAGCCCGCGGCGCTGCGTTCGGGGCCCTTCGCGTGGCTACGGAGCGTCAGCGGCGCCGCCTAGGGTGGGGGCGCTATGGACTCGCCCGTGGATGTCAACCTCGTCGTCTTCCAGGTCAACGGCAGGGATGACGACCTGCTCCACGGGGCCGCCCCGGCGCGGGCCGAGGACGCCGTCCGTCAGGCTTGGCGCCAGGCGCAGGAACAGCGCGACGTCCAGGCGAGCGAGGTCACCCGCATCCACAGCACCTGGCAACCCTCCCGCGTGGATCGCGTCTTCCTGGCCGGCACGTTCCCCCGCGCCGAGCGCACCCATGACTTCGACCGGCCCGACGGCGACGACTGGGACACCGCCCTCGAAGCCGCAGCCGCGGCCCGTGCCGGTCGGGACAGCTTCGTCCAGGCCGAACGGGACGGCGAGTGGCTGCCCATCCTCCACACCTACGACGGCCCGCTGAAGCTCTACGCCTCCCTCCCGCTCGTCGACGGCCGCCTGTACCTCGGCTTCGCCAAGACGACGATCACCCCCGCCGGCCGGATCGGCATGTCCCACCTGCTCAAGAACCGCTTCGAGGCGATGACCGGGGACGAGCTCCAGGAACTGCTCGACGAAGCGTGCGGCAACCTCGCGCGCGGGCTCCGCTTCGGCGTGCACGACGACGAGGCGAAGGGGCGCCTGGTCAGCGTGGAGCGCGGCGACGACAACCTGTGCGCGGCCTCGGCGATCGTGCTCGGCCAGTTCCACGACAACGTCGCCCACCACGTCGGTGAAGACAGGCTGATCGTCGGGCTGGTCAGTCCGGACCACATCTACGTCGCCGGCGCGAGTTCCGGCTGGGTGGAGGAGATCACGGACTGGGTGCGGACCTCGCCCGACACGAGCGGCGACCTGGTGCCGACCGTCCTCCTGATCGACGGCTCCGGAAACATGGAGATCATCGCCGAGCGCCCGACCGGGCGAGTGCCCGCCGACGCGACAGTCTGACCGGTCAGCGGGCCGCCACCCAGGCTTCGATCCCGTCCAGGAACCGGTCCACCCCGAACTCGAGCGCGGCCGGCAGCGCCTCGCCGTCCCCGAGGTCCTCAGCGGACTCGGCAGCCTGCACGGCGGCCAGCGCCGGGTAGTCCGCCGGGTTGATCAGCTCGCCGAGCACCTGCGTGAGTTCGGCTTCACTGCGCGGAAAACCGTCCTCGGTCTTGCCGGCGCCGCTCATACCGAGGCTGATCTGGGCGACGCCGCGCACCACCGCGGTCAGGTGCAGCGCCGCCGCGCGGGCCTGGCCGCCGACCAGCCCCGCCTTCAACAGGGGCCGCAGCAGACGGTCCAGCCACGCGAGCTGGTGCGGGCCCATCGGCGCGTGGTCGAGCGGCACGAGCAGGAGCCACGGCCGCGCCTGGAACCCCGCCCACAGCGCGGCCACCCACTGCCGCACCGCCTGCCGGAAGTCGTCCGTGTCGTCGAGCTCCGGCGGCTTCCCGGCCGCCACATCGGCGACCACCTCGAGCAGCAGGTCCTTGCCCGGGATGTGGTTGTAGATCGACATCGTCGAGTAGCCCAGCTCGGCCGCGATGCGCTGCATCGACAGCGCCTCCAGGCCGTCCGCGTCCGCTATCCGGACCGCGGCCTGCGCAATCCGCTCCACGGTCAGCCGCGCTCGCGGCCCGCGCCGGCCACGCGATCGCCCGGACCACAGCAGCGTGAGACTGCGCTGGAGGTTGGTCGCCTTGCTGTCGTCCGCCACCGCGTCATTCTAAAACTATGTACCTCATACGTTTATATGTATGGTGTACATAGTTTTGGAATCGGAGGCGCAGACCATGACCTCGACGACGAACGCACCCCGCACCAAGCCGCCCAGCCGGCAATCGGCCTGGCGGCGCAGCCCCTGGATGGTCCCGCTGGCTCTCGTGGCGGTGGCGTTCCTGGCCTTCTCGGTGCCGCCCTACCTGACCTTCGACCCCGCCCGGTCCCGTCTGGAGCCGCCGCCGGGCAACGACCTCTACTACCCGCTGCTCGTCGGGCACGTCCTGTTCGGCGCCGTCGCCATGGCCACGGCGTGCTTCCAGATCTGGCCCGCGTTCCGCGCGAAACACCCGCGCGGGCACCGCATCACCGGGCGGGTCTACGTCTTCGCGGGGGTGCTGCCGGCCGGGCTGCTCGGGCTGTACATCGGGTGGCACACCGCGGCCGGGCCCTCCGTCCGCGTGGCGAACCTCGTCGGTTCGGCGCTGTGGCTGGTCGTCACGGCCGTCGGGTGGCGGATGGCCCGTCGGCGCCGTTTCGGCGATCACCGCAGGTGGATGGCGCGCAGCTTCGCGCTGGCGATGTCGATCGTGCTCAGCCGGGTCGTCAACGTCGTCGCCACGATCGTCCTGACGCCCCAGGTGGACACGACCTTCCTCGGCAGCGCGGAGCTGATGACCTACAGCGCCGCGAGCATCGGGGTGTGGCTCAGCCCCTTCGTCCTGTGGGTGGTCGCGGACCTGCTGCTGGAACGCCGCGGTCAGGGCCTGGTCAGGAAGAAGTAGGCGTAGCGCTCGTCCAGTTCGTTCTCCGGCACCAGTTCGATCGCCTCCGGGCGGAAGCCCACGCGCGCGGCCAGCTTCCAGAACTCCGGGATCGCGTAGGTCGTCATCTGCGACGGGCCCGTCCGGTACGAGCGGCGGCGCGGCCTGGTCAGCCAGCGGCCCTCGTCGTACTTGATCTGGATCAGGGCGAGGCCGCCGGGGGCGAGCACGCGGTGCGCGAGCCGCAGGATGCGTTCGCCGTACTCGGGGGTCGGCAGCACCTCGAAGACGTAGAGGCACAGGAACACGTCGCACGGCCCGGGGATCTCCCGCAGCGCCGCTTCCGGCCTTGGGACGTCGACGGCGACCCCGCGGAACGGGGTGTCGCACACCGCCTTCACCTGCTTTTCGCACTCCAGCAGGCTGTCCGTCGAGATGTCGACGCCGACGAACTCCTTCGCGTGCGGCGCGAAGTGCACCGCGTTCGCGCCGCCGCCGCAGCCCCACTCGACGACCCGGCCCCACGGGCGGTCGAAACCGGCCATCCGCGCGCCGCGGCGGAACATGTCCAGGTGCCGCCTGCCGATCTCCTCCCACGGCACCTTCTCGCCGAACACCGGAGCGTCCGCCCAGTGCGAGTTGTCCTTCCAGTCCACGCCGGACCGGTCGGACCAGAAGGACTGCGCGTCGGCGGCGATGCGGCGTTCGGACTGCGTCAGGCCGATGGTGGCGAGCCCGCGGTGCCACGCGGCCAGCGCGAGCGAGACCGCGCGGCGTCTTCTTTCGGACATATCGGTCATCCTGCCGGATTCACCCGTTTGGGAGGAGTCCCTTCGGCAATGTGGTGCGGGATTCCGAGCACGGCGTGGTCGGCGTACCCGAGCGCCTCGGCGACCAGATCGGCAAGGTGGTCGCTCGTGATGCGGTAGAGCATCCGGCGGCCCTCCCGGCGCGCCCGCACCAGGCCGGCCAGCCGCAGCCTGCCGAGGTGCTGCGACACCGACGACCGGGACGCCGGGACTTGCGCGACCAGGCTGGACACGTCCTGCTCGACCGACAACAGCCGCAACAGGTGCAGCCGCGTCGGGTCGGCCAGGTGGCCCAGCACCTCCGCCGCCACCCGCAGCCGGGCGGCATCAGTTGTGTCGTCATGCGCGCGCATGCTTGCATATTGCCATGGGGACCTCGCACGGACACGGACACGGCCACCGAGCGCGGCGGCTGCGGCACCTCGTCACGCCGCACAGCCACGACAGCGCCGACCGGTTGGACAGCGCGCTGGAGACCAGCAGGCGCGGGATGCGCACGCTCGTCTGGTCGTTCCTGGCGCTGTTCGTCACCGCGGCCGCGCAGCTGGTCGTCGTGTTGTTCACCGGCTCGGTCGCGCTGCTGGGCGACACCATCCACAACTTCGCCGACGCGCTCACCGCGGTCCCGGTCGGCATCGCCTTCGCGCTCGGCCGCCGCGCCGCGAGCCGCCGGTTCACCTATGGGCTCGGCCGGGCCGAGGACCTCGCCGGGGTGGTCGTCGTGCTGATCATCGCGGGGTCGGCGGCGCTCGCCGGGTACGAGGCGGTCCGGCGGCTGATCGAGCCGCGGCCGGTCACCGGGCTGTGGGTGGTGGCCGCGGCGGGCGTGATCGGGTTCCTCGGCAACGAGCTGGTCGCGCGGTGGCGCATCACGGTCGGCAGGCAGATCGGCTCCGCGGCGCTGGTCGCGGACGGGTTGCACGCGCGCACGGACGGGTTCACCTCGCTCGCGGTGGTGCTCGGCGCGCTCGGCGTCGCGCTCGGGTTCCCGATGGCCGACCCGATCATCGGGCTCGTGATCACCGCCGCGATCCTGCTGGTGCTGCGCGACGCCGCGAAGGAGGTGTTCCGGCGGCTGATGGACGCGGTCGATCCGGCGACCGTCGACCTGGTCGAGCAGGCCGCCCGGTCCGTCGACGGGGTGCGCGCGGCGCGGGACGTGCGGGTGCGGTGGATCGGGCACAGCCTGCGCGCCGAGCTGGCGGTGGCGGTCGACCCGGCGCTGACCGTGACCGCGGCGCACCACCTCGCGCACCAGGTGGAGCACCGGCTGACGCAACGAGTGCCGCGACTGACGGCGGCAGTGGTGCACACGGAGCCGGCGCTGGGCGCGGAGCCGGCGCACGAGCTGGTGGGGCCTGGGTAGTGGAGGGGGTGTTGCGGGCGCCTCAGGGATTCGCCGTAGCGGGGGGCGAGGTGGTTCTTCTTCAGGCGGGCCGGCTTGCGGGCGGGTGTTGGCATTGCGGGGCGGGAAGCATGGGCCGCGGCAGTGGGGGCGGTGGTTTGCGGCGGGCCGGTCTGTCGGTGGCGTCGCGGTAGTGGGGGCGAGGTGGTTTTCCTTTAGGCAGGCTGGTTCGCGGGCGGGTGTTGGCACTGCGGGACGGGCGCGCCTGAAGGGCTGCGTCAGTGGGCGCGGTGGCTTTCTGCGGCGCAGGACCTTCAATTTCTGTGATGCTCATCACTTGCCCCGCGCATTGATCGTCTGTATTGTGCTTCCTTGGCGCAGTGGATATCGAGCACATTCGACAGGAACTGGCCACTTTCCAAGGCTCCCGGATCGTCGAGGCGAACGGGGACGTCTTCGCCATCTACGACCCCCGCGGGGACCTGCCGCCGCAGCGTCAGATGCCCTGGGCGACCATCGTGACCTCGGACAACCCGTACGACGACACCTCGAACCTGGATCGGCCCGGGGTCTTCCGCCTCAACATCGGGCTCACCCGCGACCGCTTCAAGGAAGTCGTGCCGGACGGGGACTACGACGTCACCGCCCTGGACGTCCTGTTCCCGCACCCGCTGTACGGCGGCCAGCACTGGGTCTGCGTGATCAACCCGGACGAAACCTGGCCGCAGGCCCGGAAACTCCTCGACGAGGCCTACGAGTTCGCGGTCCGCAAGTTCGAGAACGCGGAACGCAGGCGTCGGTAGCCTGCCCGCATGGACGTACGGCGCCGGCGGGTGGCGGCCCAGCTCTTGGACCGGTCGAAAACACCGACGCTCGTCGGCGCCGTGCGCCACCTCCTCGCCGTGCAGGCCCAGGAACCGACCGCCTTCCCGCTGGCGCTGCGGGCCCGGGTGCCCGGCCTGACCGCCGCCGAACTCGACGAAGCCCGCCGGGACGCCACGCTCGTCCGCTGCTGGGGCCCGCGCGGCACCCTGCACCTGATCGCCCGCGACGACCTGCCCTGGCTGTACCCGCTGGTGAAACCGAATCCGGTCAACTCGCTCCGGCGGCTCAAGGAACTCGGCGTCGACAACCCCGACGCCTCACGCGCTGCCAAGGCTCTCGACGGCCGCGGCCCGCTCACCAAGGCCGAACTCGGTGAGCGGACCGGGACCGAGGGGCAGGCGACGGTGCACTTGGCGATGCTCGCCGCCGCGCGCGGGCTCGTCGTGCTCGGGCCGGAACGCGCCGGCAAGCCCACCTACGTCCACGCCGCCGACTGGCTGGGCGCACCCCTGCCGACCGAACCCGACGACACCGCCCTCGGCCAGCTCGTCGCCCGCTACCTGGCCGCGCACGAACCAGCCGAGCCCGCCGACCTCGCCGCCTGGTCCGGAATCCCCGTCACCAGGCTGAAACCCCACTGGCGCGAGTCCACAGTAGACGTCGAAGAAGCGGGCACCACAGTCCGCCTCATTCCGGCCTTCGACGAGTACCTCCTCGGCTGGCGCACCCGGGACCACGCCGTCGCCCCGGAACACCGCAGGCTCGTGCACCCCGGCGGCGGCATCGTCAAGGCAGCCGTCCTCGTCGACGGCCGCGTCGCGGGCACCTGGACCCGCGCGGGCGGCCGCGTCGACGTCCAGCCCTTCGAAGACCTGCCGGACCTGACCGCGGAAATCGAGGACCTGCGCCGGTTCGACGGAAAATGAGTCGATCACCGCGACCGGCGCCGGCTATGCTGCCGGGCGTGAACAGCCCCGAGTCGGACAGAGGCCGGCGGATCACCCGCTGACCCTGTTTTCTCCGACTCGGGAGCTTTGTCATGCCCTTTGCCGTCTACCTGCTCGGGCTCGCCGTCTTCGCCCAGAGCACCTCGGAATTCATGCTGTCCGGGCTGGTCCCGGACATCGCCGCGGACCTGGACGTCTCGATCGCCGCCGCGGGCTACCTGACCTCGGCGTTCGCGGTCGGGATGATCGTCGGCGCGCCGCTGCTCGCCATCCTCGCCCGCCGCTGGCCGCAACGCCGGGCGGTCACCGCGTTCCTCGTCGTGTTCGCCGCCGCGCACGTGCTCGGCGCGCTCACCTCCAGCTACGCCGTCCTGCTCGTCACGCGGATCGTGGCGGCGCTGGCCAACGCCGGGTTCTGGGCGCTGGCCACCACGGTCGCCGTCGCGCTGGTCGCGCCGGACGCCAAGGGCCGGGCGATGTCCGTGGTGATGGGCGGGGTCACGCTCGCCTGCGTCGCGGGCGTGCCCGGTGGCGCCGTGCTCGGTCAGGCGTGGGGCTGGCGGTCCGCGTTCTGGGCCGTGGCCGCGCTCGCCGTCGCCGCGACCGTCGCGGTGGTGCGCACCATCCCGGTGTCCAAACCGGACACAGCGGCGACCGCCGTCCGGCCGCTGCTGCGCCGTCCGCTGCTGCTCACCTACGCGACGAACGCCCTCGTCCAGGGCGCGACCTTCTGCACGTTCACCTACCTCGCGCCCCTGATCACCGAGGTGGCCGGGCTGTCCGAGGCGTGGGTGCCCGCGACGCTCGTGTTGTTCGGCGTCGGCGCGTGCGTCGGCATCGTGTTCGGCGGCCGCGTCGCCGACGCCCGGCCGCGCACGGTCCTGCTGACCGGCACGGCAGCGCTGACCGTCGGCTGGGCCGCGCTCGCGGTGAGCGCGTCCAGCCCGGTCGTCACGCTCGTTCTCGTGTTCCTGCAGGGGATGCTGGCGTTCGGGCTCGCACCGGCGCTGACCGCGCGCGTGTTCTACCAGGCCCCGGGCAACGCGCTGGCCGGCGGCTTCACCACGGCCGCGTTCAACGTCGGCAACACGCTCGGCCCGGCACTGGGCGGGCTCGCGCTCGACGCGGGTCTCGGGTTCCGTTCGCCGGTCGTGGTCAGCGCGCTGCTCATGGTCGTGTCAGTCGCGCAGGTGTACGGCCAGGTCCGACCGGCCAGGCGCGAGGTCGGCGCGTAGCACCAGGTCCTCGTCGTAGTCGCCGCGGTTCTGGTGGCGGAACGGGATCGGCTCCGCGCTCTCCAGGGTGCGGAGCCGGTCCCGCAGTCCGGCTACCGCCGCGTCGAACCCGGCCTCGTCGAGGCGGTCGGCGCTCAGCACGGCGAACGGCGGCAGCGGCGCGATGCCGGTGTACCAGAATGTGCCGTGGTGCAAGGGGAACAGCAGGTCGTTCAGTTCACCGTGGACACCCCGCGGTCCGATGCTGGACGGCCGCGCGCCGATCGTCGTCACCACCATCGCACGCTTGCCGGTGAGCTTGCCGTCGCCGTAACGCAGCACCGTGCCGTCCTCGGCGGCGATCCCGTAGCCGAGGCCCTTCACGAAGACCCGGTCGAACCAGCCCTTGAGGATCGCCGGCAACCCGTACCACCACATCGGGAACTGCACCACGATCGCGTCCGCCCAGTCGAGCTTCTCCTGCTCCGCGCGGATGTCCGCGGGCAGGCGGCCGGACTCGTACGCCTCCTGCGAGGCCGAGGCGACCAGCATCCGCTCGGCCGGGTCGTGCTCGAAGTCGCCGTAGTCGACCACCGGGTTCCACTTCATCGCGTACAGGTCCGACACCCGGTAGGAGTGGCCGAACTCGTCCAGCGCCTTCAGCCCCTCGTCACGCAGCGCGGCGTTGAGCGAGCGTCCCTCCGGGTGGGCGAAGATCCACAACACGTTCATGCCACCAGGCTCCGCCGTCACCGCGCCTGCGACGAGTGGCCCGATGGTCAGCATGTGTCAGGATCGGGCCATGACGGTTTTCGCGAACGACGGCAGGCACCGGGTGGCCGTGCTGGTCCGCGACGGTCTGCTGCCGATCGAGGTCGGGATCGTGCACCGGCTGTTCGGGCAGGCCAGGGCGGGCGACGAACCGCTGTACGAGGTGCTCACCTGCACCCTCCACCCCGGCGTGGTGCGCACCGACGCCGACTTCACGGTCAACGTCGAGCACGGCCTGGACGCACTGGCCGAGGCCGACACGGTCGTCGTGTCCTCCTCCGACGAGGACTACGGCCCGCAGCCCGGCGGTCCGCTGCAGGGCCCGCTCGCCGACGCGTTCGGGGCCATCGCGCCGGGCACCCGCATCGCGTCCATCTGCAGTGGCGCGTTCGTCCTCGCCGCGGCCGGGCTGCTCGACGGCCGCCCCGCCACCACGCACTGGCAGTCCGCCGACGACCTGCGCACCCTGTACCCGCGCGTGCAGGTCGACCCGAACGTCCTCTACACCGAGTCCGGCAACGTGCTGACCTCGGCCGGCGTCGCGTCCGGCATCGACCTGTGCCTGCACATGATCCGCCGCGACCACGGCGCCGCGGTGGCCAACGAGGTCGCGCGCGGCACGATCGTCGCGCCGCACCGCGAGGGCGGCCAGGCCCAGTACATCCCCCGGCCGGTGCCGCAGCCGACGGTGTCCTCGACCGGCGCGGCGCGGGCGTGGGCGCTGGAGAACCTGCACCGTCCGCTGACGCTGCGGCAGCTCGCCGCCCGCGAGTCGATGAGCGTGCGCACCTTCACCCGCCGCTTCCGGGAGGAGGTCGGCCTCTCGCCGGGGCAGTGGCTCACGCAGCAGCGCGTCGAACGCGCCCGCCAGCTGCTGGAGGAGACCGACCTGCCGATCGACCGGGTCGCCGAGGACGCCGGGTTCGGCAGCGCCGGTTCGCTGCGCCAGCACCTGCAGGCCGCGCTGGGCGTCTCACCGAGCGGCTACCGCTACACCTTCCGCGGCAGCCGCGCCGACGATCAGGACCACAGCTCGGCGGCCGGGAGCGGCCGGCCCAGGTAGTAGCCCTGGGCCTGGTCGCAGCCGAGCCGCTTGAGGATCTCCAGCTGCTTGGCGTTCTCCACGCCCTCCGCGACGACGGTCAGGTGCACGGCGTGGGCCATCGCGATGATGCTCGTGACGATCACCTCGGCGTCCCCGGACTCGCCCAGCCCGGTGATGAAGGACCGGTCGATCTTCAACGTGTCCAGCGTCAGCCGCTGCAGCTGCGCCAGCGACGAGTAACCGGTGCCGAAGTCGTCGATCGCCAGGCACACCCCGAGCTCGCGCAGCGCGGCCAGCGTCTTGCTGGTGACCGTGGAATCCCGCATCAGCGCGCTCTCGGTGATCTCCAGGCACAGCGCGTCCGCGGGCAGCCCGGTCACCGCCAGCGCCTCCTCCACGGCCAGCACCAGCGCCGGGTCGTCGAGCTGCCGGGTGGACAGGTTGATCTTCAGCCCGACCTTCGCGCCCCGCGCCCGGCGCGACGCCACCTCCCGGGTGGTCTCCCGCAGCATGTGCGAGCCGAGCAGGTTGATCAGGTCGCTCTCCTCGGCCAGCGGGATGAACTCCGCGGGCGAGATCGGCCCGTGCACCGGGTGCGTCCAGCGCAGCAGGCCCTCGACCGCGACCATCTCGTCGGTGCGCAGGTCGACGACCGGCTGGTAGGCGGCCCACAGGCGGCCGTGCCGGACCGCGTCGCGCAGGTCCTGCTCGAGCCGCAGGCGCCGCTGCATCCGCATCCGCAGCTCGACGTCGAAGAACTCGTAGCGGCCGCGGCCCAGCGTCTTCGCGTGGTACATCGCGACGTCCGCGTCGCGCAGCAGCTCGTCAGCCTCACGCTGGTCGCCGGGGCCGGTCAGCACGATCCCGATGCTCGCGTCGACGTGCAGGCGGCGCCCGTCGACCGAGATCGGCGTGGTCACCGCGTCCCGGATGTGGTTGGTCAGCGCGCGCACCCCGGACTCGTCGTGCACGCCGAACGCGATCACCACGAACTCGTCCCCGCCGAGCCGCCCCACCACGTCCCCGGCGCGCACCGCGTGCCGCAGCCGCTCGCCGGCGATCTGCAGCACCCGGTCGCCGATCGTGTGACCGAGCGAGTCATTGATGACCTTGAACTTGTCCAGGTCGATGAACAGCACCGCGGTGGCGCCGTAACCCTCCTCGTGCAGGGCCGCGTTGAGCCGCTGCAGCACGAGCGTGCGGTTGGCCAGCCCGGTCAGCGGGTCGTGCGTGGCGTCGTGCGCGAGCCGCTCGCCGATCGCCTTGCGCTCGGTGATGTCGCTGAACGACAGCACGAACGCCGAGGAGGCCATGTCCTCCGGGTTCATCGCCCGGCAGGACACCGACAGCCACACGATCCGGCCGTCCGCGCGCTTGGCCCGCATCACCCGGCCCTGCTGCGGCTCGCCGCCGCGGCGCAGCTGCGCGGACGGGTACTCCGACGGGTCGAGCCGCCGCCCGTCCTCGTCGTAGAGCGGCCAGTTGTCCGGCGGCGTGGCCATCAGCTCCGCCTCGGTGGCGCCGAGGATGTGCTCGGCCGCCGGGTTCGCCGACATCACCCGGCCGTTCGGGCCGATCACCAGCACACCCTCGTCCAGGGCCGCGACAACCGTGCTGAACTGGCGTTCCGCGCGGCGGCGGGCGGTCTCGTCCGCGCACACCAGCACGTAGCCGTCGTCCATCTCGGCCGCCGACACCCGCACCGCCAGCGCGGAGCCGTCCGCGGCGCGGTGGGTCGTCTGCGCGACGCCGCCGTGGGCGAGCACGTCGGCCGGGTCGAGCGGCGCGCCGACCAGCCGGCCGACCTCCTGGCCCAGCGCGTCGGCCGCGCGCCAGCCGTAGATGTTCTCGGCCGCCGGGTTCCAGCTGGTCACGCGGCCCCGCGCGTCGGTCGCGATCAGCGCGTCGCTGACGTGCTGGACGAGCGCGGCCTGGTAGCGCAACGCGGCCTCGGCGGCCTTCTGCGCGCTGACGTCGCGCATGATCACCTGGAAGGCCGGCTTGCCCTCCCAGGTCGTGCGCACCGACACCGACTCCACGGCGATCCGCTCGCCGTCGAGCCTGGTCAGCACCGCCTCCGCCGGCTCGGACGTGGCGCCCGGCTCGCTCAGCCCGGCGATCCGGCGCAGCATCGACGGCACCGACGGCGGATCCACGAAGTCGGTGATCGGGCGCCCGATCAGCTCGGACGCGGTGATGGCCCCGACGAACCGGACCGCGGCGGGGTTGGCGTAGGTCAGCACGCCGTACTGGTGCACGACGATGCCGTCCGGGCTCAGCTCGACCAGCAGGCGGTAGCGGTCGGCGAGGTCGGCGAGCTCACGGCGGTCCTCGTGCCGGTCGGTGACGTCCGTGGCGATGCCGAACAGCCCGCCGTCGAACGTGCGGGCGCGGAACCGGATCCACCGCGAGTCGCCCGCCGGCGTCTCGTAGGGCTGCTCCAGCTCCAGGTCGTGCCACACCGGCGCGGTGCGGGCGGCCAGCATCAGCGGCTCGACCAACTCGGCGAGCCGCGCGCGGATCTCCGCGTCGGGCGCGCCGGGCAGCGCGAGCAGGCGGTCGAGGCCGGGCCGCCAGGTGAGGACGTCGTCGGCGAAGCCGAAGGACCAGATCACGGCGCGATCGGCGGACAGGGCCAGGTCGATCACCTGTTCATGATCGACGGACAGGCCGGCCACGCCTTCCCCGGGGTTGGCGTTTGGCTCCATCTTCCGTCCGATCCGCCGAGCATCTTCTGCTGTCCGATTACACCATTCGGCCGCTTCACCGTGGTCCTTGTGCACCAATCTCCGGCAGCGGACTGCGCTCGGTTATGCCCTTCCGGCTGCTCGACGTTGGCTTGGAACGAGTCCGTTCCTCGGGACGGATCGTAGAGGCAATGACGAAGGAGGGGCGAGTGCGATGGACTCGCGGCAAATGGCAATCTGCGGAATCGGAGCGGTCACCGGCTACGGCTGGGGCCGCGAGCAGCTGTGGGACGGCCTGACGTCCGGCAAGCCCGCGGCCGGGCTGGAAGCCGGGTACGGCGCCCACCCGGACGAACCCGGCTGGGTGGCGAAGGTGACCGACGGCGGTAACCCGATGGACGGACCGAGCCGGTTCGCGCGGGCGATGCGGGCCGCCGCCAGGGAGGCGATCGCCGACGCGGGGGAGCGCGGCTGGCAGCCCGGGAAGCGCGTCGGACTCCTGCACGCGGTGGTGCTCGGCGAGGTGGACCTCTGGCGGGAGTTCTACCTCGACCGGGGCCGTGACCTGCGGCCCCGCGAGTACCTCGGGCTGATGCCGTCCACGCCGATGTCCACCTTCATGCAGGAGTACGGGTTCCACGGCCCGGCGATGAACGTCTCGGCCATGTGCGCCTCCGGCAACGCCGGGCTGCTCACCGCCAAGGCCTGGCTGGACGCCGGCATCGTGGACGACGTGGTGTTCGTCGCCACCGACATCTCCGCGACGCCGGAGAACGTCCTGCACTTCGTGCGGCTCGGGGTGGCGGTGACCGACACCGAGCCGCTCGAGGCGTGCCGTCCGTTCCAGGAGGGCAGCCGCGGCTTCCTGATGGGCGAGGCGTCCGTCGCGTTCGTGCTGTCGCGGAACGCGACCCGGCCGTACGCGGTCGCCCTCGGCGGCGCGATGACGCACGACGGGTACCACGTGACCTCGGTCGACCCGGACCTCGGCCAGGTCCGCGGCTGCTTCCGGGACGCGCTGGCCAACGCCGGGGTGCCCGCCGCGGCGGTGCGCTACCTCAACGCGCACGGGCCGGGGACCAAGCAGTGCGACACCGCCGAGGCGACCATCCTCGAAGAGGAGTTCGGGTCGTCGACCGGGGTGTACTCGGTCAAGCCGCTCGTCGGGCACTGCCAGGGCGCGGCCTCGGCGGTGGAGGTGTCGGTCGCCGCGCTCGGGTACGACCGCGGGTACGTCCCGGCGCCGCCCGCGGTGGCCAAGGGGCACCCGCAGCTGCTCACCGGCCGGGTGCCGATCGGTGATGGCCTGACCGTGAAGTCGTCGCTCGGCATGGGCGGCCACAACTCGGTCGTCGTGCTCGGCCCGCCGGCCTGATCGCGGCCTCCGCCCCGCGGCTCGCAAGGGGGTTGCCGCGGGGCGGAAGGCGGGCTTGTGCGCGGTGGTGCGCTGCCCGAAGATCGGGGCATGACTGTGCGCACGACACCGCCGTTCCGCGCCGATCACGTGGGCAGCCTGCTGCGGCCCGCCGAACTCCACCGGGCCCGCGAGGACTTCGCCAAGGGCGCCATCGGCGCCGGCGACCTGAAGGCCGTGGAGGACAGCGCCATCCGCGACGTCGTCGCGATGCAGCGCGAGGTCGGGCTGCGCTCGGCCACCGACGGCGAATTCCGCCGCGCCTCCTGGCACATGGACTTCATCTACGCCCTCGACGGGATCTCCCGCAGCGACGAGAAGCTGCACGTCAAGTTCCACAACGCGGCCGGGGACATCGAGTTCAGCCCGGCCGGGCTGAAGGTGGACGGCAAGGTCGGGCTGTCCGGCACGATCTTCGGTGACCACTTCGCGTTCCTCAAGTCCATTGTGGACGACACCCAGACGCCGAAGCAGACCATCCCGTCGCCCAGCATGATCTACTACCGGGGCGGTCGCCGCGCCGTCTCCGAGCAGGTCTACCCCGACCTGGAGGAGTTCTACCGCGATCTGGCCGACGCGTACGCCAAGGAGATCGCCGGGATGGCCGAGCTGGGCTGCACCTACCTGCAGCTCGACGACACCAGCCTCGCCTACCTCAACGACCCGGCGCAGCGGCAGCTCGTCGCGGAGATGGGCGGCGACCCGGACAAGCAGCACGTGCGCAACATCAAGACGATGAACGCCGCGCTGGCCGGCCGCCCGGAGGGGCTGACCGTCACCACCCACCTGTGCCGCGGCAACTTCCGCTCCTCGTGGGTGGCCTCCGGCGGGTACGACTTCGTCGCCGACGCGCTGTTCAACGAGCTGGAGGTGGACGGCTACTTCCTGGAGTTCGACGACGAGCGCTCCGGCGGGTTCGAGCCGCTGCGGTTCGTGCCGAAGGGCAAGTACGTCGTGCTCGGCCTGGTCACCACCAAACGCGGCGAGCTGGAGTCGGTCGACTCGCTGCGGCGGCGCATCGACGAGGCGGCGCGCTACGTCGACCTGGACCAGCTGTGCCTGTCCGGGCAGTGCGGGTTCTCCTCGACGGAGGAGGGCAACGACCTCACCCAGGACGAGCAGAAGGCGAAGCTGGAGCGGATCGTCGAAACCGCCGAGCTCGTGTGGGGCCGTTAACCTGGGCTGATGCGGCACACATCGGCGCAGGCGCCCTCGGTCGTCGACCGCGTGCTGGACGTGCTGGCCGCGTTCACCCCCGAACGTCCGGCGATGACGCTGTCCGAGCTGAGCCGCCGGACCGGGCTGCCGTTGTCGACCACCCACCGGCTGGTCGGCGAGCTGGCGCGGCGCGGGGCGCTGGAGCGGCAGGACGACGGGCAGTACCGGGTCGGGCTGTGGCTGTGGGAGGTCGCGTCGCTGTCCCCGCGCGGGCCGGTGCTGCGTGACGCGGCGATGCCGTTCCTGGAGGACCTGTACGAGGCCACGCACGAGAACGTGCAGCTCGCGGTGCTCGACGTGCCGGACGTCGTGTACGTGGAGCGGATCTCCGGGCGCAACGCGGTGAGCATCGTGTCCCGCCCCGGCGGGCGGCTGGCGGCGCACGCGACCGGCGTCGGGCTGGTGCTGCTCGCGCACGCGCCGTCCGACGTGCAGGAACAGGTGCTGGCCGCGCCGCTGCGCCGGTACACGCCCAAGACGATCACCGGGGCCGACGAGCTGCGCCGGGTACTGGCCGACGTGCGGCGCGACGGGTACGTGATCAGCGACCGGCAGGTGGAGATGGTGTCCCTGTCCGTGGCGGCGCCGGTGTACGGGGCCGACGACGCGGTGGTGGCGGCGATCTCGATCGTCATCCCGGCCGCTGGGCCGGATCCGAGGTCGATGGTGCCGGCCGTGCGGGCGGCGGCGCGGGGGATTTCGCGGACCTTGGGGGCACCCCGCGCCTTGCGGCAGCCCAGCTGAGGGGGGTTGGGTTTTGCGGGCTGGTGTGATGCCGGCGCCAGCGAGCGGTGGACGCTGCGACGCCCCCAGTTGAGCCGAGGGGATCTCGGGGGCTGGGCGCGTCCGGGGCACCTCGGCCCAGCTGAGCCAGGCCTCAGCTGATCCGCCGCGCCGGGGTGATGCCGGTCAGCAGGCGGCGCGTGCGTTCGGGCGCCCACTCCGGCAGCCCGGCCACGATGTCGCCGAGGGACTGCGCCGCCAGGCTGGCCCGCCAGGCCTCGTGGGCCTCCGCCATCTTCGCGGCCAGCACGCACGTGTCCCGGCAGTCCTCGGGCGGCAGCGCGCCCCTGCCCCGCTGCCGGATCTCCCGGCACTCGTACGGCGCGGACGCCCCATCGACCGCCTCGACGATCTCCAGCAGTGTGATCTCCGACGCGGGCCTGGCCAACCGGAAGCCGCCGCGGGGGCCGGTCGTCGCCGTCAGCACACCGGCCCGGACCAGCGCTTTCAGCTGCTTGGCGAGGTAGGGCGCCGGCAGGTCGAAGTACTCCGCGAGCTGCGCCGTCGACGCGGTGGACCCCGGCTCGAGCTGCGCCAGCGAGGTGGCGCAGTGCAGAACCCACTCGGTGCTCGATGGCAGCTTCACAACCACAGTGTATCTCCGATATTATGGACCCGAGAAATCCACAATAGGAGGAAGCAATGCGAATCGCAGTCGCCGGAGCCACTGGCAACATCGGCAGTCGCACCGTGGCCGCGCTCGAGCGGGACGGGCACGAGGTCGTGCGGATCAGCCGCTCACTTGGGGTCGACCTCGCCACCGGCGCGGGCCTGGACGACGCCCTGACCGGCGTCGACGCGGTCGTCGACGCCCTCAGCGCGCCACCGATGAGCAGAGACGAAACGGTGGCCTACTTCGGGAACGCCACGCGCAACCTGCTCGCCGCCGAGGAACGCGCCGGCGTGCGGCACCACGTCCTGCTGTCGATCCTCGGCGTCGACCGCGTCGAGGGCAACGCGCACTACGCGGGCAAGCGCGAGCAGGAGGGCCTGGTCGCCGCCGGCGGGGTGCCGTGGTCGATCGTCCGCGCCGCCCAGTTCCACGACTTCGCCGAGATGGCCGCGGGCTGGGGTGAGCAGGACGGGGTCGTGACCATCGCGCCGCTGCTGGTGCAGCCGATCGCCCCAGGGGACGTGGCCGCCGTGCTCGCCGAGGTCGCCACCGGCGAACCGCTCCGCGACCGCCTCGATCTCGCCGGTCCGGAGCCGCAGGACCTCGTCGACATGGCGCGCCGCACGTATGCGGCGCGCGGCCGGTCGGCGAAGTTCGTGCCGACCTGGTCCGGCCTGTTCGGGCCGGAGATGGCCGGTGAGGTGATGCTGCCCGGCGAGGGCGCCCGGCTCGCGCCGACGACGTTCGACGACTGGCTCGCCGAGCAGCACTGAGCTCCCACTGAGTGGAAGCCCTGCTGGCCCACGGCCCGGGCCGACCCGCATGCTGGGTGCCGGAACAGCGGAGTTTGGAGGACGCAGTGACGCGCACACAGGTCGGGATCATCGGCGCCGGGCCGGCTGGTCTGCTCTTGTCGTACCTGCTGCACGCCGAGGGTGTCGACGCCGTGGTCCTCGAGACGCGCAGCCGCGCCTACGTGGAGAAGCGGGTGCGCGCCGGGGTCTGCGAGCACCCGACGGTCGAGCTGCTGCGGGAGATCGGCGTCGGCACGCGGTTGGACGCCGAAGGCCTGCCGCACCACGGGTTTTCGCTGCGGTTCGACGGGCAGGACCACCGAATCGCGCTCACCGAGCTGACCGGCAAGTCGATCACGGTGTACGGGCAGCAGGAGATCGTCAAGGACCTGATCGCCGCGCACGAGGCCAAGGGCTACCCGATCCGGTTCGAGGTCAGCGACGTCGAACTGCACGACGTGGACACCGACAACCCGCGCATCACCTACCGGGACTCCGACGGCGCGGCGCAGACCCTGGCGTGCGACGTGATCGCCGGGTGCGACGGCTTCCACGGCGTCAGCCGCCCGACGATCCCCGCGGACAAGGTCAAGACCTTCGACCGCGAGTACCCGTTCGCGTGGCTGGGGGTGCTGGCGCAGACCCCGCCGTCGCACGAGGAGCTGATCTACACCCACCACGAGCGCGGGTTCGCCCTGCACAGCATGCGCTCGCCGGAGATCACGCGGCTCTACCTGCAGGTGCCCAGCGACGAGAAGATCGAGAACTGGTCCGACGATCGCATCTGGTCCGAGCTGGACGTCCGGCTCACCACGAACGCGCACGACTTCGTGCTGCGTGAGGGGCCGATCCTGGACAAGGGCATCACGCCGATGCGCAGCTTCGTCACCGAGCCCATGCAGTACGGACGGCTCTTCCTCGCCGGCGACGCGGCGCACATCGTGCCGCCGACCGGGGCGAAGGGCATGAACCTGGCCGTCGCCGACGTGCGCGTGCTGTCCCGTGCGCTGGTGGAACTGTTGCAGCACAAGCGGAGCGAGCTGGCGGAGTCCTACTCGGACACCTGTCTGCGGCGCGTGTGGCGGGCCGAGCACTTCTCCTGGTACATGACCTCGATGCTGCACGTTGACCCCTCGGCGGACGACTTCACCCGGCGGCTCCAGCTGTCGCAACTGCGGTACACGGCGTCCTCCCGCGCCGCGGCGACCAGCGTGGCGGAGAACTACGTGGGGCTGCCGTTCGCCTAGGCGGCGCCACGTGTTTTCCGCGCGTGCGTCGAAATCGGGCCGATTGGCACGGCGTGGGCCGGGAAACAGAGGTGCCCTCCCGGTCACGCCAGAGAAACGGACGGGAAGCGCCGACGAGGCGGTTGATCTCAGTTCGCCTCAGGCGAAAACGTCAACCCCGGGTTGACGACTCCAACACCGTCAACCTAGGGTTGACGCATGACCAGTTCAGTTCGCCTCGACGACTTGATCGAGGCCATCAAGCGGCAGCACCCGGACTCCGATCCCCTCCAGCAGCTCTCCGACGCGGTGCTCCTCGGTGAGCACCTCGGCGACGTCGCCGACCACCTGATCGGCCACTTCGTCGACCAGGCACGGCGGAGCGGCGCGTCGTGGACGGAGATCGGCGCCAGCATGGGCGTTTCCAAGCAGGCGGCGCAGAAGCGGTTCGTGCCGAAGGATTCCCCCGGCGCCGGCATGGAGGCCTTCAGCCGCTTCACCGAGCGCGCCCGCCGGGCGGTCGTGAACGCCGAGAAGGTGGCCCGCGGCGCGGGCAACGAGCAGATCGAGACCACGCACATCCTGATCGGCGTGATCGGCGAGCGGGACGGCCTCGCCGCGAAGGCGGTGGAAAACCTCGGCGTCACACCGGAATCGGTCGGCGAACGGGTCAACGCGACCCTCCCGCCGCCGGTGGACGGCGAGCTGCCCGCGCACATCCCGTTCAGCCAGGACGGCCGCAAGGTCATCCAGCTCACCGTGCGCGAAGCCCTGCGGCTGGGGCACAACTACGTCGGCACCGAGCACATGCTGCTCGCCCTGCTCGACCAGGCCGAGGGGCCCGCCTACGAGGTGCTCACCGAACTCGGCATCACGAAGGACGCCGTCGAGGGGCAGATCCGCGAGATGCTGCGGGGCATGTTCCCGGACGCGTGACGGGCGCCGCGCGGACGCCCGTCACGCGCCGATCAGGCCGGCTCCCCGTCACCACCCTCGACGGCGACGCTTCGCGTCCAGCTATGCCCCGACCTCGGGGCGGCCGTCCTCGGCCCAGCGGGTGTGGAACGAGCCCTCCCGGTCGACCCGGCGGTAGGTGTGCGCGCCGAAGAAGTCGCGCTGCCCCTGCACCAGGGCGGCCGGGAGACGCTCGGCGCGCAGGCCGTCGTAGTAGGCCAGCGCGGTCGAGAAGCCCGGCGTCGGGATGCCCAGCCGGACCGCGGTGGAGATCACCGACCGCCACGAGTCCTGCGCGTCCTCCACGGCCTTGCGGAAGTCGCCCGCCGTGAGCAACGTCGGCAGGCCCGGCTCGGCCGCGTAGGCGGAGCGGATGTCGTCCAGGAACTTCGCCCGGATGATGCAGCCGCCGCGCCAGATCGCGGCCAGCGCGCCGAGGTCGATGTCCCAGCCGTACTCCGCGCCGCCCGCCTGGATCTGGTTGAAGCCCTGCGCGTAGGCGACGATCTTCGACGCGTACAGCGCGCGCTCGACGTCGTCGGCGAAGGTCTCCGCCGCCGCGCCGGTCAGCGGGGCGCGCGACGGGCCGGGCAGGCCACGGCTGGCCGCGCGCAGGTCCGCGCTGCCGGACAGCGACCGCGCGAACACCGCCTCCGCGATGCCGCTGATCGGCACACCGAGGTCCAGGCCGATCTGCACGGTCCAGCGGCCGGTGCCCTTCTGCTCGGCCTGGTCGGTGACCACGTCGACGAACGGCTTGCCGGTCGCGGCGTCGGTGTGCGCCAGCACCTCGGCGGTGATCTCGATCAGGTACGAGTCCAGCCTGCCGGTGTTCCAGGTGCGGAACACCTCCGCGATCTGCGCTGGCTCGTACCCGAGCGCGCCGCGCAGCAGGTCGAACGACTCCGCGATCAGCTGCATGTCGGAGTACTCGATGCCGTTGTGCACCATCTTCACGAAGTGCCCGGCGCCGTCCGGGCCGATGTGGGTGCAGCACGGGTCGCCGTCGACCTTGGCCGAGATGCTCTCGAACAGCGGGCCGAGCGACTCGTAGGACTCCTTCGAACCGCCGGGCATGATGCTCGGCCCGTGCAGCGCGCCCTCCTCGCCGCCGGAGACGCCGGTGCCGACGAAGTGCAGCCCGCGCTCGCGCAGGGCGGCCTCGCGCCGCCGGGTGTCGGCGAAGTGCGCGTTGCCCGCGTCGACGATCACGTCGCCCTCTTCCAGCAGCGGCGCGAACTCCTCGATGACCGCGTCCGTCGGGGCGCCGGCCTTGACCATGATCACCAGCTTGCGCGGCCGCTCGAGCGCGTTCACGAACTCCTGCGCGGAGTAGGTGGGGATGAATTCGCCTTCGTCGCCGAACTGCTCCACCAGGTCGCGTGTGCGCTGTTCCGAGCGGTTGTGCAGGGCGACGGTGTGCCCGTGCCGCGCCAGGTTGCGCGCCAGGTTCCGGCCCATGACGGCCAGGCCCGTGACGCCGATGCTCGCCTTCTTGCTCATGCGCAGCCTTCCCTCTCGAAGCTCTCTCCGCACCCTAGCGCGAAGCCCTGTTCCCGCAGGTGAACGCGTGAGTAACTAGCGTTCAACCACTTTTCCTGCCAAACTCCATCCAGTCATCGCCGCGCTACGGTGCGGCATGGAGTACGGTCATGGGTTCCACTACGAGGGGACGAGGCGGGACGAGGTGCCGTGGAGCGGGTGAGGGCGCGGAAATAGGCAATGGCTAGCACCGTTACTTCCCGTCGCAAGCAACTCGGCAACGAGCTCCGGCACGCGCGACTGGCCGCGAAGATGACCCAGCAGCAGGTCGCCGAAGTGCTCGGGTGCACGCAGGGCAAGGTCAACAAGATCGAGTCCGGCGCGGTGGGCGTCAAGCTCGGCGACGTGCGCACCATGCTGGAGGCGTTCGGCATCAACGGCGACGAGTCGGAGGCGCTCATGAGCCTGGCGCGCGCCGCGGCCGGGCAGCGGGGCGCCTGGTCCGGCTACCGGTCCGTCGTGCCGCACTGGTTCCGGACGTTCACCGACCTCGAGCCGGCCGCCGTCGAGATCATGACGTGGCACGGCGAGCGCATCCCCGGCCCGCTGCAGTCCGAGCACTACATGCTCAAGCAGTTCACCGAGTTCGGCGCCACCGACGTGACGTCGCTGGTGCGCAACCGGCTGGACCGCAAGGCCGTCTTCGACCAGCCGCAGCCGCCGTACTACCGGTTCATCATCAGCGAGGCCGCGCTGCACCGCGCGCCCGGCGGTCGTGCGCCCGCCGTGATGCTGGACCAGATCGAGCACCTGCTGGAGCTGGACCGGCGCCAGCGGGTGTACATCCACGTGCTGCCGTTCGGGGCCAGGCTGGCCGCGGTGCCCAACGACTTCACGATCATGCGCTTCCCCGACCGCACCCGTGACTTCGTCTACATCGAACACTCGGCGGGCGGGATCTACCTGGACGACCAGAAGGACTTCCAGCTGTTCGTCGACGCGTGGGACCGCCTGCGCGGCGCGGCGCTGGAACGGCAGGAGACGCGCGAGTTCCTGAAGAACATGGCCGATCAGTACCGCGTGGCCATGGGAGCCTAGGCTTCGACCAAGATCAACTTGTCGGGGGTTGGGCGTGGCTGAACCGGATCAGGACAACGTGGACCTGGACCGTCCCAACGCCGTCCGGATGTACGACTACTACCTGGGCGGCACGGGGAACTGGGCGATGGACCGCGTCCTCGGGGACAAGGTCCTGGCCGAGGTCCCGTTCGCGCCCCTGATCGCGCGCGCCAACCTGGAGTTCCTGGAACGGGTCCTGCGGTACTGCGTGCGCAACGGGATCGACCAGTTCCTCGACGTCGGCTCCGGCGGGCCGACGGTCGGCACCGTGCACCGGATCGCCGACGCGCTCGACCCGCGCAGCCGGTGCGTGTACGTGGATCGCGAACAGGTCGCCGTCGCACACGGGCAGCTGCTGCTGGAGCGCGAGGGCGACCCCGAGCGGCACGCGATCGTCCGCGCGGACCAGCGCGACCCGGACGCCGTGTGGCAGGCCGCGATGGGCGCCGGAGTGCTCGACCGGACCCGGCCGATCGCGTTGATCTTCTGCGCGGCGCTGCACTTCATCCCGAACGCCGAGCCGGCAGGCGAAATGCTGGCCCGTTACCGCGCGCGCCTGCCCGCCGGCTCGTACCTGGTGATCTCCCACGCGACGTTCGACGACCTGGACGTGCCAGCGGAGTACGCGGCGAGCATCCGGGCGGCGTTCGAGCTGTACGAGAAGTCCGGCACGCCCGCGTTCTCCCGGCGGCACGACGAGATCGTGTCGTTCTTCGGCGACTTCGAGATGGTGGAGCCGGGCGTGGTGTGGCTGCCGCAGTGGCGGCTGGACGAGGCGCCGTCCCCGGTGACGCAGAACTTCGTGGCGAACCCGTCGATGTCGATCGGGTGGTGCGGAGTGGGCCGGAAGCGGGGATGACCGCCAGGATCTGCCGAAACCGCCCGCGGTCGGCGAGGAGTGCCGCTACGAGTACCGGTTCGGCGACGCGGTGCTGCGGTTGCGCGGCGGGGCAGTAGCCGTCAGCCGCGGGGCCGGGGCAGCGCCAGTTCCGCGTTGTGCCGCCACGCGTGCCAGTGCCGCCGGAACGAGCGCGGCAGCAGCGTCCACCGGCGGCGGCCGGGCGTGTGCACCGCGGGCTCGCTCCGGTGCGGAGCCGTCGAGTCGGTCAGGATCCGGACGGTCATCTCCGTCCCCCTTCCAGTAGCGGCCGGGGATTCCGGCAGACGCCCGCCGCGGCGAGGCAGTGCTCGCACGGCATGCCGGCGCCGATGGGCAGCCATTCGATCTCCGGCAGCCGGAGGCGCGCGCCGCAGCCGGCGGTCAGCGCGCCGCGCAGGACCGTGCCGGGTTCGAGCGGGAACAGGTGCGCGCAGCGCCGGGTCTCGCGCACGGTGCCGGGGGCCGGCCTGCCGATCACGGTGACCGGGCCCGGCCAGTCCTCGCGCAGGTACCAGACCGCCGAGGCGTCGGCGTCCGCCGCGAGCCAGCCGAGCATCCGGGAAAGCGCTTCCGCCGGGCTGCCCACGCGAGCGGCCTCGTCCCGGCCGTTGACCTTGCCGACGACCACGAACGGGTCCGGCCGGCACGGGGCCGCGGGCCGCTCCGCGACATCCACTCCGAGCACCGTCGACCTCCCCCAGAACACGCGACTCGGGTCTGTGATCGACCCGACCGGCGGGAATAATCCTACTCCTGGAATAATCCCAGTGTCGAGTGGTCAAAGTTTGCATCACCCGACTGGACCCACGTGGTTCCAACGAAAGGACCAGGGATCGCCCCGCTTCGCCACGCGGCGGGACGGGACCTCAGGCACGGAGGTAGGGACTGATGCCGGAATACCCGCGACCGGTGGATTACGACCCGCAGACGGCGGCGCACCTGTTCGACGAGTCGAAGTGGCAGAAGTCCTTCGCCAGCGAGCCCAACGGCGGGAACTGCGTGGAGGTCAACATGGCCGCGCCGGGGCTGGTCGGGGTCCGCGACACCAAGCTGGCGAGCAGCCCGGTGTTCGTGTTCGACGCCGGCGAGTGGGCGGCCTTCCTCGAAGGGGTCAAGGCGGGCCAGTTCGACCTGCGCTGATCCGGGATTATCGAAACTCGTGTGTTATTGACCACATCCGGGCGAGTGGCGCTTCCGGGTCGCCGGACGACCCGGAAGCGCCTGCCGGATCAGTTGGACGGCCTGCTGCCGCCGCCCGGAAACCCGCCCTGACCACCAGGAAAGCCGCCCTGCTGTCCACCGGGGAAGCCCTGCTGGGCCGAGCCGTCCGTGATCGACGTGGCGGTGGCGGTGTCGCCGGAGACCTTCGCCAGCACCGTGACCGTCGAGCCGGTCGCCAGGTTGCCCGCCTTCTCCGTCGACGAGTCGATCACGTAGGTCTGGGTGTAGCCGTCCTTGCTCTTGACCGTGATCGAGGTGGCGCTCAGCGCGCTGACCTCTCCGGTCTGGAACCGCTCGATGGCGTAGCCGCCGTCGGCCGACACCGTGAAGTCGCCGTGCAGCGCCTCGCGCAGGATCGACGCGGTGCCGCCGGCGCCACCCATCATGCGTCCGCCGCCGGGGAAGCCACCCATCCCGCCCTGCTGGTTCGCCTCGGACGAGGTGCCCGCGTAGATCGCGACTCCGCCGACGGCGGCGATGACGACCGCGACGGCCGCGGCGATCGCGGTCTTCCTGCCGGACCACTTCGGCGCGGGCGGTTGCGGGTCGCCCCACGCGGCGGCAGGTGCCTCGGTGGTCGTCGGCTCCGTGCTCATCGTGTCCCTTTCGCGTTCGGTCGCGGCAGGGTCCGCCCCTGCCACCCCACAGGTTCGGCGGCCCGGCTGTGCGGAGGCTGTGTGCGAGGTGGGCGGACCCTGTGCGCGTCCACCGCTCACAGGGAACACACAGACGGGTCACAGGGAAGACCCACCGGAGCGGTCGAAGATGGGACCATGACCAGCATGAACGCCGCGACGTCCGGTGTGGGCAAGGCCGATCTCAAGCACCCAGACGGCTCGGCGGTGCGCGTCCTCGTGGTCGACGACGAGGAGACCCTGGCCGAGCTGGTGTCGATGGCCCTGCGCATGGAGGGCTGGGAGACCCGCAGCGCGGGCACCGGCACCGAGGCGGTCCGCGTGGCCCGCGACTTCCGCCCGGACGCCGTCGTCCTCGACGTGATGCTGCCCGACTTCAGCGGCCTGGAAGTGCTGAGCAAGCTGCGTGCCGAGGCGCCGCACCTGCCCGTGCTGTTCCTCACCGCGCGGGACGCGGTCGAGGACCGCATCGCCGGCCTGACCGCGGGCGGCGACGACTACGTGACCAAGCCGTTCAGCCTGGAAGAGGTCGTGCTGCGGCTGCGTGCGCTGCTGCGCCGCTCGCGGGTGGTGTCCGCCAACGAGGGCTCGACGCTGACGGTCGGCGACCTGACCCTGGACGAGGACAGCCGCGAGGTGTTCCGCGGCGGCGACCCGGTCTCGCTGACCGCGACCGAGTTCGAGCTGCTCCGCTTCCTGATGCGCAACCCGAAGCGGGTGCTGTCCAAGGCCCAGATCCTGGACCGGGTGTGGAGTTACGACTTCGGCGGCCAGGCCAACATCGTGGAGCTCTACATTTCCTACCTGCGGAAGAAGATCGACGCGGGCAGGGAGCCGATGATCCACACCATGCGCGGCGCGGGGTATGTCCTCAAACCGGCAGGCTGAGCACGCCCGCCCGCGGCGGCTCCTGCCCTCCTCCCTGCGCGGCAAGCTGATCGCGCAGGTCATCGCGCTGCTCGCGCTCGTGTGCCTGGTCGTCGGCCTGGTCACCGAAATCGCGCTGCGCAGCTTCCTCTACCACCAGCTCGACGACCGCCTGGCCGCCGCGAGCGAGCGCGGCACCCGCCAGCCGCCGCCGGGCTCCTGGAACGGCTCGCCCAACCAGCCGCCGCCGGACTCGCTCCGGGTCCCCGGGCAGGGCATCGGCACGCTGGCCGTCGTCGTGTTCCCGGACGGCGCCGTGCGGGCCGGGGTGCTGCGCGGGGGTTCGACTTCCTCGGACAACCCGTTCCCCAGCGACCCGGTGCCGTCCGCGGAGCTGCGCACCCTGCTCGCGCTGCCCGCCGACGGCAAGCGGCGCAGTGTCGACCTCGGCGACCTGGGCGACTACCGGGTCGTGTCGGTGCGCGCGCACGACGGCGCGCTGCTGATCACCGGTCTGCCGCTGGCGGAGGTGAACGAGACGCTGTGGCGGCTCGGCTTCATCTTCGGCGGGGTCGCGCTCGGCGGCCTGCTCATCGCGGGCGGGCTCGGCGCGATCACCATCCGCCGCACCATGCGCCCGCTGGACCGGCTCGCGGACACCGCGTCGAAGGTGTCCCAGCTGCAGCTCGACCGCGGTGAGGTGGCGTTGTCGATCCGGGTGCCGCCGGTGGACACCGACACCCGCACCGAGGTCGGCAAGGTCGGCGCGGCGTTCAACCAGATGCTCGGGCATGTCGGCGCGGCGCTGAACGCGCGGCAGGCCAGCGAAAGCCGGGTGCGCCAGTTCGTCGCCGACGCGAGCCACGAGCTGCGCACGCCGCTCGCGGCCATCCGCGGGTACGCCGAGCTGGCCCGGCGCAGCGGTGATCAGGTACCGCCGGACATCGCGTTCGCGATGGGCCGGGTCGAGTCCGAATCGGCCCGGATGACCACCCTGGTCGAGGACCTGCTGCTGCTCGCGCGCCTGGACTCCGGGCGGCACCGCGTCTACGAGCCGGTCGACTTGTCCCGCATCGTCGCCGACGCGGTGTCCGACGCGCACGTCGCCGGGCCGGACCACCGGTGGCAGTTGGACGTGCCTGCCGACCCGATCACCGTCGTCGGCGACGCCGACCAGCTGCACCAGGTCGTGCTCAACCTGCTCAACAACGCCCGCACCCACACCCCGCCGGACACGGTGGTCACCACCAAGCTGGCCGTCGAGGGCGACGAGGTCGTGCTGCGGGTGACCGACAACGGACCCGGCATCGCGCCGGAGGTCCTGCCGACCGTGTTCGAGCGGTTTGCCCGAGGCGACACGTCCCGGTCCCGCGCGGCCGGCAGCACCGGGCTCGGGCTGGCGATCGTGGCCGCCGTCGTCGCCGCCCACCGCGGCCGCGTCGGCGTCGAAAGCAAGCCGGGTCACACCAAATTCACGGTGCGTTTCCCCAGGTAGCCCGTTCGGGAGCCGCTCACAGGCTCCGCACAGCTCGGGCACATGATCGCCACAACGCGGCGGGCCACCGTCGAGCTCATGACGACCTCCGCCGACGCCTCTCCCGCACCTCGGCCGGCCGACCCGCAACGGAGCACGTCCCCGGTCCTCGACGTCGTCGTCCCCGTGTACAACGAGGAGACCGACCTCGCGCCCTGCGTGCGCCGCCTGCACACCTACCTCTCCGACGCGCTGCCCTACCCGTTCCGCATCACCGTCGCCGACAACGCGAGCACCGACTCGACGCTGTCGATCGCGCGGGCGCTCGCCGCCGAGCTGCCCGAGGTCGAGGTGCGCCACCTGGATCAGAAGGGCCGCGGCCGCGCGCTCAACGCCGTCTGGTCCGCCTCCGACGCCCAAGTGCTGGCCTACATGGACGTCGACCTGTCCACCGACCTCGCCGCGCTGTTCCCACTGGTCGCGCCGCTCATCTCGGGGCACTCCGACCTGGCGATCGGCTCCCGGCTGGCCCGCGGCGCCCGGGTCGTGCGCGGGCCCAAGCGCGAGTTCATCTCGCGCTGCTACAACCTGATCCTGCGCGGCGCGCTGGCCGCCCGGTTCACCGACGCGCAGTGCGGCTTCAAGGCGATCCGCGCCGAGGTCGCCCGCGAGCTGTTGCCGCTGGTCGAGGACACCGGCTGGTTCTTCGACACCGAGCTGCTCGTCCTCGCGCAGCGCTCCGGCCTGCGCATCCACGAGGTGCCGGTGGACTGGGTGGACGACCCGAACTCGTCGGTCGACATCGTCGCCACCGCCACCGCGGACCTCAAGGGCGTCGCCAGGATGATCCGCGGCTTCGCCCGCGGCACCCTGCCCATCAGCCAGATCCGCGCCCAGCTGGGGAGGCACCCGATCGCCGTCACCGAACCCGGCGTCCCGCCGAAACTGGCCAGGCAGCTCGTCCGGTTCGCCGCGATCGGCGTCGGCAGCACCCTGGCCTACCTGGTGCTCTACGTCCTGCTCCGCACCGGCGTCGGCGCGCAGGCCGCGAACCTGATCGCGTTGCTGGTCACCGCGGTCGCCAACACCGCGGCCAACCGGCGGTTCACCTTCGGCGTGCGCGGGTCGAAGGGCGCGGGGCGGCACCAGTTCGAAGGCCTGATCGTCTTCGGGCTCGGGCTGGCGCTGACCAGCGGATCACTCGCGCTCCTGCACGCCGGCGCCGAACCGGGCCGGTTCGCCGAGCTGGTGGTGCTCGTGCTGGCCAACCTGGCCGCGACCGTCCTGCGGTTCCTGCTGTTCCGCAACTGGGTCTTCCGAAAGAACCGATAGGAGAACCGACTCGACATGTCGACTGCGGCTGTTTCCTCCGATCCGGCCCGCCTCGGGCCGGTCCCCGCCGCGGCGCGAACGCGGACCGCGGGCCGTCCGCCGTGGGTCCGGCCGTCGGTCGCCGTCCTGCTGGTCGCGACCGCCGCGCTGTACCTGTGGAACCTGAGCGCGTCCGGGTACGCCAACGACTTCTACGCCATGGCCGTGCAGGCGGGCACGAAGAACTGGGAGGCGCTGTTCTTCGGGTCGCTGGACCCGGGCAACGTCATCACCGTCGACAAACCACCCGCGTCGCTGTGGCTGATGGCGCTGTCCGGGCGGCTGCTCGGCTTCTCCAGCTTCAGCATGCTGCTGCCCAACGCGTTGTGCGGCGTGGGTTCGGTGGCGCTGCTGTACGCCGCGGTGCGGCGCACGTCGGGTCCGCTGGCCGGGCTGATCGCCGGGGCGGCGCTCGCGCTGACGCCGGTCGCGGCGCTGATGTTCAAGTTCAACAACCCGGACGCGCTGCTGGTGCTGCTGATGGTGGCCGGCGCGTACTGCACCGTCCGGGCGCTGGACCGGGCGAGCACCGTCTGGCTGATGCTCGCCGGCGCCGCGCTCGGGTTCGGGTTCCTCACCAAGATGCTGCAGGCGTTCCTTGTGCTGCCCGCGTTCGCGCTGGTGTACCTGGTCGCCGCGCCGACCGGGCTGGGCAGGCGGCTGCTTCAGCTGGTTTACGCCGCGGTCGCGCTCGTCGTCGCGACCGGGTGGTGGATCGTCGCCGTCGCGCTGTGGCCCACCGAGTCCCGGCCCTACATCGGCGGGTCCACCGACAACACGCCCTTGGAGCTGGCCTTCGGCTACAACGGCCTCGGCCGCATCTTCGGCGGCGACGGCAACGGTGGCGGTGGTGGCGGCATGGGCGGCAATACCATGTTCGGCGGCGAGACCGGCCTGTTCCGCATGTTCGGCGCCGCGTTCGGGGTGGAGATCTCGTGGCTGCTGCCCGCCGCGCTGATCGCGCTGGCCGCCGGGCTGTGGTTCACCCGGTTCGCGCCGCGCCTGGACCGGACGCGTGCCGCGCTGCTGCTGTGGGGCGGCTGGACGGTCGTCACCGCGCTGGTGTTCAGCTTCATGAGCGGCACGATCCACCCGTACTACACGGTGGCGCTCGCCCCGGGCATCGCCGGGCTGGTCGGCATCGGTGCGGTGGAACTGTGGCGCGGACGGCACAACTTCGCCGCGCGGATCGTGCTGGCGCTGATGCTCGCGGCGACCGGTGTGTGGGACTTCATCCTGCTGGCCCGCACGCCGGACTGGCAGCCGTGGCTGAGGTGGGTGCTGCTGGTGCTGACCGCGCTGGTGGTGGCCGGGCTGCTGTTCGGGCTCGACCGGATCCGGCGCGCGGGGATCGTGCTCGCCATCGCCGGGGTGATCACCGGGCTGCTCGCGCCAGGGGCGTACGCCGTGGTCACCGCGAGCCAGGGGCACACCGGGTCCATCCCGACGTCCGGGCCGTCCGGCAACTCGATGGGCTTCGGCGACCGGGCAGGAGCCGAGTCGGCCGAACTGATCGCGCTGCTCCGGCAGACCACCACCAAGTGGTCCGCGGCGACCAACGGCTCCCAGTCCGCGGCCGGCCTCGCGCTGAACTCCGACACCGCGGTGATCGCCATCGGTGGCTTCAACGGCGGCGACCCCGCACCGACGCTGGCGGAGTTCCAGCAGTACGTCGCCCGGGGCGAGATCACGTACTACGTCTCCGGCGGCATGGGCCGCGGCGGCTCCGGCGAGATCGCGCAGTGGGTGGCGGAGAACTTCACAGCTCAGACGGTGGGCGGCAGCATGGTCTACGACCTGACGACAGGTGCGACGACCGGTTGAGTACACTGAAGGCGGACCCCCGCGGCGTCCATCCTGTGAACCTCCCCAGGGCCGGAAGGCAGCAAGGATAAGCAGGCTCTGACGGGTGCGGGGGTCCCCTTTCATGAAGGCCTCGCCCTTCTTGAAAGGGGACTTCGTCCACTGTGTTTTTTCGGGGGGCGACCCCCCGGACCCCCACGGTGCGAGCTCCTCGGTCTGGCGGGCGCTGGGCGCGTTGGGTTTGGACCAGCTCAGGTTTCGGCCGTCAGGATCGGCTGGAAGAAGCCGCTCTCCTCAGGTTCGTGCCATGTTGGGGTGGAGAAGCCTGTCGCTTCGGCGAAACCCTGCAGCTCGGCGCGGGTGATCGCCCAGTACGTCGTCGTGTGGACCTTCGTCGTCAAGTTCGGGAGTACCTGGAACAGTTCGACGTCGTAGCGCTCGCCGTCTGGGTGCCAGTGCCAGAGTTGGAAAGTGATCGTGCGGCCGTCCGGGGCCTCGTGCACTGATGGGGGTGTGGCGGCGGGGTGGGTGCGTCTTGCCTCGTCGTAGTCGCGGGTGCTCAGGATCAGCCGGCCGGGTTCGCGCAGGACGCGGTGCATTTCGGTGAGCGCCCGTCGCACGTCCTCGGGCGTCAGCAGGTGTGGGAGTGAGTTGTCGGCGCACACCACCGCGTCGAAGGTCGCGGCTGGGAACGGCAGGGCGCGCATGTCGGCGGCGGCGACCGGGATGCCGGTGACCCGCGCGAGCGCGGCGGGGCTGAGATCGGTGCCCACCACCTCGTGGCCCTGCGCGGCCAGGCCGACGGCCTGGGTGCCGATGCCGCACGCGCAGTCCAGCACCCGCCGCGGGGAGCCGCCCAGCAGCCGGTGCAGCGCTTCGCCCTGACGGCGGACGCTCGACGGCCAGTCCGCGTAGATGCGGTGGTAGTCCGCGGCCAGCCGGTCGTAGAAGCGGCGGGTCACGCCCAGCAGGCTAGTCCGAGCTTGTCGGTGGCGGCCGGTACTCTCGCCTCGTGGCCCTGGCTCTCTACCGCAAGTACCGTCCGGCGACCTTCGCCGAGGTCGTCGGGCAGGAGCACGTCACCGAACCGCTGCGCGCCGCCCTCACCGCGGGCCGCATCAACCACGCGTACCTGTTCAGCGGGCCGCGCGGCTGCGGCAAGACGTCCAGCGCGCGCATCATGGCCCGCTCGCTGAACTGCGTCGAAGGCCCCACCCCGGACCCGTGCGGCAAGTGCGATTCGTGCCGCGCGCTGGCGCCCGAGGGGCCGGGCAGCATCGACGTCACCGAGCTCGACGCGGCCAGCCACGGTGGTGTCGACGACGCCCGCGAGCTGCGCGACCGCGCCTTCTACGCGCCCGCCGAGTCGCGGTACCGGGTGTTCATCATCGACGAGGCCCACATGGTCACGACGCAGGGTTTCAACGCCCTGCTGAAGATCGTCGAGGAGCCGCCGGAGCACCTGATCTTCATCTTCGCGACCACCGAACCGGACAAGGTGCTGCCCACCATCCGGTCGCGGACGCACCACTACCCCTTCCGGCTGATCCCGCCGAGCGCGATGCGTGACCTGCTGGAGCGCAACGTCGCGGCCGAGGGCATCCACGTCGACCCGGCCGTGTACCCGCTGGTGATCCGCGCGGGCGGCGGCTCGGCGCGTGACACCCAGTCGGTGCTGGACCAGCTGCTTGCCGGCGCGGGCCCGGACGGCGTGACGTACGACAGGGCCATCTCGCTGCTCGGCGTCACCGACTCGGCGCTGATCGACGACATGATCGACGGCCTCGCCGCGGACGACTCGGCTGCGGTGTTCGGCACGGTCGAGCGCCTGGTCGAGGCCGGGCACGAGCCGCGCCGCTTCGCCAGCGACCTGCTCGACCGGCTGCGCGACCTGGTGCTGCTGCGGTCGGTCCCGGACGCGGCAGCGCGCAACCTGGTGTCGGCGCCCGCGGACGAGCTGGACCGCATGACGGCGCAGGCCGAGCGCGCCGGCCTGGCGACGCTGACCCGGTACGCGGAGATCGTGCACAACGGCCTGCTGGAGATGCGGGGCGCCACCGCGCCGCGGCTGCTGCTGGAGCTGTTGTGCGCCCGGATGCTGCTGCCGTCGGCGTCGGAAAGCGAAGCGGCGGTGCTGCAGCGGTTGGAGCGCCTGGAACGGCGGGTCACCGTGAGCGGCGGCGGAAGCCTGCCCGCCGCTGATGGGCAGGTCGCCGCTGCCGCACCCGAGCGGTTCCAGCGGCCGTCGCAACGCGCGGCGGCTCCGGCGGCCGCCGCCGAGGCT